>NZ_DASZGI010000374.1:0-24669 GCF_035938995.1 Actinocrinis sp.
CGCACCACCAAGCCGGGCATGGGGCCCGGGCGATACCGCGCTACGTGCTGCCGAGTTCGCCGACCAGCGCGGCCCACCGCAGCGTCAGCAGGCTTTCCACGGACACCGTCCGGCGCACCGCCTCCGCGGCGTGCGCGAACGTCGCGTCCGGTCCGAAGGCGGGCGCCACCGCAAGCGGGTCGAGCACCATCGTGTGCCGACAGGCGACCGAGCCCGCCTCCCCGTCCATGGCGCGGGTGACCGAGTAGACCGCGGTGTGACTGAACAGGGGCGCGCGCGGCCGCAGGTCCTTCTGCACGATCGTGTGCCGCTGCGGGAAACACAGGCGCGCGGCCCGCTCTTCGCGCATCGAGCCGTCCGGCTCCTCGATGGTCATCTCGAGCCGCTGCACCCCGGGCCGCTCCTCGTTGACGGACACCAGCACGACGCCGGGCAGGTGCGAGGGCCACTTCTCCGGCCGGCTGAGGAAGTCGAACGCCGCGTCCGCGGAGGCGTCACGGTCCAGCGGGACGCGGTTGCCGAAGCTGAAGCGGCAAGCCGGATACGCCGCGTGGATCGCGGCCGCGAGCCGCAGCGAGGACAGGTCGCTCTCCGCGAGCGCGCCAAGCAGCCGCCGCAGCAGGCGCACCGCGTCCGGGTCGTCGGCGATCGCCTCGAACTCCTGGGTGAGTGTGACCTTGCTGTGCTCGGCGCCGTCCGGTTCGGCGCGCCAGCGCAGGTTCAGCGCCGATGCCGGCGGACGCGTCGCCACGAGCGCCATGTTCAGCTCCGCGGGGTCCGGGCCGGGCGCCACCCGGCACACCGCGTCGTCGATCCCGCGCGCGGACAGGGCCCAGAAGTGCGCGAGCCGGGCGGGGCCGTCCTGGGCCAGCGGCTCGACGTGCACGATCCGGGACATCAGCAGCGGCCAGTCGGTCAAGGAGTCGAGCAGCGCGAAGACCTCGGCCGCGGGGGCGGCGACGAGGACGTCGTGCTCGGTGCGGTGCAGCGTCATACGGGGGCGTCTTTCGCGGAAAATCCGTTATGTCCGTCGGTCCGCGCTGCCGCCCCCGTGCGGCTGTTCGCGGATCAGGCAGCCCCGGCCGGTGTCGGACGGCTGCGGAGGGCGGGCGGCGGCGACCGGGGTTCGCGGCGTGGGCAGCCGCTCTCCCTCGGACACGGCCACTGCCCGCGGGCGGCCGTGCCGGGCGGTCCTCGGAAGCGCCAGCGCTCTCTCCATCTCCCTACCGCACCCGCGGCCCCATCCGGCCGGTGTGCGTTGATCACGGCGGACCAATCGAGTTGAACGTACCGAAGCCGTACCCGTCATGGAAGTGAGTAATCACCTACGATTTGGATGCGCGGGGGGTGACGGATGCGTGACGGGCTGTAGGGGGCGCGCGGCGGCGCGCGTGCGCCCAAGAACGTTTTCCTTCGCGTCGCCCGGCCGGCGGCGCGGATTCCGCCGCGGTTCGCCGGGCGTCGCGTGTTCGCGATTCCTCGACACCGCAGGTGAATCCGCGTCTAAGATATCGGACATGCCCACAGCATCGGAGCGTTCGAAATCCTTCGGGGTGGCCGCTCGCGACTATGACAAATACCGTATAGGGCCGCCGTCGGGAATCGTGGACGCGGTCACGCCCCCGGGCTGCGAGACGGTGCTCGACCTCGGCGCGGGCACCGGGGCGCTGACCCGGCTGCTGGTGCGCCGGTTCCCCACGGTCTACGCGGTCGAGCCCGACCAGCGGATGCGCGACATCCTGGCGGAGAACTGCCCCGGGGCGGTCGCGCTGGACGGGGTGGCCGAGCGCGTCCCGCTGCCCGAGGCGAGCGTCGACGCGGTGCTGGTGTCCTCCGCCTGGCACTGGATGGACCCGGCCCTCGCCATTCCGGAGATAGCCCGGGTGCTGCGCCCGGAGGGAATGCTCGGAATCATCTGGAACCGGCGCGACAGAAGCGTCCCGTGGGTGGCCGACTTGGAGGATTTCCGGAGGCAGTGCACTAATTCCGATGACCGGGTGGAAACCCGGATCCGGTATTTCCTCGAGGAGCAGTGGCTGCCGGTCGAGGCGCCTTTCCGCGGGGTCGAGGTCTCCGTGCTGCCGTGGCAGGCGAGCGTGACCCGCGACGAGATCTGCGGCCTGCTCGCCACCTACTCGGGGTATCTGATGGCGCCGCCGGAGCAGAGGGCCGCGCTAATGCGCGGCTTCAGGGACTATGTCCACGGCGATGATCGGTTAGGGGTGCAGGAAACGGTGCGGATGCCGATGCTGTGCCATTACTGGCGCGCTGTGCGTGTATAGCATCCGCACCGTTCACTGCTGGACCCGAAAACGTACGCTGCGACCCGGAGCCTTCCGATTGTCCCCGCGTACGGTCAGCTCGAGGGCACCTGCTGGACGAACTGGTCGGTGTAGGTCTTGGCCAGATCCACCTGGTGTCCCTTGACCGTCGGGTCGAACGCCGACAGCACCCGGAACACGCTCTGCGGACCGTCCGTCACCATCAGCCCGGTCGGGCTGAACATGCCGATCTCGTTGGCCAGCGCCTCGACGTACGACGTCTTGCCGATGGCCTGGTAGTAGTCGGCCGGCATCTGGTCGGTGATCTGCTCGGCGGAGTGCTGCTGAATCCAGCGCAGCGACTGCACCAGCGCGTCGACCACCTTCTGCACGGTGGCGGTGTGGCTCTCGACCCAGGCCGTGGGGAAGGTCAGGGCCGTGCCGGGGTACGGGCCGCCGAGCGCCGCCTGCGTCCCGGCGGCCGACCGCATGTCCACGATGACCTTTCCGAGGTGCTTGGCCAGCAGCTGGGAGATGGTCGGCTCGGTGGTGATGCCGGCGTCGATGGAGTTGTGCTGCATCGCGGCCACGAACGTGGGCCCGGCGGCCACGTTGACCGGGTGGATCTGGTTGACGGGGACGCCGTTGTGCGCGGCCAGGTAGTCGGCGAGGAACTCGGTCGAGCCGCCGAGGCCGGTGATGCCGACGTTCTTGCCGGAAAGATCCGCGGGCGAGGTGATCGACGCCGCCTCGTCGGCGCGCGCCAGTTCGACCATGCCGGGGGCCTGGAGCAGCTGGATGACCGACTCGGTGCCGGTGCCCTTCGAGGCCAGGTCGATGTTGTGGTCGTAGAACCCGACGACGCCGTCGACCTGCTTGGCCAGCATCATCTGGAAGGTCTGCGACCCGTTGGTCACGTTGGTGATCTGCACGTTCAGGCCCTGCTTCGCGAACAGGCCGAGGCGCTGGGCGAGGATCAGCGGGATGTAGTTCTGGTTGGTGAGGTTGGACACCGACAGGCGTACCAGCACCGGGCTGGTGGCGGCGACGGGAGCGGTGGCGGGCGAGTTCGAGGAGCAGCCTGCGATACCCGACAACGCCGTGACCGCCGCTATCGCGAGCAGCGCGGATTTTCTGCGGAACATCGGTTCGACCTCTTCTTCGTCTGTGGGTAGGAGGGAACTTGAGCATCGTGCGTGTGCGGGACCGCGAGCCGCCGGCGCGGCGCGGCTCACGGAGACTGGGGGCGCTGCGGGCGCCACCGCAGCAGGCGCCGCTCGACGAGCGTGATCGCCCCCTCGGCGGCGAGCGCGAGCGTCGTGGTGACCAGGAGCCCGGCGTAGACGCCGTCCGGGTTGAAGTCGCCCTGCGCCTGGGCGATCAGGGTGCCGAGGCCCTGCTGCGCGCCGAGCAGCTCGCCGACCACCGCCCCGGTGACGGCGTAGCCGAACGCGGTGCGCAGGCTCGCGATGATCCAGCTGAACGCGGCCGGCAGGATGACCTGGAGCAGCACGGCGATCCGTCCGGCGCCGAGCTGGCGGGCGTTGGCCACGAGCCCGTGGTCCACCTCGCGGGCGCCCTGGAAGGCGTTGAAGAACACGTTGAAGAAGACCAGGACCACCACGAGCGCGACCTTGCTGGTCATGCCGAGGCCGAACCAGATCACGAAGACCGAGCCGAGCACGATGCGCGGGATCGAGTTCGCCGCCCCGATGTAGACCGACAGTAGGTCGGCGAGCACCTGGATCCGGCCGAGCAGGATGCCGAAGGTGACCCCGAGCGCGACGCCGATGCCGAAGCCGATCAGGGTCTCCTGGAAGGTCACCCAGGCCTGCATCCACAGCGGGCCCTCGGCCGTGCCGGACTGCACCCAGGTGCTCAGCTGGCGCCACACGCCCGACGGCTCGCCGAAGAAGAACACGTCGATGACCTTCGCCTGCGCCAGCCCCTGCCAGGCGCCGACGAACGCGACCAGCAGCGCCAACTGGCCGCAGACGATCCACAGGCGCCGGCGGGAACGGCGGGGACGGTCGGCGCCGGTGCCGTTCGGACGCAGGCCGTCAGCGCTCGCGTGGTCGAGGACTGCCGGCCCGTCGTCGTGCGGCGCGGCCGGGTCAGACCGCCGCGGTCGTCGTGCGGGCATAGGCGATGCGCACCTCGTCGCTCAGACAGGACCAGACCTGCTCGTGCAGCTCCACGAAGCGCTGCCGGAACCGGATCTCGCGCACCCGCCGCGGCCGGGGCAGGTCGACCGCGAACTCCTTCTTCACCGCGGTCGGCCCCGCGGTGAGCACGGCGACGCTGTCGGCGAGCGCGATCGCCTCCTCGAGATCGTGGGTGACCAGCACCACCGAGGCGCCCGTGCCCTCCCACAGGTCGAGCAGCTCGTCGCACATGATCTGCCGGGTCTGCGCGTCCAGGCCGGAGAACGGCTCGTCGAGCAGCAGCAGCCGGGGCTCGTTGACCAGGGTCTGGGCGAGTGCCACCCGCTTGCGCATCCCGCCGGACAGCTGGTGCGGGTAGTAGTGCTCGAACCCGGACAGGCCCACCCGGTGCAGCCAGTCGTGGGCGCGCGTCTCGGCGTCCTTGCGGTCGACGCCGCGGAACCTGGGCCCGGCGGCGACGTTCGCCAAGACCGTCTTCCACGGGAAGACAGCGTCCTGCTGGAAGACGAAGCCGGTGCGCGGGTCGGCGCCGGACACCGGTTCGCCGCCGACGAGCACCTGCCCGCCGTCGGGCCGGGCGGCGCCGGAGATGAGCGAGAGCACGGTGGACTTGCCGCAGCCGGTCGGGCCGATCAGGGCCATGAATTCGCCGGGCTTTACGGTCAGATCCAGCCCGTCGAGGACCGTGCGGGTCCGCCCGTTCGGGCCGCGGAACCGCTTGACGACGCCGCGCAGCGTGAGCGAGGGGGGCGGCGCGGTCGCGCCGGGGCCTTCAGGATCGCAGTGTACGGATCTTCGCATACGGTCTCCTGACGCTACCCCCTCCACTGCGCCATGAGAATGCCACCGATCGGCCGGGGGCAACAAGGGAGTCCGCGTGGTCACTGTGAACTTAGGGTTTCCCCGTCGTGACCGTCGGTGCCTCTGCCGTAAGGTGCTCGCATGCCACGGGCAGGTCAGACAGCCACGGCCTTGGGGGCCCGATTGCCTCAGCGAGTCGTGCTGGGGCTGCTGATGCGCGCGTTCCCACCGCCGCGCGTTGATCAGATACTTGATACTTTAGGCCGCCGGGAGCAGCGCCAACGGCTGCTGCCGGCCCGTCTCATGGTCTATTTCACCCTCGGGATGTGGATTTTCGGCTCGCTCTCCTACGAGGAGGTGCTCGCCGAGATCCTGCGCGGCGTGCCGGGCCTGACCAGCCCGGGCAGCGCGCCGCAGAACGGCCACGGGCCGAACGCGACCGCGACCGCCGCCGCGATCGGGCGGGCCCGGCGGCGCCTCGGCGTCGACCCGCTGCGGCTGCTGTTTGAGGAGGTGGCCGGGCCCGCCACGGCGATCGCGCCGGACCCGCTGCTGCCCGGATGCCGTCGCACCCTGCGATTGGACTCGGTCACTATCGACGTGCCCGACACGCTGGCCAACCGGATCGAGTTCGGCGGGCGGGTGCGCGACAGCGCGCCGGGGCCGGCGTTCCCGAAGGTGCGCTTGTCACTGCTCATCGACGACCGCGGCCACCGGGTCGTGGCCGCGGGCTTGGACGAGGGCTCCGATCGCCCGCCGCTGCGCCAGTTGGCGGCGGCGATCCCGCCGGGCACGCTGCTGGTCATGGGAGAACGCGCGTTCTCGCCCGGGCTGTGGGGCGCGGTCGCGGACCTGGGTTGCGACCAGCTGTGGAACGCCCCGGACGCCGCGGAGCTCCCGGTCCACCTGCGCCTTCCGGACGGCTCCCGGATATCCCGGCTGCCCGGGGCGGACGGCTCGGCTCGCCGCACCGTGCGGGTGGTCTCCCGCCCGGGACACGGCCTGATCTCTTCGATCCTCGACTACCGGGCCGCGCCGGCCGAGCGGCTGCTCGCGGTGTACGACCGCTACCGCACGACCGGTCTCGGCTTCGAGGGGATCACCATCTACCAGGGCGGGGACCGGCTGGTGCTGCGCTCCAAGAGTCCTGATCTGGTCCGCCAGGAGCTCTACGCCATGCTGTGCGTGCACCACACGATAGGCGAACTGGTGGACTACACCCTGCTGGACCGGTTCACTCCACAGCAGAACAGCCTGTGACATCGCACAACGCGGGTCACCCACAAGAGGGGTTCGGGAGTGCGACAATGCCGTTAAGTCAGTTGTACGAACTCTTGGCCGCCCCAGCGCGGCTGTGCTCAAATTGCCGCTACACGGGCCCGTACATCGCCGTATCGGAAACCCGCGGCGTATTCGGGAACGCAGTTACTGCTCGGGCGGAGCACGACGAACGGTTTGGTAGTGAGGCCACGTGCGCGAAAAGAGTCCGGTGCCGCGACCGCGCCAGCGCCTGAGCGACCTTCGCCTCCGCACCAGGCTGGTGCTCTTGGTGCTGCTGCCGCTGACCGCGAGCGTGGCGCTGGCCGCGGTCCAGGTGGTCGCCGAGAACGACGCGATCCACACCGAGGACGACCTCAGCGGCCAGGTGCACGTCTCCCAGTCGGTCGCCGGGCTCGTACACGCCGTCCAGGATGAGCGCGACCTCATCGCGCTCTATCTCGCCGGCGGCGAGTCCGCCACGGTGATGCAGTCGCTGTCCGCCGCCGAGGCGGCCACCGACACACAGGTGAAGGCGTTCCAGGCGGCGCAGCAGCAGTACGGCGGGGCGATCGGCGCCCTGTCCTCGTCGGCGCAGACGCTGGCCGCGCGGGCCGAGGCGCGGCTCGGCGACATTCCGGTGCTGCGTTCCTCGGTGATCAGCCTCGGTGACAGCCGCCCGGTGTTCCAGGCCTACACCGTCGTCATCGACGGGCTGCTCAACTACGACGACCAGCTGGCGACCGGCACCACCGACCACACCCTCGGCAACCTCGTCAGCACCCTGAGCCTGGTGCGGCAGGCCGGGGAGCAGACCTCGCAGGAGCGCGGCTATCTGGCCGGGATCCTCGGCGGCGGGCAGGTCCGCGAGCAGCAGGAGGACCTGATCCAGGCGCAGGCGACGTACAACAGCGCCTACGCCGCCTTCACCGCACAGGCGCCCGCGCAGAGCGTCAACCTTTATCAGACCACGGTCGGCGGCCAGGACACCGGCGCCGCCGACATCGTCGTGCAGCAGGCGATCGACGCCGCGCTCAGCTCGCACCCGGTCGGCGATATCGGGATGACCAACGGCGGCGCCTACGCCGCGGCGACGACGAAGATAGGGCAGATCCGCGCGGTCGAGGCGCAGATCGGCTCGCAGATCCAGGCGCGCACCGGGACGCTGCTGTCGGCCGCCCGCACCCAGCTGTACCTCAACGCCGCGATCATCGTGTTCGTCCTGCTGCTGGCGTTCGGAGCCACCGCGCTCATCGCCCGCTCGATCGTCAGACCGCTGCGGGTGCTGCGCAACTCCGCCTACGAGATCGCGACCGTGCGGCTGCCCGACGTCATCCGCCGGCTGAGCGACCCGCACGAGGCCGACCAGCAGGAGCCGGTGGCGCCGATCGCGGTGCACTCGCGCGACGAGGTCGGGGAGGTCGCCCGCGCCTTCGACGAGGTGCACGGCGCGGCGGTGCGCCTGGCCTCCGAACAGGCGATGCTGCGCCAGAACGTCAACGCGATCTTCACGAACCTCTCCCGGCGCAGCCAGACCCTGGTGGAGCGGCAGCTGCGGCTGATCGACGACCTGGAGAACAGCGAGGAGGACGGCGACCGGCTCGCCCAGCTGTTCCGGCTCGACCACCTGGCCACCCGGATGCGCCGCAACAACGAGAACCTGCTGGTGCTCTCGGGCGAGGAGGCCGCGCGGCGGTGGACCGAGGCGGTGCGCCTGGTCGACGTCGCCCGGGCCGCCGCGGCCGAGGTGGAGCAGTACGAGCGGATCGTGTTCGGCGAGATGCCGCGGGTCCGGATCTCCGGCAAGGCCGCCCCCGACGTGGCGCACCTGATCGCCGAGCTGCTGGAGAACGCCACCGCCTTCTCCTCGCCGCAGACCAAGGTCTGGGTGGCGGCGCGGACGGCCGACGGCGGCGGGGTGCTGGTGAACATCGAGGACGTCGGCATCGGGATGACGGACGCCGACCTGGACCGGGCCAACGCGCGCCTGGCCGAACCGCCGCTGGTGGACGCCTCGGTGTCCCGCCAGATGGGGCTGTTTGTGGTCGGCCGCCTCTCCGGGCGCTACGCCATCGAGGTCCGCCTGGCGCAGTCCCAGGCCGGCGGCATCAGCGCGTCGATCACCATCCCGGCCAAGCTCGTCGTCCCCATGCCGGACGACGGGCCCGGGTTCCGGACGCTCGACGGGCCGGGGTCGCGCAGCATCGACGAGGAGTTCTACGCGCTGTCCCGGCAGCTGTCGCAGGGTGCTCGGCTCGGCACGGGCGAAGGCATGGGCGACGCCTTCTGGTTCGAGTACAACCCGCGCCGCCCCGCCCCCGTGGAACCGGCGCCGCAACCCGCGACGCACATCAACGGGACGCCCGTCGGCGCCACGCCCATTGCCCACCACGTGCCGACGCCTGCCCACCAGGCGCCCGTGCCCGTGCCCGCGCCTGTGGACCCGGCCCCGCCCGTCGTACCTCAGGACCCGATGTCGACGGCCGAGCGGCTGCCCATCTTCGAGGCCGTGGAATCCGAGTGGTTCCTCCGCCGCGGAGCGGAGGGTCCGCACTCCGGCTGGAGCCCGCCGCGCGCCGCGACGCCGCCGGGTGGGGGCTACCCGCCCCCGCCGTCCTCGCCCGCCGTGTCTCCGTGGTCCTCGCCCGGCGACGACGGATGGCGCGCCGCGGCGGCGCTGTCGCATCCCTCCCGCGACGGGATGACGACGACCGGGCTGCCCAAGCGCGTCCCTAAAGCGAACCTCGTGCCGGGCCAGGCCGGCGGCGAGGGCGCGGCGAAGGCGGCGCCGCCCGCGGGACTCGGCCCCTCGGCGGACGCGGTGCGCAAGCGATTGTCCGGATTCCGGCGCAGCTCCGGACTTGGCCAGGAATCGGGAGACGGACGATCGTGACCAATGGAGCGCGTGTGACGAGTCTGAGCGAGGCGGCTGAGGGCGTCAACTGGCTGATCAACGATTTCGTCGACAAGACGCCGGGTGTCGCCCACGCCGCCGTGGTCTCCGCCGACGGGCTGCTGCTGGCCTGTTCCGAAGGGCTGCCGCGGGATCGCGCCGACCAGCTTGCGGCCGTCGCCTGCGGGCTGTACAGCCTTACGGAGGGCTCGGCGCGCATCTTCGAAGGCGGCGCGGTGACCCAGACCGTGGTGGAGATGGCGCGCGGATTCCTGTACATCATGGCGGTCAGCGACGGCTCGGTGATGGCGGCGATGGCCTCGACCGACAGCGACATGGGCCTGATCGGCTACGCGATGGCACTGCTGGTGGACCGCACCGGGGAGGTGCTCACCCCGGCGCTGCGCGAGGAACTGCACAAGTCGTTGCCCCGCTGATCCGCTCGCGCCGCCCCGCCCGGCGTCCGGGGCCCGGCCGAGTGAGCGAAGGGCACCGCGCATTATGAGGGAGGTGGATAGTGGGATCGGAAGGCGGTCCGTCGTTCGTACGCCCCTACGCCGTGACGGGCGGGCGCACCGCGTCCCACGCCCGCCTCGCGGTCGAGGCGCTGGTGACGACGACCGACCGGGGCTGGAATTCGCTGCACGCCCTGGTGCCCGAGTACGAGCAGGTATGCCGGATGTGCGCCGAGTTCAAGTCGGTGGCCGAGATCGCCGCCCTGCTGCGCGTGCCGCTCGGGGTGGCCGGCGTCATCGTCGGGGACCTCGCGGAGAGCGGGATGGTCGCGGTCCAGCAGTCCGGCACGAACGACGCGCCGGACCTGGCTCTCCTGGAAAGGGTCCTCATTGGTCTCCGCAACCTCTGACGAACCGAACCGCCCGCCCGGGGCGACGCCGGTCAAGATCATCATTGCCGGCGGGTTCGGCGTGGGCAAAACCACCTTCGTCGGCGCGGTGTCCGAGATCGTGCCGCTGACCACCGAGGCCGTGATGACCTCCGTCGGCGAGGGCGTCGACGACCTGAGCAAGGTGCCGGACAAGACCACGACCACCGTGGCGATGGACTTCGGCCGGGTCAGCCTCGAGCGCGAACTGGTGCTCTATTTGTTCGGGACGCCGGGGCAGACCCGGTTCTGGTTCATGTGGGACTACCTGTGCCACGGGGCGATCGGCGCCGTGGTGCTGGTCGACACCCGCCGCCTGGCGGACTGCTTCGCGGCGATCGACTACTTCGAAGACGCGAGGATGCCTTACGTCGTCGCGGTGAACTGCTTCGGCGGCGTGCTCACCCACGACGTCGGGGATGTGCGCGACGCGCTGTCCGTACCGCCGGAGGTCCCCCTGGTGACCTGCGACGCGCGCGACCGGGAGTCCGTGAAGAACACGCTGATCCAGCTGGTGCAGCGCGCGGTGAACGTGCGCACCACCCGACAGCGGCAGGTGCCGAACGCGCCACCGGCGGATCGGCTGGGCAAGGAACCCGCCATCCGCCGGTAGCACGTGAATGCTCGCAGGGGCCTGTGACAGGTGTTTGACACACGAGCCCTGGCGCATGAACACAGACCCCTGTTGATCGTGTCTTGAGATGTTTCCGCGTCAGCTGACGACGGGGTCGAGCTGCTCGGGGGCGGGGATGAGCAGCCACAGGTCTCCGCCGGGTGGCTGCGGTGTCTTGGGAACGGCCGCGCGCGCCGCCTGGTCGCCGTCGTCCGCGGCGGTGTGCAGGACGTCGATCGCGGCGAAAGCCTGGAAGTTCAGCTCGGGGTAGGGCCACGCGGCGGTGCCGGTGGCGGCGGGGATGAGGTAGTCGATGGATTTCAGGATGCTGCCGCCGCTCGGCGTGGTGTAGTGCCAGAGATCGACGCCGACGTGTTGGCCGATCATCGCCAGACGGGTGAGGGCGAGCAGGTTGAAGATGGAGTAGTGCCAGCTGCGGGTGCGGGTGATCTCCAGCGGCTGCGTGCCGTCGCCGGCGAGCTGGACGTCCAGGCGCTTGGTCTCCGCGGTGGTGACGATGGTGCGGGCCAGGTCCGGCTGCCCGGTGGCCAGCGCCAGCGCGGCCTCCTGCATGTCGAAGAAGGACCCGTGGTTGTTGGTCTGGGCGGCCTCCGAGGCGCCGTTGGAACTGGTTTGCAGCCAGGTGAGGAACTGGCTGTACCAGGACTGCATCGCGGCGTGGTCGTCGGCGGTCCACGAGGGCGCGCCGGTGTCCAGGATCGCGGTCGCGTCGATGATGTCGGTGAACTGCTGGGAGAAGTCGATGATGCCGATCCCGCGGCCGGACACCAGGCACGGGACGAACTGGGTGAAGTTCAGGCTCGGGTTCATCCGGGTGGCCGGGTCGATGAACCAGGTGCGCAGGTCCAGGGCGGCGCGCTCGGCGTATGCCGAGTTGCCGGTGTAGTACCAGGCCAGCGTCAGGGTGTAGACGGCGTTGAACATCGCGCCGCGCTCGGCGTGGTCGGTGATCAGGTTGATGTCGGGGTTGGTGATGCCGTCTTTCTGGATGTACGGGCAGCCCCACGGATTGCTCGCGGTCTTGGGCTGGGTCGGCCACCAGTAGGGCGCCTGGCTCAGATAGTCGTGCTTGTCGCCGCTCGGCGGCAGCTGCGGCTTGTCCATGACCGACCACGGACCCTGCGTCAGGTATCCGTCCGCCTGCGCGGTCAGGGTGCTGAGCTCCTGGCGGAGCGAGGGCACGCCGGCGCGCACCAGCTCGCGGGTCACCGCGAGCCGTAGACCGTCCAGGACGACGGTCTTCGGGATGCAGGCGGGGAACGTTACGCAGCCCGGGGTCTGGGAACCCGGCGACGAGGCCGTGGCTCCCGCGTTCACAGGGTTCATGGTGGTACCGAGGACCGCGACGGTCGCGGCGAGGGCGATCAGCACCCGGCCGGGACGGCTGGCTATCAGGTGTCGGATATGCGTGGGTCGGATATGCATGGTCATCAGCTCGCCGGCAATGCGGTCACCGTGAGCCGGAGCTTCCATCCGGCCAGGGAGACGGCGGAGGTGGGGGAGGACGGCGCCGCGCTCGCCGAGTCGGCCGCGACGGTCGGGGAGAGTCCGCCGGTCGGCGCGAGGACGGCGGCGGCTGCGGTCGCGACGCGGTGCCGGGCGGCGAGCGTGACGGCGCCGGTTATTTCTTGGCGTGCCTTCATGGCCTGCGACGATAACTCCGCCGCGGGCGCAGGTAAATATTCTTTACCGTAATTTGAAGAAGATCATCATGTTTTCAGCGGGCTGAACAGATCGATTTCTTGAACACCCCTCTCCCGGGGATTTCGCTGGCCAGAAGTGTACGATCTTGTTCATATGGATGAACGTAGTGATGTGAAAATGCAAATGCCCGGCTCGCTGAAAGCAGAGTGCTCCGCACGCCTCGGGTAACTCGCAAAGCACTGGTACTCCGGCGCACGGCTTCTTTAATCTCGACGGCGAAAGAGCGCACGACAGGGAGAAACGCGCTCGCCCCCGGCTCACCCCGCCAGCTGCGCGACCGCGTCCAGCAGCCGGTCGACGTCCGATCGGTCGTTATAGTGCACCAGCCCGGCGCGCACGGCCCCGCCGGTGTCGCGGACACCGAGCACGCCAGTCGCCTCCCAGGCGTAGTTGTGCCCGCTCCATACGTTCACGCGCCGCTCCGCCAGGTATTCCGCGACCTGACGCGGCGTGTGCCCCGCCACGTTGAAGTACACGGTCGCGGTGTGGCGGGCTGGCCGACCGTAGATCGTCACCCCGTCCATCTTCTCCAGCCCTTCGCGCAGCGCGGCGAAGTGCTCCAGCTCGTACGCCTCGGCGGCGGCAAGCGACGTGAGCAGCCGGGCCCGGCGCGTGCCGGTCGCCGCAGGATCGAGCCCCGCCAGGTGTTCCACCGCCGCCGTCACCCCCGCCAGGTCGCCGAACGGCGAGGTGCCGGTCTCGAAGCGGCCCGGCACCGCGTCGGGCGACGGCGCGAGCTTGTCCGGGCGCAGCGTCTCGAGCAGGGAGGGTGCCGCGATCACGGCCCCGATGTGCGGCCCGGACCATTTGTACGCGCTGGTGGCGTAGAAGTCCGCACCGAGCGCGGCCACGTCGGTCGGGCCGTGCGGGGTCGCGTGCACCCCGTCCACGTAGACCAGGGCGCCCACCGCGTGCGCCCGCGCGGCGATCGCCGGCACATCCGGCCTGGTGCCCAGCGCGTTGCTCGCCGCCGTCACCGCGACCAGCCGGGTGCGCTCGCCGACCAGGGCGCCGTACTGGTCGGCGGGCAGCTCCCCGCTCGCCGCGTCGATCTCGGCCCACCGCACCGCCGCCCCGGCCCGCGCGGCCGCCTGCACCCATGGGCGCACGTTCGCGTCGTGGTCGAGCCTCGACAGCACGATCTCGTCCCCGGGCCGCCACGTCGCCGCGAGGGCCTGGGAGAAGCGGTACGTCAGGGTGGTCATGTTCTGCCCGAGCACGACACCCTCCGGCACGCCGCCGACCAGGTCCGCCACCGCCTGCCGGCACTCCCGCACGATCAGCTCGGCGCGCCGGCTGGCCGGGAACGCCCCGGTGACGTTGCCGAACCCGGCCCGGTACGCCTGGGCGATCGCGTCGATCACCGCCGTCGGGGTCTGCGTTCCGGCGGCGCCGTCCAGATAGGCGTAGCCGTCGGTCAGCGCGGGGTAGGCGGCGCGGATCGTGGCGATGTCGAAGACCATGGGGGCGGGATCCTTTCGGCGCGGCCGGACGGCCTTGCGGGGGGTGCGGGTCTGAATTTGATCCTAAGGTCGCACGGCCGGTCGTTGGATTCGGCGAATCGACGGTTAGCCGCGGTCCCGCGGGTACAACCTCTTCGGGATGGGCCGGCGATCTTAAGGATCGAAAAGGGGAGTGCCGTGGCGTTCGCCGACGATGCGTACGAGACGGGGACATCGGAGCTGTCGCCGGTGAGCACGGGGGCAGTCAGGAGCCTGAGCCGCCCGGAGGCGTGGGGCTACCTGGTGTGGGGCGCCACGGCCGCGATCATCGCGGTCCCGGAGATCTGGGCGCTGTCCGGCAGCCCGCGGTGGCCGACCATCTCGATGACCGCGGCTCACCTCGAAGCTCTGTGGAGCCCCACGAAGGCGGTGATCGTCGCGCTGATCAGCGCCTCGGTCGTACAGCTCATGACGTACCAGGGGAGTCGGCTCGGGGGGCGGGCGCTCCGGTTGCCCCTGGGCCGCTTCACGAGGGTGCAAGCCGCGCAGGCCGAAGAGTCGCGCGAGATTCCGTTCGCCGCCTGGTACCTCCCGCTCGCGACGGTCGTGACGGCTGCCGCTTCAACGGTCACCGCTCTGCTCAGCACGGACAAGTTCGTGCTCGGATACGTGCTCTACGGCACCATGGCCGTGGCCCTCGTGATCATTCCCGATACGGTGGCGTACTGGTCTGCCAGGGAGGTGTCGTTCCCGACTCTCTTTCGCACCCTCGAGTACCTCGACGCCCGCTACCACCCGGCGCTGTTGGTGGTGTGCTCGGGGCTGGCCGTGCTCGCGATCCACATCGTGGCCTACCCGTGGCCGTGAGCTAGGCCGCGGCGGCGGCCCACGGTTCGATTTCGGTGACGACCGGCGCGCCGGTCCCTGCCGCCTGTTCGATCGCCAGCGCGATCAGATGGTCCTGACACGCCTGGGCCAGCGGATACGGCGCCGGCCCGGCGCCGCGCGCCCAAGCGGCCGTCGTCGTCAGCAGCGTCGCGATCGCGATCTCCTCGTCCATCAGCCGCAGCCCGACGAACGGATTGCGGTAGACGACCTCGCCCTCGAACGCCAGATGCTCGGTGTCGTAGCCGTCGAGGTTGAGGTCGTGGCCGAGCTGCCCGCGCACCAGCTCGGAGCGCAGCACGGTGCCCGGCCCGGCCCAGCGCACGACGGTGTCGTCGGCGATCTCGCCGTGGCTGCCGCGGATCACGATCCGGCGCAGCCGCAGCCGGTTGTGCCACTGGTTGTCGGTGAAGTCGTAGAGCCCTGACGCACCGCCGAAGTCCAGCGTCGCCAGCGTGGTCGCCGCGGCTGTGGGCTCCTCCCGCCCGGTCCAGCCGGCGCGGGTGAGCGGATCGAGCAGCGGGGCGGTGAAGCGTGCGGCGGCCACCCGCACCGGCCCGAAGCCGACGCCCAGCAGGCCTCTGATCATCGAGACGGCGTGGTAGCCGTGCGTCGAGGAGACCTGCACGGAGGTGGGCGCGCCGATCAGGCCGCGCGCCACGATCTGCCTGCGGGCCGCGTGACCGGGCATCAACAGGTACTGCTCCGCGACCTGTACCAATCGTCGGTCGCCCACCCGCGCCCACAGCTGCCGCAGTCCGTCGGCGTCCGGCGCGGGCGGCGTCTCCGCCAGCACCGCTGTGCCCGACTCCGCCACCGTCGCGATCACCTCGGGATTGACCGCCCACGGGACGCTGGTGACGACGAAGTCGGGCCGCTGCTTGGCGACAAGCTCGCCAGGCGAGAGGTACGCGGGCACGGACCAGCGGCGCGTAACCTCCTCGGCGCTCTGCGCGCGCCGTACCGCCGCGCCGACGAGCGTGAGCCGGTCCGGCATCAGCGCGGCGAGCCTGGCGAAGAACTCGGCGCGCCAGCCGCTGCCGACGATCCCGAAGGTGGCCGGGCCGCTGGGTGCTTGGGCGGAGCGCGCCGGGTGGTCGGACGGTGTCGGGGCAGTCGAAGTGGGTTGCGTCACGCGGGAATCCTCTCGCGGGCGTCGGCGTCGAGGCGCGCCGGGCCCGCGTCGGCCCGGCGCCGCTCGACCCGCACTGCGATGAGCGCGAGCGTGAATCCGATCGTGACGAGCATCGCGGCGACCGCGTTCGGCGAGCCGTAGCCGAATCCGGCGGAGATCGCGACGCCGCCGAGGTACGCGCCGAGGGAGTTCGCGATGTTGAAAGCGGCCTGGATGGAGGCCGCGGCCAGGTTCGGCGCGCCGCCCGCCAGGGCGATGATGCGGCCCTGGAGCGTCGGCAGTCCGGCGAGCGCGGCCGCCGGGAACAGGAAGATCGCCGCGGCCGCGGTGAACCGGTTGTGGTCGGCGGCGAGGAACGCGACCGCGACTGCGATCTCCGCGGCCAGCGACAGCAGCAGCGTCTGCGCCGGGAACCGGTCGGACAGCCGCGCCCCGGCCAGGTTGCCGACCGTCATGCCGAGCCCGAACAGCGCGAGCAGCCAGGTCATGCTCGAGTCCGCGTAGTGCGCCAGGTTGGTCATCATCGGCGCGATGTAGCTGAATGTGGCGAACAGCCCTCCGCCGCCCAGCATCGCCACGCCGAGGACCAGCCAGACCTCCGGCTTGGCGAACGCGCGCAGTTCGCCGCGCAGCGAGGCCTGCTCGACCGGGGCGGCGTCCGCGGGCACGGCGAGCGCGACGGCGGCGACCGCGAGCGCGGCGATCAGCCCGACCACCGCGTAGACCACCCGCCAGCTGGTGTGCTGGCCGAGGACCGTGGTCGCCGGCACGCCGACGATGTTGGCGACCGTCAGCCCGGCGAACATCACCGCCATGGCGCTGTTGCTGCGCGAGCGGTCCACCAGCGACCCCGCGACGACCGCTCCGGCGCCGAAGAACGCGCCGTGCGGCAGGCCCGTCGCGAACCGCGCGAGCAGCACCAGCCCGAAGCTCGGCGCCAGCGCCGACAGCAGATTGCCCGCGGCGAACCAGCCCATCAGGACCAGCAGCACCGTCTTGCGGCGGTCGCGCACCGAGGCCGCAGTGAGCAGCGGCGCGCCCACGACCACGCCGAGCGCATACGCCGAGATCAGCTCGCCCGCGCGGGGGATCGACACCGAAAGGTCGCCCGCCACCTGCGGCAGCAGACCCATCATCACGAACTCGCCGGTGCCTATGGCGAAGCCGCCGACGGCTAACGCGAGAAGAGCACGGCGAACAGCGCTGGGATGCATGTCCTTGCCAGCTTCCTATGGCTTGTTGGGACGTCGACAGCGCTGTCGGCCTTATCTGTGGGTGTTTGCGTCGCTCTCTACCTCTGGGCGACACCGGTCGCAACAACGCCGGCGGTGTTCTTGTGCCGCTGGCGTCGTCGTCGTGACCGGTGTCACGCCGTCTTCACGCTGCGTCGAGCCGCGCCAGCTCCTCGGCGGTGAGCGTCAGGTCGGCGGCGGCGACCGAGTCGCGGATCGTCTCGGGCCTCGAGGACCCGGGGATCGGGATCACCACCGGCGCCTTGGCCAGCATCCAGGCCAGGCAGACCTGCTGGGGGCTGGCCCCGTGGTCCCGGCCGATCTCGCCGAACGCGGCGAAGCGCGAGCCGAGCGCGGACGCGCGCGAGATGCCGCCCAGCGGGCTCCACGGCAGGAACGCGAGCCCCGTCTGCGCGCACAGCCGCAGTTCCGGCTCGCTGGACCGGAACGCCGGGGAGAACTGGTTCTGCACGCTGACCAGCCGCCCGTCGAGGATCTCCTGGGCCAGCCGGATCTGCTGCGGGTTGGCGTTGGAGACGCCGGCGTGGCGGATCTTGCCTGCGTCCAGCAGGTCGCGCACCGCGCCGATCGAGTCGGCGTACGGGACCTTCGGGTCCGGCCGGTGGAACTGGTAGAGCCCGATCGCCTCCACGCCGAGCCGCTTGAGCGACTCCTCACACGCCCGCTTCAGATGCTCCGGCGAGCCGTCGAGCGTCCACGACCCGTCGCCGGGGCGCAGGTGGCCGCCCTTCGTCGCGATCAGCACGTTCGAGGTGTCACCGCCGTAGCCGGCCACCGCCCGCGCGATCAGCGACTCGTTGTGGCCGACCTCGTCGGCGTGCATGTGGTACGCGTCGGCGGTGTCGATGAGCGTGACTCCCGCGTCCAGCGCGGCGTGGATCGCGGCGATCGACCGCTGTTCGTCGGGCCGGCCCTCGATCGACATCGGCATCGCGCCGAGACCGATCGCGCCGACCTGGACGTCGCCGATGCGGCGAGTCTGCATGGGTGTTCCTCCTCGAATCGTCGAGCGATACCCCACCAGCCTTGCCACCCGGGATTAAGCTGTCCAACAGAAAATACTGATGCCGTTGAGCACCGCTCGTGATGGATGGGCCATGGAACTGCGCCAATTGGAGCACTTCGTCGCGGTGGCGCAGGAGTGTCACTTCACCCGGGCGGCCAAGCGGCTGCACATCGCGCAGTCCGGCCTGTCCGCGTCGATCCGCTCGCTGGAGCGGGAACTGGGCGCGTCGCTGTTCGTGCGCAGCACCCGGCAAGTCCAGCTGACGCCCGCCGGCCAGGCGCTGCTGACAGAGGCGCTGCGCGCGCTGGCGGCGAGCAACGCGGCGAAGGACGCGGTTGCCGCGGTCCAGGGGCTGCTGCGCGGCTCGCTGTCCATCGGGTCGCTGCAGTGCCTGCACGCCGTGCACCTGCCCACCCTGCTGGCCGGATTCCTCTCGGCCCATCCCGGACTCGAGGTGCAGCTGCGCCAAGGCGGATCCGGCGAGCTGATCGAGCAGGTGCGCGCGGGCCGGCTGGACGTCGCGTTCGTCTCACGCCCCGCGCGCCCGCCGGAGGACGTCGTGATCACGGCACTAGATCGGGAGCCGCTGGTCCTCGCCTGCGCGCTGACCCATCCGATGGCCAAACTGAACCAGGCCAAGCTGCCCGACCTGACGGACGAACAGTTCGTCGACTTCCCGGCCGACTGGGGTACCCGCGACCTGGCCGACCGGGTGCTGGCAGCAGCCGGCGTGGAGCGCCGCGTAGCCCTCGAGGTGACCGACGTGCACTCGCTGCTCGACCTGGTCGCGTTCGGCCTCGGCGTGGCGCTGGTGCCGCGCTCCTACCGGGTCAAGACCGATCGGGTGCGCTTCATCGAACTGGCCGGCGACGTGCCCGCCTGGGAGACCGTGAGCGTCACCGCGGACCCGACGAGCGCCGCGGCGGCAGCGCTGCTGCGCGAGGTGCGCACCGCGGACCCGTCGGCCATCGTCTGCGGCTGAGCGGGCGATTCGGCAGCCACGGCAGCGCGGCCGTGGCCGCCCTGCGCGAAGGCGGGGCGGCCATGACGGGTTGGAGCGGGGGAGACGTCAGCTGAACGCTGTGACGGTCGATCCGGTGGGAACGACGAGCAGTCCGCCGCCGATGTTCATGTCCGACACCGGTGCGTAGTACTCGCCGCCGCCTCCGGGCGTGCCGGGCAGCGACAGGGTGGCGACGATCTTGCCATCCGCGGTGCTGACCCCGTAGACCTTGCCGTCGGAGGTGCCCACGTAGACGACGTGGCCGGCGATGACCGGGCCGGCGACGACCTGGCCGGGCAGGGTGGTGGTGAACTTCGGGGCCAGGTCCGACAGGCTCTCGCGGGTGAGCGAGGCGCCGTCGGCGATGAACGCGTGCCCGTCCGAGAAGGCGGGCGTCCCGGTGAACGTGCCGAGGTCGGCGCCCGTGGTCTTGTCGAGGACGTGGTCGCCGGTGCTGGAGAAGAAGAGGTTGCCGCCGAGGTAGGACGTGCCTCCGCCGCCACCGGTGCAGCCGTCGTTGTCGTTCCACACGACCGACCCGGTGAGCGAGAGGCGGGTCTGCGAGCAGCCGCCGTTGAGGTAGACGCCGGTGCTGTCGACCGCGAGCGAGCCGCCGTCGCCGTCGACGGAGGTCCGCCATGCGACGGCCCCGTTCGACTCGGAGACGGCGGCGACGCGGCCGGATCCGTACACGTAGACGACTCCGCCGGTCGCGACCGGCTCGCTGGAGAAGTTCACGGTGACGGTCGACCAGAGCTGCGCGCCCTTCTCCGGGTCGAACGCGGTGATCGTGCCGTCGAAGCCGTTGACGAACAGCTTGCCGCCGTCGTACGCGAGCGCGAAGAAGTAGTAGCTGCCGCCGAGCGGGACCGGGCCCCAGGCCACCTTGCCGGTGGCCGCGTCGAGCGCGTAGAGCCAGCCGCCGGGGTTTCCGCCGGGGGTCGCCGTGACCACGAAGACCTTGCCGTCCGCGATGATCGGGTATGACGCCGATCCGTTGAGGGCGACCGACCACTTCTGGGTGGGTGTGGCCGAGAGCTTGGCGCACGACGCCCCGCTCTGGTCCGCGGTGACGTGGTGGGCGACCGCCGGGCACTTGGTGGACTTCTCGGCGGCGGCCGCCCCGGCGGGCGCCGCCGTGGCGAGTGTGGCCGTGCAGGCCAGGAGGGTGACGGATAGGAACAGTGAACGCCCCCGCATGGGGTCTCCCCGATCTTGTACAAGGCCAGCCCCGCGCCGGCCGATGCCAATGCTAGCGAAGCCCTCTGACAAGTCCGGCATCAAATAAGGGCAGGGCTCTGAGAGGTCGAGAAAGCCTATGGATGTTCGTCGACGACGGGGCGGGCTTCCGCATAGAAGCCGCGGATGTGCCGCGTCACCAGGTCTGCGGCGCGCTCGCCTTCGCCTGCCTTGACGGCGTCCAGCACGGCGAGGTGTTCGGCGCGGAGTCTGCCCTGGGTGGCTTTCCAGTCGGGCAGGGCGGGGAGGGCGGCGACGACGTAGCCGTGCACCGACTCGCGCAGGGACGCCATGATCGCCGCGACGACATCGTTCCCGGCGGCGCGGGCCAGCGTGACGTGGAAGTCTGCGTCTCGGGCGAGGTAGTCCTCGGCGCTTTGCCCCGGTGCGCCCATCGCGTGCAGGAGGCGTTCGGCGTCGGCCAGTGGTTCGGGGTCGCGGCGGTCGGCCGCCTGACGCACAGCCCACGCCTCGAGCAGGACGCGGGTCTCCACCAGGTGCTCGACCGGCAGGGTGCGCGTCGCGAGGTGAAGGCGCAGCGCCGCTGTGATGCCTGCTTGAGTGTCGGCGACCACGACCGCGCCCGACTCCGGTCCGCTGCCTACGGCGGTGCGTACCACGCCCATCGCTTCAAGCACGCGCAGGCCCTCGCGTACCGACGCGCGGCTGATGCCCAGCCGCTCGGCCAGCGCCCGCTCGCCCGGCAGGCGGCCGCCGACTCGAAGGCGTCCGGACGCCAGCTCGCCCTCGATGTATCCGACCACCGCCTCGTGCAGACGGATGCGCGCTGCCGCCACTCTCCGTGCTCCCTCCTGGAGGGCCGGACCCGGTCTCGCGTGGTCTGACCACATCGCCTATGGTAAGACCACAGGAGGTGCCTATGCGTATCGCGCTCTTCGCGACCTGCCTGGTGGACGGCCTGTTCCCCGACGTGGGAAAGGCCACGGTGGCCCTGCTCAGGCGCCTCGGGCACCAGGTGGACCTGCCGCTGAGTCAGACCTGCTGCGGCCAGATGCATGTCAACACCGGCTATCCGGCGCAAGCGCTGCCCCTGGTGCGCAACTACGCCGACACGTTCGCGGACTACGAGGCGATCGTCGCGCCCAGCGGCTCCTGCACGGGCTCGATCCGGCATCAGCACGCGGATCTCGCCGAACGCTTCGGCGACGCCGGCCTCGCAGCGCAAGCCCGTGAGGTCGCAGCGCGCACCTACGAGCTCTCCGAATTCCTGGTCGACGTCCTCGGCGTCACAGACGTCGGCGCGTACTACCCGCACCGGGTGACTTACCACCCCACCTGCCACTCGCTGCGCCTGCTGCGCGTGGGCGACCGCCCCTACCGGCTCCTGCGCGAGGTGCGTGGGCTGGAACTGGTCGAATTGCCGAACGCTGAGTCGTGCTGCGGCTTCGGCGGCACGTTCGCGCTCAAGAACGGCGAGGTGTCCACCGCGATGCTCGCCGACAAGATGCGCGCCGTGCAGGACACCCGATCCGACGTCTGCACCGCAGGGGACTCCTCCTGCCTCATGCACATCGGCGGCGGGCTGACCCGGCTGCGCGCCGGAGTCCGCACCGTCCACCTGGCCGAGATCCTGGCCTCGACCCAAGACGACTCCCGCGTTAAAGGCAGGGCTCGATGACCGCGCACACCGCACCGACCAGCGGCGGGACGTTCCTCGGCATGCCCGTCGCCGGGCCGACCGGCCGGCTGCGCGCGGCCCGGCCCTTCCCGGCCGCCGCGCACGACGCGCTCGGCGACGCGCAGTTGCGCCGCAACCTCGGCAACGCGACCGCCACGATCCGGGCCAAGCGCGCGCGGGTCGTCGGCGAACTGCCGGACTGGGCGGGGCTGCGCGCGGCCGGGGCGGCGATCAAGGACGACGTGCTCGCCCACCTCGACACCTACCTCGTCCAGCTTGAGGAGCAGGTCACCAAGCGCGGCGGAACCGTGCACTGGGCCCGCGACGCCGACGAGGCCTGCCGGATCGTCACCGGGCTGGTGCGCAACACGGGCGCCCGCGAGGTGGTCAAGGTCAAGTCGATGGCGACGCAGGAGATCGGGCTCAACGAGTACTTGGCCACGGCCGGGATCGACGCGGTCGAGACGGACCTGGCCGAGCTGATCGTGCAGCTCGGCCACGATGAGCCGAGCCACATCCTGGTGCCGGCGATCCACCGCAACCGCAGCGAGATCCGGGAGATCTTCCTGCGCGAGATGCCCGGGGTGGACCCGGCGCTCACCGACGACCCGCCCGCACTGGCCGAGGCCGCCCGCCGCCACCTGCGCCGCAGGTTCCTCGCCGCCGAGGTGGCGATCAGCGGGGCGAACTTCGCGATCGCCGAGACGGGCACGCTGTGCGTGGTCGAGTCCGAGGGCAACGGCCGGATGTGCCTGACCCTCCCGCGCACCCTGATCACCGTGATGGGCATCGAGAAGCTGCTGCCCGCCTGGAGCGACCTCGAGGTCTTCCTCCAACTGCTGCCGCGCTCCTCGACCGGAGAGCGGATGAACCCGTACACCTCCATGTGGACCGGCGCGACCGAGGACCAGGATTTCCACCTGATCCTGCTGGACAACGGCCGCACCGCGACGCTGGCGGACCCGCGCGGCCGCGCCGCGCTGCGCTGCATCAGATGTTCGGCTTGTCTGAACGTCTGCCCGGTCTACGAGCGCACCGGCGGCCACGCCTATGGCACCGTCTATCCGGGGCCGATCGGCGCGGTCCTCTCGCCGCAGCTCACCGGCGTCGCCGACAATCCGACGCTGCCGTTCGCCTCCTCGCTGTGCGGCGCCTGCTTCGACGCGTGTCCGGTGGCGATCGACATCCCGTCGATGCTGGTGCACCTCAGATCCCGGGTCGTCGATGCCAAGCACGACGCGCATCCGCTCGCGCCGCCGACGCCCGAGGCCGCCGCGATGGGTGCGGCAGCCTGGGTCATGCGCGATCCCAAGCGCTGGACCCGCGCGCTGCGCCTCGCCCCGCTCCTGCGCTTTGTGCGAAGACTGCGTTCACTGCTGCCGCCGCTCTCGGCGTGGACGGCGTCGCGCGACCTGCCCAATCCGCCGCGCGAATCGCTGAGGGACTGGTGGGTGCGTGAAGGCAGCATCCAGGACGGGAGTCACCGATGAGCGCGCGCGACGAGATCCTCGGCCGCATCCGAACCGCTTTAGCCGATCGCCCGAGCCCTGAGGCAGTCCCGCGTGCCTATCGCGCGGCGGGCAGCATGCCTGCGGACATGGAGCAGTTCGTCGATCGGCTCGTCGACTACCGCGCGACAGTCCACCGCTGCGCGGCCGACGCCGAAGCGGTCGCCGCCGCCGTCGCCGAGATCCTCGGGGGCCGCGGGTTCGCGAGCGTGGTCGTGCCGGACGGGTTCCCGCAAGCGTGGCTGCCGCAGTCGGTGGAGGCGGTCCGCGAACCGGTGACGAACGCGCAGCTCGACGAGGTCGGCGCGGTGCTGACCACGTGCGCCGTGGCGGTCGCCGAGACCGGGACGATCGTGCTCGACGCGGGTCCGGGGCAGGGTCCGCGCGCACTGACCCTGGTGCCCGACTACCACCTGGTCGTCGTGCGCGCGGATCAGGTGCGTGCGATCGTCCCGGACGCCGTCGCGGCGTTGACGCCCGAGCGTCCGCTGACGTGGATCAGCGGGCCGAGCGCCACCAGCGACATCGAGCTGCGCCGCGTCGAGGGGGTGCACGGGCCCCGGACGCTGGACGTCCTCATCGCCGCCGCCGCCGCGGACACGCTCACCGACGAGGCGCGTACATGATCAGTCCGACGCCGGCCAGGCAGACCAGCGCCCCGGCGATGTCGTAGCGGTCCGGCCGGAAGCCGTCGAAAGCGACGCCCCACAGCAGCGAACCGGCGACGAACACCCCGCCGTACGCCGCGAGGATCCGGCCGAACTGCGCATTGGGCTGGAGCGTGGCCACGAACCCGTAGATCCCGAGCACCACCACGCCGAGCCCGGCCAGCCACCACGGCCGGTGCTCGCGCACGGCCAGCCACACGAGGTAGGCGCCGCCGATCTCGCACAGCGCAGAGAGGACGAACAACCCGATCGAGCGCGCGACCAGCATCGGCGGCTCCCTTCCTCCGACGCTG
>NZ_DASZGI010000375.1:0-8034 GCF_035938995.1 Actinocrinis sp.
CCGACCAACCCCTGCTGCACCGGTGACGTAGCGGCCAACGCCGTGGACGGCGACGCCAGCACCCGCTACTCGACCGGCACGGGCCAGACCCCCGGGCAGTACCTCCAGGTCGACTTCGGCAAGACAGTCGATGCCCGCCAGGTCGTCTTCGACACCGGTGCCTCGACCGGTGACTACCCGCGTGGCTACACGATCGCGACCAGCCGCGACGGCGTGAACTGGACCACCGCGGTCGCGGCGGGTCAGGGCACCGGCCAGTTCACCGTGGCCAACTTGAGCGGAAGCCCCGTGCGCTACGTCCGGATGACTCTGACCGCCGCGGTCGGCAACTGGTGGAGCGTCGCCGACGTCCGCGCCTACACCGCTGGCGACGGCGACGAGGGCTGACAAGCTGGAGGCCCTTCGTCGCGAACGCTCCCGCGATCAATGTGCGTGTGCACCGGCGCCTAGCGTCGGTGCACACACATTGATCCAGTGACTGTCCCTTGGAGTACTTGGCTCAGTGGCAGAGCCTGTGGAGCTGCTGGGGGAGGGTAATTCGATCGTCGGGTCGCTAACTTGAACTCCATGGGCAGCCAGCGCGGACGACCGAGGCATGCGGATCTGCTCACTCCTGCGGAGTGGCGGACCGTGAACGCCGTCCGGCACAGCATGTCCACGCGCCAGATCGCGTCACGGCGGGGGATCAGTCCGGACGCGGTCAAGTTCCACGTGGCCAATGCGCTTGCCAAGCTCGGTCTCAACTCCCGCGCCGACTTGCGCCGCTGGGCCGGCATCCCGGCCAACAGCAGCCTACGCACAGCATCCGACCCAACTCGTCAGAAGGGGAGCGCCCCCGTGTCCAGCGAACTGCGCCTTGGCCCGATCGGACAGATCGCCCGACCCGTCAGCGATGTGGCCCGAGCCGTGGGGTGGTACCGCGATACGCTCGGCCTCACACACCTGTACACGTCCGGCGACCTCGCTTTCTTCGACTGCGGCGGCGTCCGGTTGTTTTTAAGTGCGGAGGACGGCGAGGGCAGGACGGTGAAGACCGTTGCGGCCGAGCCCTCGGTCCTCTACTTCCGCGTCCCGGATATCCAAGCGGCCTGCACGGAGCTCGCGTCGCGGGGCGTGGAATTCCGCGGGGCACCGCATCTGATCCACAAGCACGGGGACGGCGTCGAGGAGTGGATGGCCTTTTTCGACGGCCTGGACGGGCACCCGCTCGCTTTGATGTCGCAGGTCGGACCTTGACGGTTGTGGCCGCCCGCCGCGTGATCCCTTCTTGCGGCGGTCGGCCGCCGTGGAGGCTTGTCATCCAAGCAAAGTTCTAAAACCCGGACAGCCAACGAGATCCACAGGACAGGGCCCTACGCCCTCGGCCCACCCCACGGCCGCCCCGCTCCACAGCCTTTCAGCACCGGGAGCCCTCGCAGCGAAGCGAGGAGGCGGACGGCGCGTGTTAGGCCGCAGAGCGGAGGGAGGGTGGGGCTCAGTTCCGGCGAATGCCGGGCCAGCCGCAGGCGGTAGCGAAGCGTCAGCGCGAGCGGACGACCGAGCGCCAGCGAGGACGGGAGCACGCGCGGCACCGCCGTGGCGATGCGGTCAATCAGCGGGCTGCCACAGCTCGACGCGATTGCCCTCGGGATCGGTGACCCAGCCGAATCGGCCGATGCCCTCCATTTCCTGCGTCTCCTCGGCCACGTCCGCTCCCTTGGCGCGCAGCTGCGTGAGCATCGCGTCCAGATCACGGACCCGGAAGTTGAACATCACCTGCTGGGCGCGGGATCCGAAGTAGTCGGTCTCGGACTCGAACGTCGCGAACACCGTCGGCCCGATTTCCTGCTGCCACTCGCCGTTCTCATCGGCGTCCAGGCCCAGGCAATCGCGATACCAAGCATTGAGGCCCGCCGGGTCGGCGGCGCGCATGAAGTGTCCACCGATTCCAAGCACACGTTCCATGGCGCATATCTTGCCAGGACGGCGAGCGGTCGGGCGGACCAAGCGTCCGCAAGATCACGAAGGCTGCGCGTGCACCCGGGAGAGATGACGCCGACGGGGGCCTGAGAGGATCTGCTGTACGCGCTGGTGGGTCACGCCGAGAATCTTGCCCGCATCGCGCTGGGGAAGTCCCAGGTCAACAACGAGGGCCCGCGCGGCCTCATGCGCTGCCTCGCGCTCTTTGAGCTGAGCGCTCTCGGCAGCTACATGTGCTGCGAAGACTGCCCTTACAAGCGCGCCCACGTCGTCTGGCAGCTTTGGTTCAACCACGACGGCGATGTTTTGAGGTTCGACGTCAAGCATGAGAGCAATGGCTTCGCGCGCCTCAGCTTCAATCTGTTCAAGGCGTCGCGCCTGGGTGTGTACGCCCTGCACCTCAGGAACGTGGGCGGCCCACCATTTGCCGGAGCGTTCCGCCACGACGCGGTAGGTCTTCACTTTCTCCACCAATCCTTCCCCAGTGCGCTTTCGAGATCCTTCATGATGCCGTGCGCTGTTAGCTCGTTGATCTCCTTGTGTCGGGGGATCGTAACCATCGATGACCCGCAAGACCAGACCTCGTGATTGCCGCCCTGCCGGACGAACGTCCATGACGTGCCGACCTGTTTCGCGGCCTTTCCGATCCTCCGGATCAAGATGGTTCGCTTCATGCCGACAAGGCTAGGTTAGCTTGCCTTGTCAAGGCAAATGATGCTTGACTTGTACGACGTCGAACGTCTGGCTGGTCGTCGGCACGTGATGTCGTGGCGGTATGGGCAGGATGTGGCTGGTGGCTGCGAGTCAGCGAAAGGCATCTACCCGGCGGCGGCGGCCTAGCACCTGACCAGACCACGGGGGTTTCGCGCCGGGCGGCCCCGCAGCGGAGCGAGGAGCCGCCCGGCGCGCTCACCCGCGTAGCGGCCCGTTGGGCCGCGGAGCGGAGGGTGGGCGGGTGGGGCTCGGTTCCGGCGGATGCCGGGCCAGCCGCAGGCGGTAGCGCAGCGTCAGTCGGCGAGGCGCTCGATCTGCCGGATCTTGTTCATCGCGTCGAGCGCGGCGACCTTGTACGACTCGGCTAGCGTCGGGTAGTTGAACACCGCGTCGACCAGGTAGTCCACGGTGCCGCCGCAGCCCATGACGGCTTGGCCGATGTGCACCAGCTCCGTCGCGCCGGTGCCGAACACGTGGACGCCGAGCAGCGAGTGGTCGTCGGGGGAGACCAGGAGCTTGAGCACGCCGTACGAGTCGCCGATGATCTGGCCGCGGGCCAGCTCGCGGTACCGGGAAACGCCGACCTCGAACGGTATGCGGCCGCTGGTCAGCTCATCCTCGGTTTTGCCGATGAAGCTGATCTCCGGGATCGTGTAGATGCCGATCGGCTGGAGCTTCGACATCACGTTCACCGGTTCGCCGCACGCGTGGTGCGCGGCCAGGCGGCCCTGCTCCATCGAGGTCGCGGCGAGCGCCGGGAACCCGATCACGTCGCCGACCGCGTAGATATGCGGCACCTGGGTCCGGAAGAAGTCGTCGACCGCGATCCGGCCGCGCGCGTCCGCATTGAGCCCGGCGTTCTCCAGCTTCAGCGCATCGGTCATGCCCTGGCGGCCGGCGGAGTACATCACCACTTCGGCGGGGATCTTCTTCCCGCTCTCCAGGACTGCGATGGCGCCTTTGGTGTGCCGCTCCACCGCCGCGACGGTCTCACCGAAGCGGAAGGTCACCGCCAGGTCCCGCAGGTGGTACTTGAGCGCCTCGACCACCTCGATGTCGCAGAATTCGAGCATCCGGGTCCGCGACTCCACCACGGTGACCTTGCAGCCGAGCGCGGCGAACATGGAGGCGTATTCGATGCCGATGACCCCGGCGCCGACCACGACCATCGACTGCGGCACCCGCTCCAGGTGCAGGATCCCGTCGGAGTCGATGATCGTCGCGCCGTCGAAGTCCACCGTGGCCGGCCGGGCCGGAATGGTTCCGGTGGCGATGACGATCTTGTCCGCGGTCACCCGGGTCTCGCGCCCCGTGCCGTCCGAGACCTCGATCGTGTGCTCGTCGACGAACGCGCCGAGCCCGGCCAGCATCGCCACGTGGTTGCGCGACAGCTGGCTGCGGGTCACCTCGACCTCGCGGCCGATGACGTGCTGCGTGCGCACGAGCAGGTCGCTGACGGTGATGTCGTCCTTGACCCGGTAGCTCTGCCCGTACATCTCCCGCTGGCTCATGCCGGTCAGGTAGAGCACCGCCTCGCGCAGGGTCTTGGAGGGGATCGTGCCGGTGTTGATGCACACCCCGCCGACCATGTCCCGGCGCTCGACGACGCCCGCCCGCTTTCCCAGCTTGGCGGTGGCGATCGCGGCCTTCTGCCCACCCGGTCCGGAGCCGAGAACGAGCACGTCGAAGTCGTACATGTGCTCAGTGTGCCAGGCAGGACGGCCGACCGGATCCACCCCGCGCGAACCGGAGGTTACGCGAGGTGGACGGTCCGGCGAAGCCTTACATCCGCCACGGCCCCTGCACCGCGCCGGATGTCGGCTCACTGCGCTAGAGCGGCGGATTCCCGATGAGGTTGCCGTTGGCGTCGTAGAAGTCGATCTGGGCGATGTCCGCCTCGATCCGGCTGCCGCCGTTGACGGTTTCCGCGTTGACCTGCACCCGCACCGTATCGACGGGGGATGGTGTGGGCAGTGCGAAGGGGATGTCTTGTGCCGAGTTGCCGGTGACCGCCCCCACCTGCTGGAGCGGCGCGCCGCCGGTCGACGTGCTCAGCGTCGCGTCGGTGATCGTCATGTCGCCGAAGCGGCGGGTCCGCACGACTACCTTGCTGATCGTGAGCGGCTGGGTGAACTGGACCTGGATCCAGTGCGGCATGGCGGTCTCGCCCGAGGACCAGAAGCTGTTCAGGTTGCCGTCCACGACGTTGTACGGGGTGAAGCTGGTGTCCCAGTAGACCTCGTTGTCCATCGAGTCCGCGGTGACCTCGCGCAGCGGCAGGCCGGAGGGTCCGGACGCGGAACCGGCGGCTGTTCGCACGGTCGCCTCCGACGCTTCGGCGCCGACGGGGACGGTCGCGAAGATGAACGCAGGGGACAGGACGGTGGTCGCCGCGGCCGGTGTGCCGCCGAAGGACACCGCGCTGTCCGGCGTGAATCCGTTGCCGGTGACGACCACGGGAGTCGGCGTGCTGGGCGGGTCGCTGCGCGGGGTGACCCTCGTGACCAGGGGCGCGGCGGCCGCAGTGAGATACCAGTAGGCAGGCTGCAGGCCGGCGGCGCTCAGGATGTCGGCGGGCATGTCCGACGGCGACGGGTGCAGCGGAATCTGGACGTTGCCGGAGTACTGCAGGTCGGTCGGCGCCAGTCCGCAGGGCCATACCGCGATCTGGTCGGCATGGTAGTTGTCGAGGAACCGGAAGTGCCCGATGGGCTTGCAGCCGCCGTTGCCGTAGCTGTTGCCGAATTCGACATTGTTCTGCCAGGTGATCCAGTCGGTGCCGATGTCGTCGTAGAGGGTCAGGCCGCTGTGCAGATCGTCGAACACGACGTTGCCGGTGACCATGGTGCCGTGCTGGAAGCTCGCGTCCTCGTTGACGCTGCCGTCGGCGTTGAGGATCGTCTGGCCCTGATGGCCCTCCAGGTAGATGGCCCCGCCGTCGGCCAGCACGGTGTGGTAGTCGTAGATCAGGTTGTCGGAGATGGTGTTGTCGGAGTTGACGTTCGTGGTCAGGTCCGGATGGTCCGGGCTGTCCAGGTGTCCCTGCACCGCGCCGCTGTCGATGCCGTCCCACGGCACGTCCCAGATGTCGTTGTGCGTGACAGTGGTCTGCTGGCTGAAGAACAGCAGGATGCCGTCGGCGCCGGAGTACTCGACACCTATGTTGTGGATGTAGTTGTTCTCGATGGTGTTGCCCAGGTTGATCTCGCGGTTGTCGGCGCCGACGTCCGAGGGATGCGGGTCGTCGCTGCTGCCGAGTTCGATGCCGATGCCTGATATATCGGTGAACTCGTTGCCCTGCACGACGTTGTTCTGGCTGCCGTAGGCGAAGTTGAGGCCTGCCGCGCCGAGGTGGGTGAAGGTGTCGGACTCGATGGTCACGTCATGCGCCGCGCGCCAGGTCACGGCCGCAGGGTCCTGGGAGTAGGCGCCGAACGGGCAGGTCCCGGCCGGAACGGTGTAGGTGCAGGTGCCCTCCGGCTGGGTCTGCTGGTCGCCGGTGATCCGCAGGTTCGCCTGCACCTCGGCGAAACCGTTGGGGCCGCTCGGGTCCAGCCAGGTCGCGTAGGCGAACGTCAGGCCGCGCAGGGTGATGTTCTGCACCGGCTGGTCGAGCGTGCCGTTGCCGCTGACGAGCGTCTGGAGCACCGGCATTTCGACGTCGTCCTGCTTGAGGTTCTGGCCGGGCGTGGCCATGTAGTACAGCCGGTGCTGCGCGCCGTCGAGGTACCACTGTCCCGGGTGCAGCAACTCGTAGGCGTCCTCGATGCGGTTCGGCGTCGCGGTCGTGGACATGTTCGGGAAGTTGGCGCCCGCGGCGACCTGGATCGGCGGCATCGGGCGGTTGGTGATGTTGTTCCAGCACGGCTGTTGCATGGTGATCTGCGTGCCGTTGACACTCGCCACGCGGCAGCGGCTCTCCGTCCAGGAGCCGTTGCCGCCGGTGAAGACGAATTCGATGCCTGACGGGTTACGCCAGCCGGCGTAGGTCGCGTCGGCGGCGGTGAAACCGGTCGTGGTCTGGGTGAGCGCGACGGGTGCCGTCCCCTGCGCGACCGGGATGCGCGCGCCGTTGATGTACAGCTGTCGGGTGGACCCGTTCGCCGGCGCGGACCAGAGCCCGGTGGCGGGGTCGATCAGCCGCCAGCCGGTGATCTGCCGCCCGCCGCTGAGCACCGGATGCGCGCCGGGCGCAGCCTGCCAGATCACCTGGTGGCCGCCGGTGCCGGAGTCCGCGGCGGTGAAGGTCAGCGGCTCGGACAGGCGGTAGGTGCCGTCGGCCAACTGGACCACGACGTCGGAGCTCATCGAGCGGGTAAGGTCTCTGACCCTGTGCTGAGCATCGCTGAGCGAGCACGGCCGGTCCTGCGAGCACGTCCCGCCGTGACCGTCGGGAGCGGCATAGAGCGTCTGAGGCGCGGCGGCGAAGACCGGCCGGGTCGGAATGACCAGTGCGGACACCGCTGCGAACGCGATCGTGAGCGTGACGGATTTCCAGCTGTGCATGGCGCTTTTCCTCACAGGTGGTGGGTTGAGCCTGTGACAACGGTCGGCGCGGATCCTATAGGATATTGGATAGGCTGGCCAGAGGTGGACCGTGCACTCGCGCCTGCTTGGGCACTCACAAGGGGGTCAGAAACGCGGATGGCGACTAAAAGGGCTGTCGATCCGGCCGCGCAGGTCGCGGCCGAGCCGATGGTGAGTGTCGAAGAACGGCCTCGGCGCAGCGTCCTGAGCGACACGACGTACGAGACGATCAAGCGCCTGATCATGGACGACCGGCTGGCGCCCGGTGCCCGGATCAGCATGGAGAGCCTGGCTCGCGAGCTGGACGTGTCCCCGACGCCCGTCCGCGAAGCACTGGCCCGCCTGGACGCCGAGGGCCTGGTCGTCAAACGGCCGCTGGCCGGCTACACCGTCAGTCCGCAGCTGGACCTCGCCGCGTTCGAGGACCTGTTCCGGATGCGCATGCTGCTGGAGCCGGAAGCCGCGCGACTGGCCGCGGGGCGCTCGGTGGACCTGGCCGAGCTGACCGACCTGACCGAACGGATGGCCAACGTGCCCGCCGGCGAGGGCTATGCGGCTTATCGCGATCAAGTCGCCCTCGACGCCCGGTTCCACGACGCCATCGCCACCGCCTCCGGCAGTCCGCTGCTGCGCGAGGCGATCAGCCGGCTGCGCGCGCACATGCACCTCTACCGCCTGTACTGGCGATCCGGCATCGCGACGACCACCGCCACCGAACACGACCGCATCATCGCCGCGCTGGCCGTCGGCGATCCCGACGCGGTGGCCGAGGCCATGTACGCCCATTTGCGTACGTCGCACGACCGGCTGATCCAGTTCACCGCGCAGCTCTGA
>NZ_DASZGI010000376.1:0-4993 GCF_035938995.1 Actinocrinis sp.
GAATCGCCGGTCGACATCGCACGGACCCGCAGCCGGGCCGCGCCCTGCTGCGCTATACGCACGCCCGACCAGCTGAACGGCATCTTGCGCTGGCCCGCGCCGCCGCCGAGCAGGAGCACCGCACCGCTCTGGAGCGCGGAGTCGAACAGCGCGGGGTGGATGCCGAAGCCGGCAGCCGACTCGACGTCCTCGTCGGGCAGCACCACCTCGGCGTAGACCTCGTCGCCGTCGCGCCACGCGGCCCGGATGCCGGTGAAGATCGGGCCGTAGTCGTAGCCGATGCCGCTGAGGCTGCCGTAGATGTCGTCCACGGAGAACGGTTCGGCGCCAGCCGGCGGCCATTCCGCCGGCCAGGCTGGCGTCGGCACGGGCTCACTGGGTGCCAGGGTGCCGCGCGCGTGGCAGGTCGCCTCGCGCGCGCCGTCGCCGTCGCCGGATTCCGGCCGCGAGTAGATCGCGACCGAGCGACTGCCGTCCTCGTCCGGCTCGCCAACAGTCACCTGCAACGCGACCGCGACGCCCTCCTGCATCAGCAGCGGGAACTCGATGACCAGTTCCTCGACCACCGGGCAGCCCGCCTGCCGACCGGCGGCCAGCGCCAGCTCGTTGTGCGCGGTGCCCGGGACGACCATGTTGCCTAGCAGCACGTGATCGGCGACCCACGGCTGGGTCTCCGTGGACAGCCGTCCGGCGAGCAGCCACTCGTCGCGGTCGCCGACCTGCACGGCCGAGGTCAGGACCGCGTGGCCCAGTTCGCTCGCGCCCCCGCCGCCCGCCGGATTGCCGATGCCGCCCGACGTGAGCCAGTAGCGCTGGCGCTGGAACGCGTACGTCGGCAGCGTCACCGACTGCGCACCCGCGTAGAACGCCTGCCAGTCAACGGGAATACCGGCGACATGCGCCTGGGCGAGGAACCCGGCGAACGTCTCCGCCTCAACGTGCTTGGCTCGCAACGCCGCCGCGAACACCACGGCGTCGTCGTCCACGCCCTGCCGCGCCAGGGCGGTCAACACGCCATCCGGACCCAGTTCCAGAAACCGCGTCACACCCTCGGCCCGCAGCGTGCTCACACCATCTGCGAACCGCACCGCTTTCCGGACGTGGTCCACCCAATAGCCCGGATCGGTCACCTCCGCCGACACCACGCGGCCGTCCAGATTCGACACGATCGGGAGAGTCGGCAGATAGAACGTCAAACCCTGCGCCACCGCACGGAACTCCGCCAGCATCGGCTCCATCAAATGCGAATGAAACGCATGACTCACCGTCAACCGTGTGCTCTTACGGTCAGCGAACTGCGGCAGCCACTCATCGATGGCGGCCAAATCACCGGACACCACCACGGCCTGCGGCCCATTCACCGCCGCGATCCCCAACCGGCCGGCGAACTCCACCAGGGAGCCCAGGATCTCCTCCTCGGTGGCCTGAACTGCCACCATGCCCCCACCAGAAGGCAACGCCCCCATCAACCGACCACGCGCTGCCACCAACGTGCACGCATCGGCCAACGAGAGCACCCCGGCCACATGCGCCGCCGCCAACTCCCCCACCGAATGACCGATTAGGAAATCCGCCCGCACTCCAAGCGACTCCACCAACCGGAACAACGCCACCTCAACCGCGAAAAGCGCAGCCTGCGTGAACTGCGTCTCGTTCAGGAGCAACGCATCCACAGAATCCGCAGGAGCAGAAAGCAATTCCTTGAGCGACCGGCCCAACACCCCATCAAACTGCGCACACACCGCATCCAACGCAGCCGCGAACACCGGATACGACCCGGCCAACCCCACACCCATCCGAGCCCGCTGCGCACCCTGACCCGTAAACAGAAACGCCGTCTTACCACCAACGACCGAACCGCCGAACACGCCCGCGGCAGGCGCGCCACCAGCAATCGCCGCCAAACCAGACAGCAAACCCTCCCGATCACCGGCAACGATGGCCGCGCGCTGCGGTAGCTGCGCACGCGTCGTCGCCAACGCGTAGCCGACATCGAACAGGTCCAGGTCCGGATTAGCCAGCAGATGCGCACGCAGCCGCGCCGCCTGCGCCCGCAACGCCGCATCCGACTTCGCAGACACGACAAGAGGAATTGCGGGCGGGATCGGCCGCTCGACTGCGGCGGGCTGCTCCTGCTCTTCGGCGGCCGCCTCTTCAAGGATCAGGTGCGCGTTGGTGCCGCTGATGCCGAACGATGAGATGCCAGCCCGGCGCGGCCTGCCAGCGACCGCGGGCCATTCCTGCTCCTGCGTCAGGAGCTCGACTTTGCCGGACTCCCAGTCCACGTGCGGGGACGGCGCGTCCACGTGCAAGGTGCGCGGCAGCAGGCCGTGGCGCATCGCCTGCACCATCTTGATCACACTGGCCACGCCCGCCGCCGCCGACGTGTGGCCGATGTTCGACTTGATCGACCCCAGCCACAACGGACCGTGTTCGCGGTCCTGTCCGTAGGTGGCCAGCAGTGCCTGAGCCTCGATCGGGTCGCCGAGCTTTGTGCCCGTGCCGTGGCCGTCGACGGCGTCCACATCGGACGGTGCGAGACCCGCGTTTTCCAGCGCCTGCCGGATCACGCGCTCCTGCGAGGGACCATTCGGCGCGGTCAGGCCGTTGCTCGCGCCGTCCTGGTTGACCGCACTGCCCCGCACGACCGCGAGCACCTTGTGACCGTTGCGCTTGGCGTCCGACAACCGTTCCAGCACCAGCAGGCCAAGACCATCGGAGAAACCCGTGCCATCCGCACCCGCCGCATACGGCTTGCAGCGGCCATCGGCGGCCAGGCCGCGCTGGCGGCTGAACTCCACCAGCAGGAACGGTCCGGCCAGCACCGTCACACCGCCGACCAGCGCCAGCGAGCACTCCCCGGAGCGCAGCGCCTGCGCGGCCAAGTGCATCGCCACCAACGACGACGAACATGCCGTGTCGATGGTGACCGCAGGACCCTCGAGGCCGAAGTTGTAGGCCACCCGGCCGGAGATGATGCTGGCGGTGGCGCCGGTGAGCCGGAAACCCTCCAACTCCGGCGGCGTCGCGCCGCCGTACGCCGACATCACCGCGCCGCAGAACACGCCCGTGTCGCTGCCACGCAACGAGGCCGGGTCGATGCCGGCGTCCTCGAACGCCTCCCACGCGCCTTCGAGTACCAGCCGCTGGATCGGGTCGGTGGCCAGCGCCTCACGCGGGCTGATCCCGAAGAACTCCGCGTCGAAGTCGCCGACGCCGTCAACGAAACCGCCGCCGCTGGCGTAGACCTTGCCGACCTGCTCGGGGTCGGGGTTGTAGAGCCGGTCCAGGTCCCAGCCGCGATCGGTCGGCAGCGGGCCGATCGCGTCGCGGCCGTCGGCGACCAGCCGCCACAGCTCGTCGGGCGACGTGGCGCCGCCGGCATAACGGCAGCTCATGCCCACGATGGCCAGCGGCTCGGTCGCCTGCGCCATCAGCCTGCGGTTCTGCTGGCGCAGCCGCTCGGTCTCCTTGAGCGACTTGCGCAGCGCCTCGACGAGCTCGCTCTGGTTGGTGGCCATTGCTCACGCCTCCCCGTGCGGACGCTGGACCGCGACCACGTGCTGAACGGTTCTGCTGCCAGGTTCTGTGCGGTCGGTTCTCATGCCACGTCCTCTTGGGTCATGCGGATCAGCGCCTCGACGTCCATGTCGTCGATCGACCCGGCGTCGGCGTCGGTCGTCGTGGCGTCGTCGGGTTCGTCGGCGGCCAGTTCGAGCAGCGTGTCGAGCAGACCCGCCTTGCGCAGGCGGCCGATCGGGATCGAGGCGAGCAGGTCGCGGATCTCGTCCTCCTCCGAGCGGCGGCCGCCGACGGCCGCGGACGCGGCGTCGGGCATCGCGACCGGGATCAGGAAGCGGGCCACGGCGATCGGGTTCGGGTGGTCGAACACCAGCGTGGTGGGCAGCCGCAGGCCGGTCGCCTGGGTGAGCCGGTTGCGCAGCTCGACGGCGGCCAGCGAGTCGAAGCCGACCTCCTTGAACGCGCGGTCCGGGTCGATCGCCTCGGGCGACGCGTGCCCGAGCACCGACGCCACCTGGGCGCGCACCAGGTCCAGCACGACCCGCTCCCAGTCCGGCTGCGGCAGGCCGGACAGCCGGTCGGCCAGCGAGCGGCCCGCCGCCTCCGCCCGACGCGCGGGCGCCTTGACCAGGCCGCGCAGCAGCGCCGGCAGCAGGCCGGCGCGGGCTTGGCCGCGCAGCACGCCCAGGTCCAGCCGGACCGGCGCGAACACCGGCTCGTCCAGCCGCTGCGCCTGGTCGAACAGCTCGAGGCCCAGCTCGGTGGACAGCGGCTCGACGCCGATCCTGGCCAGCCGGGCCAAGTCCTCGTCGTTCAGTTCGCCGGTCATGCCGGTCGCCGTAGCCCACAGGCCCCACGCGAGCGAGGTGGCCGGCAGGCCGTCGGCGCGCCGCTGCGCGGCCAGCGCGTCAAGGAACGCGTTGGCGGCGGCGTAGTTGCCCTGGCCGGGGCTGCCGATCAGCGCGGCCACCGACGAGAACAGCACGAACGACGACAGCTGCATGTCCCGGGTCAGCTCGTGCAGGTTCAGCGCGGCGTCCAGCTTGGGCCGCATCACCTTTTCCAGCTGCTCGGGTGTCAGCGACTCGATCACGCCGTCGTCGAGCACACCCGCCGAGTGGATGACGCCGCGCAGCGGACGGTCCAGTGTGGTCAGCAGGGCGGCCAACTGGTCGCGGTCGGACACGTCGCACGCGGCGACGGTCGCCTGCGCGCCAAGGCCTTCCAGCTCGGCCACCAGCTCACCGACCCCGGCCGCGGCTGCGCCGCGCCTGCTGACCAGCAGCAGGTGCCGCACACCGTGGTTGGCAGCCAAGTGCCTGGCGAACGACGCGCCAAGGCCACCGGTACCACCGGTGATCAACACCGTGCCGTCGCCGTCCAGCGGGGCCGGCACGTTCAGCACGACCTTGCCGGTGTTGCGGCCCTCGCGCAGGAACCGGAACGCGTCGGCACCGCGCCGCACGTCCCA
>NZ_DASZGI010000377.1:0-37931 GCF_035938995.1 Actinocrinis sp.
GCTCACGCTGGTGCTGGGTACCACCCGCATCCTGCAGCTGCGCCGTCTCATGCGCCGCCGTCACCGCGACGACCTGGCCGCGGCCGTAGCGTCACGCACCCCCGACACCCTGCCCGACGCGCCGCAACCGCAACATCCGGCTGGCGACGACGCCGATATTGCCGGGGCGGGTGACCGGACGCCCGAATAGGGCATCTCATCGCGGCGGAACACTCGGTTGTGCCGCTCGGTGCGTGGGTGAGGGCGGCTGATCACCGGCATCCGGCGAACCAGCGCCGCCATGATCGGCGCACGTGGGGCGAGCGGCTGGCGGACCGGATCGAGCCGAGTACGACTATCGGGTCAACCAGCTCGCGCTGACCTACCTGATCGCCTGGCATCGCGACGCGCACGGCGCGGACCGCCGCTGCGTGGAGAAAGGCGGAACCTGTGCCGAGGCGACGCCGCGCGATCTGGGGCACGATCTCGCCGCCCAACCGGAACCGGCGCCGCCCGCCGAAGGCGAACCCGCGCCGGTCCATCCGGCGTACGTCGCGTGTCCCAAAGCCACTGCTCGGTGGGCATGGAGCAGGCCCGCGATATAGCGTGCCGGTCGGACCCCGACACAGCACATGCGTCGTGGCAGAGGGAAGGCGGTTTCGGCTCGTGATCAGCGACCGGATGGCCGCGGTCCTGGCGCTGTTGGACGGCGACCCGGACCGGGACGCGAACCTGCCACAGGCGGTGGCCGTTCAGGCCGCCGCCGCGTTGGGGACCGACGGGATCTGCGCGGGGCTGGGCATCGCGCCCTCGGGTGTGGTGCTGGTCTGGGGTCGGGAGGCAGTCGGCGTCGAGCTGGAGGAGGTGCAGTTCACCCTGGGCCAGGGCCCCGGTCTGGACGCCGCCGCGGCAGGGGTGCCGGTGCTGGTGCCCGACCTGCTGGAGGCTGGAGCCCGCTGGCCCGCCTTCACCCCCGCCGCCGCAGAGCTCAAGGTGCGTGCGATCTTCGCGTTCCCGCTGCGGATCGGAGCGATCAGTGTCGGCGCGCTGATGGCCCACCGCAGCACCGTGGGGCCTTTGGCGGACGGGCAGTTCGCCGACGCGTTGGCCTTGGCCGACGCGATCACTCTGCTTTTGCTGAACCATGCATCGCCCGAACCGGCGGCCGCCGCGCTGGAGTGGAACCAACCGCGCCTCGGCTGGGCACAGCCGCCGACTTACCGCGCCGAGGTGCATCAGGCGACTGGGATGATCAGCGCGCAGCTCGGGGTGAGCCTGGCCGAGGCCCTGGTACGGCTGCGTGCCTACGCCTACGCCGAGGACCGGCTGATCGCCGAGGTCGCCGCCGATGTGGTGGCCCGCCGGTTGCGCTTCGAGGATCCGAGCCGATAACAACTCTGATCCACGGGCCCGGCGGGGATCTGAGGGATCTAACCTGGAGGCATGAGCGTGGCCCGTGAGGAGCAGCTGGTCGAGGCGTTCGTCGAGGCGGCCGACACCCTGGTCGACGACTTCGATGTGATCGAGTTCCTGCATACCCTGGCCGAGCGCTGCGTGCAGCTGCTCGAGGTGGACGCCGCGGGGGTGATGCTGGCCGACCAGTTCGGGCAGCTGCACGCCACCGCCGCGTCCACGGAGAGCGCGCGTCTGCTGGAGTTGTTCGAGCTGCAGGCCGACGCCGGTCCGTGCATGGACGCCTTCCGCGCCGGTGCCCAGGTGGTCAACGCGGACCTCGCGGCGAGCCAGGCACGTTGGCCCCGGTTCGCCGAGGCCGCCCGGGCCAGCGGTTTCGTCTCGGTACACGCCTTGCCGCTGCGGTTGCGTACCACGATCATCGGGGCGCTGAACCTGTTCTGCGCCCGCGCCGGGATCTTGAGCGATGCCGACGTGCGCACCGGGCAGGCCCTAGCCGACGTGGCCACCATAGGCATCCTGGCCCAACGCAGCGTCCAGCAGGCCGAACTGCTCGCCACCCAACTTCAGCAAGCGCTCAACAGCCGGGTGACCATCGAGCAGGCCAAGGGCGTGCTCGCCGAACGCCGCCACATCACCGTGGACGAGGCCTTTGACCTGCTGCGCGCCTACGCCCGCAACCACAACCTCCACCTGTCCGACCTCGCCCGCCAAGTCGCCGACGGCTCCAGCACCGCCACCGAACTGCTCTCCGGCTCACCGCACGCGACCGCGGACCCCTAGGACTGGAAACAGCCTGACCGACAAGCGCTACCCGGCCCACACAGGTCCCGCACCCTGGCAGATCACGATCCACCGGGGACCGAGACGAGAACGCCGACCGACAAGGCCGGGTACCGCAACGGGACCGCTGCGCGCCCGCGGCGAACTATCTCCTGTGCGATGACTGCGGGCTGAACTGCGCCCCTCCGCGCTATTCGCGCGGGCAGGACGGGCCGGGTGTACTGTGACGTTACTTGCGGTATTTCGAACACTGACAATTGCGTCGGCGTCACCGCGGGCGAGGCAAGAACCCGGACCCGTGAGCGGTCCGGAGACAGGCGTCTGATGATGCCGGACCAGAACCACTCCCGGACTGCTGCCGAGTCATACTGCGCATTCCCGGTGCAACCGACGATCGCGCCGAGCGGAGATCCCGGAGCACGATCCGGATCGGGCGTGCCGCCCTGCCCGCCGAGTCCAAATACCGCACAGACAGGAGCGAAAATGGCAGAAGGCACGGTCAAATGGTTCAGCGTGTCCAAGAAATACGGGTTCATCGTCCCGGACGGGGGAGGCAAGGACGTGTTCTTGCACATGTCCGCCCTCACCGCGGCGAACCTGGCCTTCCTCGACGACGGCACGCGGGTTTCCTTCGATCTCGAACAGGACACTGACCGGGTCGCCGCGGTCCACCTGGCCGTCCTCCAAACGGGCGAAGTCGTCGGCTGACCGAGCGCCACCTTCGCGAACGCCCGCGTCATCACGGGGATCGCCGGGTGGCGCACGGAATCCAGCTCGCGCTCAGGCTGTCGCGTTTCGGCGGCTTGCGAGGCGTGCCTGGTCGGGCCAGCGTACGTCGGTAGCCCAGCCGAGCCGTTCGAAGAGCCAGATGGTGCGGGCCGAGGGGTCGAATTGGAAGCGGTCGACGCCGTGGCGGGCGCAGGTGGGATCACTGTGGTGCATGTTGTGCCAGCTCTCGCCGAAGGAGATCAGGGCCAGCGGCCAGAGATTGGTGGCGCGGTCGTGGCGGCGGGTGGTGAACGGACGGTTGCCCAGCACGTGGCACAGCGAGTTCACGCTCCAGGTGACGTGCTGGAGCAGGCCGACCCGTACCAGCCCGGCCCAGATCAGCGCGGTGAACGCGGCGTACCAGGTGCCGCCGATGGCCAGCCCGGAGAGGAACGGCAGCGCGAGGGAGGCGACGCACAGCAGGGGGAAAGCACGGGACAGCCTGGTCATCGAGCGCTCGGCCAGCAGGTCCGGGGCGTAGCGCTCCCACGAGGTCGGATCGTTTGCGAAGATCCAGCCGAGGTGGGCGAACAGCAGTCCGCGCAGTTGGCCTACGGGTCCGGTGCCGTACCGGTAGGGGGAGTGGGGGTCTCCGGGCCGGTCGCTGAAGGCATGATGGCGGCGGTGGGTCGCGACCCAGCTGATCACATCGCCCTCGAAGCTCATCGATCCGACCAGGGCCATGACCGTGCGCAGCGCGGGCGTGGCCTTGAAGGCGCGGTGGGTGAAGCAGCGGTGGAAGCCCACGGTCACTGCGAGCCCGGTGGCCACGTAGAAAAACAGGCCAAGCAGCGCGTCGGTGAGGTCGATGCCGTGTCCCCAGAGCACGGTGGCCGCGGTGGCGAGGCCGACGATCGGCATCGCGACCAGGAGCCAGGTCACGACGAGTTGCAGGATGCGGTCGGCGCGCGGGCGCGCCGGCGCGTCGACGTCGGGGAAGGGGGAGAAGCCGTCGTATTCGGCTGTCGACGTCGGGGACGGGGGCGCGGCGGCCGGCGTTGGTTCTGGCCGGACGGGGGCAGCACGGAAGGCGGACGGTGTTTCGCGCAGCATGGCAAACCTCGCGCAGGTGTCTGGCAGCGAGGGCGGATCTCGGGACCGGCGTGTGGTCTAGACCTGACCGGAAACACGGACAAGCTGCGGAAGAGGTGATCTCTGAAACTCAGTATGCAGTTCACACGCGTACCGGTCGAGGGTCCGCGCCTCTTCGCTGCGGGCGATTCCGAGGCCGCCCGCGTACGAGGATTTCCCGGAGTTCGCTGTTCTCCCGGATGTGCTCTCGACGCTCTGGTGGCACGATGACGGCCACGTCAGGTACCGCACCCTGCATGACACGGGGCTGCCCTCGGCGCCGGGCCCGTGTCGGGTTGCGGCCGGATTCTGGGGCGTCGGACTGCGGCCGGATCCCGCTGTGAGCCCTCGGCACACTGCGGTCGGGGGATCTGTGCTTGGGGGCTGAATCGGGGCCTGCTCATCGCCCTAGGTTGCGGGTTTGAGCCCACGCGCCCCACGCACAACACCGGGTACGCCGGCGTTCACAGCGCAGGTGTCGGTCCTGTGTCGGTTTCCCGGGCGGCTGTGGACAGGGGGACGACCGGGGCGGTGTGTCCGAGTGCCGACGCCCACTCGCGGTTCGCCCGTTCGAGGATGCCGACGGCGCGGCGTAGATCGCCGCCGAGCCCGGCGAGGGTCAGGACCCGCTCGGCGACCCGGCGGCCGGTGTGCGGCGGGACGACCACCAGATCGGTGCGCTTCGCGCCCGAGATGTCGACGAGGCTGATCAAAGCGGCGTCCTGGTCGGTGCGTTCGTCGAAGGCCACGGGTCGGCCCGGTGCGGCCAGGGTGTCCGGCGCCGGGTCCCAGGCGGACGGGTTGTAGGCGACTCGCGCGACGTCGTGGCCGGCCGAGCTCAGCGCCGCCAGCAGTTCGGGCAGTTCGGCGCTCAGGTCGAGTGAGCGGGGCCACCATCCGCCGTCGACGAATCCGTCGGCGGCGCTCGGGTCGCGGCGCCGAAGCCGCAGCCCGTTCGACGCTCTCGGTGCTGATCGAGCGGTCGCGCGGTGCTGGGAGAAAGGAACGTCGGACGCGGTCATGGTGCGCGCCAATCCGGGCCCGCATCGGGCCGGTTGCCGATCGCCAGGGGTGAGGCCGGCCTGAAAGCCGTCGTGCGACATACCCTCGGTACCAAGCACACTACGCCGCTGGGCCCGGCAGGACGCCATCTGTGGCTATGCCCTGGGCGCATCCGCCTTGGGGGTGCGCACCTCGATTTCTCCGCCGAGACGGTAGCCGTCGCAGAGCACCAGGGCGTCGCCGCTCCAGAATCTGCCCGCGTCGTACCAGCTCGGTCGGCGCTGCTTGAGCAGTCCCATGTCCCGGTAGGTGATGGCGACGATCTCCGCGCAGTAGGCGGTCTCCAAGTCGGGCCGTCGCGCGTCCTGGCGAGGCTGGGGGATGCGCCCGCTTAGCCAGCGCGAGGTGAGCCGGACGGTAGAGGGGAAGGGCGTGCCGTCCAGGCGTGCGATGGCACGCAGCACGGCGTCCTCCATGGCCTGGGTGACCGGACGGTCGAGCTGCCGCAGCCAGGCCCGCTGGGCGTAGCGGCCTGTCCAGAGCGTGACGGACTCGTGCAGGTCGTGCAGTTGGGCGCCGCGCTGGCGAGTGCCGGACCACATGTCGGGCAGAGACCGGCCCAGCTCGGCGTGCCACATCAGCGCGGGCAAGTCGTCGATGACCACGGCCATGCCGACATGGTTGACCGGGCTGTTGGTGCTGATGCGGATCGCGCGGTCGGCGGCGCTGTGGCCCCGGAACAGCCACAGATCACCGGTGCGCGTCACCGCCACGGCCTGGTCGAGGGCGATGCTCGCGCCTGCCACGATGAGTAGCCTAGGCGCGTGGGCTGGCGTAAGAAAATCGGTCTCGCCGGACTGGCCGGTGTCGCGGCCACCGGCGTGCTCATCGCTCGCGACCAGCGGCGGCGACGTTTATACACCCCGCAGGAGGTACGGCATCAGCTGCATGCCCGCCTCGCCCAGACTCCCGAAGCGGTGACCGACGCAGCACTGCCCCACGGCGCCGGTCCCGCTGCCCGGCGGCAGCGTCTGCGGGCGTGGATTCGCACCCGCACAGTGTCCCGGTGGTGGGGATGAGCGATGACCGGAAGTAGAGGTCGGGGCGGCGCTCGCCGCGGTTCGGTGTGCCACGACGGCCGCTCCACGGCTGGTCGCTTACCCACGGTTATCGTGAGACACTGACAGCACTCAGCGCGCCTCGAGCTGCCCGGACCCGCATCCACCACCGCGCGCCTCGCTCCTCGTGTCAGGACGGCGACAGGCATGCAGAATCCGATGAACGGCCACGTGCCCAACACGGCCACGATCACGATTAGGGTGCCTTCCGAGCCCCGCGACACCGCTCCCACTTCTACGCCCGCAGTCGAATCCCAGGCAACGACCTGCGTGTGCGGCCATCCCCAAGCCCAGCACGACGCGATCGCCACACGCTACTGCCTGGCGACCGCCGTCAGCCACCTGACTCGCGGCTGCGTGTGCGCCGACACCGCGGTGCCCCAAGGCTGACCGCCCGCGGCGCAACACGCCGGTTATCGACCTTCCTCGCGGGCCGGAACTGGTAGCGTTCGTACGGTCGTAAATGCGATTCCCGTGGACTTGCGCCTGCTTTTGCCGGTGTCCAGGCGGGACACCAGCTGAGGCGACGTGACGCTCGCATGGCGCGGGCAGGCACAACTCCGAGGAGAAGAAGATGGCTTCCGGCACCGTGAAGTGGTTCAACGCGGAAAAGGGTTTCGGCTTCATCGAGCAGGACGGTGGCGGTCCGGACGTGTTCGCCCACTACTCGAACATCGCGGCCAGCGGGTATCGCGAGCTGCGTGAGGGGCAGAAGGTCGAGTTCGACGTCACCCAGGGCCAGAAGGGCCCGCAGGCGGAGAACATCCGCCCGCTCTGATCGGATAACTCAGGCGCGCGAGCGCGTGGCCGTGGATCTCCCGGCCATTCCTGCCGCAGGACGCTGATCGGCGGCGCATCGCGCGCTTCGGTTCGGGACACGATCGGCGCGTTGATCTCGGCGACGTATGCGAACTCGCATCACACGCGCAGTCGCCGCGATCACACGGGTCGATCGTGCTCTCGTGATGTTTTGATCCCATTAATCATGGCATTCGACCTCAGGCAATCGAGGAACTGCCGAGGTCCGCGGCGGCTTCCCTCCCATACGTGGAACCGCCACGCGATGTGCGTCTCCCGTCGCGATCCGCAGTCGCAGGGAGGGTGGGGTGTAGACTGGCTCTACTCGCGGTACCTCGTATGCCGACAGTTATGTCGGTATCGCCGTGGGCGAGGCAAGAACCCGGACCCTTGAGCGGCCCGGAGACAGGCGTCTTATGATGCCGGACCAGAACCCGCCCCGAATGACCGCCGAATCGTCGTCTTTCAGGCCCTCGGCACTACCCACGATCGCGCCGACCCGCCTCTCGCTCCACGATCTGTTCACCGGCGAGGGCTGGGGTCCGGTCACCGGCCTTCCCACTGCCTTCGGCCGTCCGCTGATCCGATTCAGCACATCGGTCCGCACGCGTGCCGCCGCTTGGATGCGGCGCTCGGGTACCGGCGTGAGCGCGTTGTGACCACACCGCCGGGAACGCTCGGCGATTTCGCTCCTTGCGGTCAGTGCCTCCAGCCGTGACGACGCGGCGCTCGGCGTCGGCGCCGTAGAGCGCCGACGATTTCTCGAATCCCTTCCAGGTTCCTCCGACGCACCACGCGTAGCCGACCGACACGTGATCGGCACCGGAGAGATCGCCGCGCGTGAGGTCTGCTTCCCGGCTCGTTCGGGGCGACGGCCGTCCGGCTCGAACTCTGAAAGGCAGCCCGTGCCCGTTTCGTATGGATTCCTCAGTACCTATCCTCCGACCCAGTGTGGGTTGGCGACGTTCAGCCAGGCGCTGTTCCAGGATCTGACCAGCAGTGCCGAGGGAAGCGGGGTCGTCCGGGTGCTCGGCCCGTCGGAGCTCGGCCGCGACAGCGGCGACGCTGTCGTCGGGCATCTGCGCGCCGACTCGCGGCTGTCCATGCTGTCGGCCGCCGCGGAGCTCAACCGCTTCGACGTCGTGATCGTCCAGCACGAATACGGCGTCTACGGGGGCCGCGACGGCGAGCAGGTCCTCGACGTGCTCGCCCGTTTGCGCGTGCCCTCGATCGTGGTGCTGCACACGGTGCTCACCTCGCCGACGCCGCACCAGCGATCCATCCTCGAGCGGATCGCGGACTCGGCAGACGCCGTGGTCGTGATGTCGCGCACCGCCGCCGCCCGGCTCTTCGACGGCTACCTCGTCGAATCCTCCAAGATCGTGGTGATCGCGCACGGCGCGCATCGGCCCGCCGTCACGGCTCCGCTCCCGCAGACATTCGCCACACCGCCCGCGCCGCTGATCCTGAGCTGGGGTCTGCTGGGCCCGGGCAAGGGGCTGGAGTGGGCGATCGACTCGCTTGCGCATCTCCGTGATCTCGTACCGGTGCCACGTTACCTGATCGCAGGTCAGACGCATCCCAAGGTCCTGGAACGCGACGGGGAGGCGTACCGCGAAAGCCTGAAGCAGCGCGCGACGGCGCGGGGTGTTGCCACAATGGTGGATTTCGATCCCGAATACCGCGACGCGCCGGCCCTGCTGCGCCTGGTGCGCAGCGCGGACGTCGTGGTGATGCCGTACGACTCGAGCGAGCAGACCACCTCGGGCGTGCTGATCGAAGCGGTCGCGGCGCTGCGGCCCGTGGTCGCCACCCGCTTCCCGCACGCCCGCGAACTGCTCACCCCTGGAGGCGGCCTGCTGGTCGACCATCGCGACCCGGTGGGGATCGCGGCCGCGCTGCGCAGAGTCTTGACCGAGCCCGGCCTGGCCGCGCGGATGAGTGCGAGCGCCGCCCGAATCGCCCCCGGCCTGGCGTGGACCGCCGTGGCCGAGCGCTACCGCGCCGTGGCGGGCGACTTGCTAGCCGAGCGCGCGGAAACTGTGGAAACCGGTGTCCCCGCGTGAGCGCCGGCGCCATGGCGGCTGCGACCCCCCTGCGCGCGAGGCGGGTTGAGAGCTTGGATCTGCGTCATCTGCTATGCCTAAGCGACGACGTTGGGCTGTTGGAACACGCCCTAGGCGCGGCCCCGCGCCTGGAGCATGGCTACTGCGTGGACGACGCGGCCCGCGCAGTGGTGCTGCTGTGCCGGGAGCCGAGCCCGTCCGCCGCCGTCGCCGCGTTGGCAGGCCGGTACACAGTGTTCCTCGTGCGCGCACAGGGACCGGGCGGAGCCTTCCACAACCGGCTGGGCTACGACGGGCAATGGCACGACGAGCCGGGAACCGGCGACTGGTGGGGGCGCGCCCTGTGGGGAATCGGCACCGCGGCGGCGCGCGGCCCGGACTGGATCCGCGCCGCCGCCCTGTCCTGCTTCGACAGCGGCGCCGGACTGCGCCCGCCCCACGTGCGCGCGATGGCGTTCGCCGCCTTCGGCGCGGCGCAGGTCCTGGCCGCGTATCCCGCGCACCGCGCAGCGCGTGAGCTGCTGGCCGACGCGGCGGCGGCGATCGGCACCGACGGACCCGACAGCGCGTGGCCGTGGCCGCAGGAACGGCTGCATTACGCCAACGCGGCGCTGCCGCAGGTGCTGATCAGCGCCGGAGACCTGCTGGGCGATCCGGCGATGAAGGAGCGCGGGCTGCGCCTGCTCGACTGGCTGTTGGAGACGGAAAGCGTCGCCGGCCACCTCTCGCCCACCCCGGTCGGCGGCCGGTCGCCCGGGGACGAGCGCCCCGGGTTCGACCAGCAGCCGATCGAGATCGCCACCTTGGCCGATGCGTGCGCCTGCGCGCTCGCCGTCACCGGCGACCCCCGCTGGGCCCGCGGGATCGAGCTCGCGGCGGCGTGGTTCGAGGGCGAGAACGACGTCCGCGCCCCGATGCGCGACCCGGCCACCGGCGGCGGATACGACGGGCTGACGCCGACGGGACCCAACGGGAACCAGGGCGCCGAATCCACCCTCGCCCTGCTCTCCACGCTCCAACACCACCGACGCCTCCAGATGGAAAAACTTTGATCGTATCGAGCGACACCGTCGACGACCTCGTCGTGCGCACCACGCTGCGGCTGCGCCCCGACCCGCGACGGGTCATCACCAAGCTGTTCGTGCCCGGAGAGGACGCACCCCCGTTCGGATCGCGCGCCGCGGCTGTCATCAACCGCGTGATGGCCATGGACGAAGCCACGGTCAGCAGTGTCCTGGCCGCGACGATGCGCCGATTCGAGGCACGCCACCGGGATCTGGCCGAGACCTTCGCCGATCACTTCGACTCGATCAGCCACCGCCTGGAACCCGCCGAGCTCCCCTCGCTCGAACGCCGCATGCTGATCGGCGCGTACTTCAGCCACGAATACGCGATCGAAGGCGCCGCGCTGTTCAACCCCTCGCTCGTCGCCCACCCCGACCAGGACGGCATCCCGCCCGATCAACTGCGGTTCGTCATGAGCGTGCGCGCAGTCGGGGAAGGGCACCTGTCCTCGATCGGGTTCCGTACCGGAGTGATCGGACCCGGCGACCGGCTGGAACTCGACGAGCCGGGCCGGTATCCGGTCACCGGCCGCCACCACCAGGTGCTGTGCGACCGCGCGCTGCTCGACGGCATCCTCACCGAAGACGGACACGACGACGAACTGGCCGCTTTCCTGCGGCGCAACCTCAGCCCCCGGTTCACCGGCGCCGAACTCGACCGCGCGCTGGCCGCCCTACACCCGCAACTGTTGACCCGTTCCAGCGCGCACCACACCGTCGAGCGCATCCACCAGATCGCCGCGAACAACTACGCGGTCGAGTTCCCCACCGACAGCGCCCTGGACGAGCGCATCTTATGGCCGGTCGGCCGCTCTGAGCGCCACGGCATGGAGGACGCGCGGTTCGTCCGGTTCACCGCGCCCGACGCGCCCCCCGTCTACTACGCCACTTACACCGCGTACGACGGACAGCACATCGCCCCGCAACTGCTGGAGACCCGCGACTTCCGTGACTTCCGCGCCTCCCAGTTGACCGGGGCGGCGGCCGCGAACAAAGGCATGGCCCTGTTCCCCCGCAAGGTCGGCGGCAGATTTCTGGCGCTCTCCCGCCACGACCGCGAATCCAACGCGCTCACCGCCTCAGACGACCTGCACACCTGGCCCACGCCACGCACGCTGCAGGTACCCACAGCGCCCTGGGAACTGGTGCAGCTGGGCAACTGCGGCTCACCGATCGAAACCGAGGCCGGCTGGCTGGTCCTGACCCACGGCGTCGGACCGATGCGCAGCTATGCCATCGGAGCGATGCTCTTGGACCTCGACGACCCCTACCGCGTCCTGGCCACGCTGCCCGAACCACTGCTCACCCCGCAGGAATACGAACGCGACGGCTACGTGCCCAACGTCGTGTACTCCTGCGGCGCACTCGTTCACCAGGACGCCCTGATCCTGCCCTATGGCACCTCAGACACCGGCATCACCGTCGCCCGCGTCCACCTGCCCGCGCTCCTCGACCGCCTCGCAGTCAGCGGTCGTGGAGCGCTCCCGCGCGCTCGCACCTGATCGATCTGCGTGCTCGCATCCACGGCTCAGGGCGGTGCGGGATTAGCCCACCCATCAGCTCACCTGGTTGCCGTACATCTGGCCGAGGGGGTCGGCGATCAGCTCGACGCGGGTGCCGTCGGGGTCGCGTAGGTAGATCGAGGTCCCGCTCTCTTCCTGGAACTCGACTCCGGCTTCTGTGAGCTTGTCGCGCAGTCGCCGCCAGGTCTGCGGCGCGACGGAGATCGCCAGGTGGTGCAGCCCGCCGAGGACCTCGGCGTAGGGGCCCAGGTCGAGGCCGGGGAAGTCGAAGAACGCCAGCAGGTTTCCGTTGCCCAGGTCGAAGAAGAAGTGGTTGGAGCCTTTGTAGTCGCGGTTCTCGAAGATCTCGGTGAGGGGGAACTCGAGTAGCTCCTGGTAGAACCGCACGGTGCGCTCCACGTCCGCGCAGAGCACCGCCACGTGGTGCACTCCCCGCGCCGAGCTGGCCGGGCGGTCCGGCTTGAGGTAGGTCTCCCGCAGCCGGGAGCGCTCGGCCTCGATTGCTTCCAGGTCCAGATCCACGCCCGTGTACCTCTCTTTCCGATCTTGTTGTGCCGCGCGGCCGGAACGGCGTTATCGGGGTAAAAGTCGTGTCCGGTTTGCCGGGTTGAGCGTCTAGTGTCCCGCAACCGGTGTCAACCTGAAGACGCAAGGTTGCCGTGCTGCGGGTGGGGGCCGCTGAGAACATATGCATGGTTCGCTATATAGTAATGTCTCACAGGAGGGGCTCGCCCCGCTCGTGCAGCGCGGGGCGGCCGAAGCGTCTGGGAAGGATCCGAGGATGTCTGTCGCCACCGAGCACCACCCGCACACCGATCACACGCATGCCCACGGCGAGGGGTGCGGGCACGTCGCCATCCCGCACGGCGACCACACCGATTACGCGCACGACGGCCACCTGCACCGCGCCCACGGCGACCACGCCGACGAGTGCGAGCAGGCCCAGCACGCCGCGCACGACGCGCACGAGCACCAGCACGCGTCGGGGTGCGGGCACGTCGCGGTCCCGCACGAAGGTCATGTCGACTATGTCCACGACGGGCACCGGCACGCCGCCCACGAGGGTCACTGGGACGAGCACTGAGCTGGGCGCGTCCGGTCCACGAACACGAGTACGGGCCGGAGGGCATCAGCTGGGCCGGCCGCGCTTCATGTACATGCTAATTTCTGCATATGACAACGGTGCCGAGTGTCGGCAGTGAGCCGCTGGCGGATCTGCAGGCCGCCAGCGAACTGCTGCGGGCGCTGGCGTCCCCGGTGCGGTTGGGGATAGTGCGAGAGCTGGCCGGGGGCGGTCGCCGTGTGCATGAGCTGGTCGATGCGCTCGGAGTCAGTCAGCCGCTGGTCTCCCAGCACTTGCGGGTGCTGCGCGGCTACCGGATCGTGAGCGCGCGGCGGCAGGCCCGGGAGATCGAGTACTCCTTGGTCGACGAGCACGTGGCGCACATCGTTCTAGACGCGATCCGCCACACCGACGAACCCTGATCCGGCGCTCGGTGTGCCTAGGCGCATCGTGGCCCGCGCGCTAGCAGTCGCGCAGTTCGGGGGACTGTTGAGCAACTGCGCGCGCTGCGAGGTGAAGTCACGGTGGCTGTCGGCGTTCTCGGCGCCGGGGCGGAAGACTGCGACGCGGTGGCAGTTCTGGAACGCCAGGCGCACGCCGAAGTGGTCTTCGAGGGAGCTGCGGATGGCGTCGCTGGCCAGGGCGCGCAGCATTTGGCCGCGCTCGGCCTCCGACGGCGGCGGGGTCTGATTGTCGGCGAACGGAAGGCTGCCTTCCGACGCGTCCAGCTGTTTGGCCAGCGACTCGACCAGTCCATAGGCGTAGGGCAGCGACGTCCGCACGGTCTCGAGGAACGCGGCCGGGTCGACCGCGTCGGCCTGGGCCTGGGCGAGCAGTTCGGGGGACACGTCAAGTGACATAGGGGTCCTGACTTTCTTGTCTCGGGGAGGCAGGGGGCGGCGGTTCAGGTAGTGAGGAGGTCGAGCGCGCGTGAGGCGGTCAGTCGGTCAGCTGGTTGGAGGAGGCGGTTGCGATGCGCGCGCCGGGCTCCTTATCGAAGATGAAATTCGTTTTCAGGGCCTCGGATCGAGCATTCCGGGTTTGCTGACGCGCTGTCAAGTCGCGGTCCCACAGCCGCCGTTCGGGGGCGAGGTGGTATGCCGGTGTGCGGTGTCTGGCATCGGGCGCAAACGCCGGTGAGCTCGACGACATGCTCGACCTGGGAGAAGCCCAGGTCCCGGGCGGTTGTTCGCGCCCAGCGCTCCACGGCGGGGGAGGCGACCGGGACGTTGAACCCGCACTCCCGGCAGCGCAGGTAGTGCTGGTGCTCGGCGGTGGGCCGGGCGCGGTAGTGCCGCCGTCCGGTGTCGTCCCGGGCGGTGTCCACGAGTCCGGCATCGGTCAGGGCGTGCAGGGTGCGGTAGACAGTGGTCAACCCGATGCGATGGCCCTGGGTGCGCAGGCGGCGGTGTAGAGCCTGGGCGCTGGTGAAGTCCGGGCGCTCGGCCAGCGCGCCGAGCACCGCGCGGCGCTGGCGGGTGCTGCGCTGCCCCAGCCCTTCGCCGTCGGGCGGGTGCGGGGCGGCGCCATCCATGGGTTCTGTCATCGTGCTTCCCGTCGTTCAGGTGCTTGCGGCCGCCTGTCGTTCGTGCGTGGAGTGCTGCGGCATGGAGGGCGTACGCCCTTCGGTGCGGCCGGGGCGCCGCCGGTGGACGGCCAGGGCCGTGCCGTAAGCGGCTGCGGCGACCGCGATGATGGCGAAGCTGGGCGGGATCCGTGGGGCGTAGTACGCCAGCAGTAGTCCGGCCCACAGTTCGGTGGTCGCGAGCCCAGTGGCAAGGGCCATCGCCCGATACGGACGGTCGGTCAGCAGCAGCGCGGTTCCGGACGGGGCGGTGAGCAGGCCGAGCAGCAGCAACGCGCCCACCGCCTGGGTCGCCTCCGCAGTGGCCGCCCCGACCAGGGCGAGGAACGCGAAGCCGAGCGCACGCACCGGCACTCCGCGGGCGGCGGCCACTGCCGGATCCAGGGAGGCGAACAGCAGCGGCCGGGCGATCGCCAGCGTGGCGCCCGTCACCGCGACGCCGATCCCGAGCGCGAGCGCGGCCTGGGACGTCGACAGCCCGAAGATCGAGCCGAACAGGACGTTGACGGTCGCCGTGCCGTTGCCGCCGCCGGACTGGTTGGCGGTGTACAGGGTGAGGAAGAACACCCCCAGGCCGAGGATCCAGGCGAATACGTTCCCGATGACCACGTCGTCCGCCCGGCCCCGCTCGCCCAGCACGGCGAACAGCACGGCGATCAGGATCGTGGCGGCGAACAGTCCGACCCGCAGGTCGATGCCGCAAGCAAGCGCGGCCAGCGCGCCGGTGAACGCGACATGGGAGAGGGCGTCGCCGGTGAAGACCTGCGCGCGCAGCACCAGGAAGTAGCCCACCAGCCCGGCCGCCAGCGCGATTCCGGTGCCGGCCAGCAGGGCATGCACCATGAACGGATGCTGGAAGATGCTCACGGCGCACTCCTGGTGGTGCGGATCCACAGGGTCGCGGCGGCGCGGGGCAGCGCATGGGCGGCCACGTAGGCGACGAACGCGAACGTGGTCACGTAGAACCCGATCGGGTACGGGGTGAAATACGCCACGCCCAGAGCGATCCAGGTGACCGACAGCGCGATCAGCACTGCCAGCGCGAGGCTCAGCGCGGGGCGCGCGGTGAGGCGCTGTGCTGTCGTGGCCGGCATGACCAGCAGCGCGAAGACTAGCAGCGACCCGGTGATCTGGGAGACCTCCGCGGTCGTGGCGCCCAGCAGCACCAGGAACACGACGCCCAGGGTCCGCACGGGCACCGCGCCTGCGGCCGCCACGTCCGGGTCTACCGAGGCGAACAGCAGCGGGCGGCCGATCACCGCCATCGCGCCGAGCACCAGCGCGGCGACGACCGCGAGGGTGAGCACATCCCGGTCGGTGATGCCCAGGAAGCTGCCGAACAGCAGAGCGTTGACCCCGTTGAGGAAGGACCCTGACAGGGAGACGAACAGCATCCCGCACGCGAGCGCGCACGCCTGAACCACGCCGGTGAGCGCGGACTCGTGCGACAGGCCGCCCACGCCGGGCCGCGCGGCGACCGCGATGACCGCGGCCGCACCGAGGCAGAACCCGAAGTAGCCATAGGAGGCGCCGATCCCGAGCAGCACCGCGCCCGCCGCGCCCGGGAACCCGGCGACCGCGACCGTGTGCCCGGCGAAGGTCTGGCGGCGCAGCACCATGAACCAGCCGATCACTGCGGCGGTCACCGCTACGATCGCCCCGGCGCGATACGCGTTGACCATCGACGGCAGTGACCACAACTGCTGGACGTCGCGCACCAGGTTCCAGGACCACCCCGTGTCACCCATCGAGGTCTCCGGTTCCGGTTCCGGTTCCGGCCATGGCTCCGGTCCAGGCGTGCCGGTCGGTGTGCAGGGCCGGAGCCTCGGGTCCGCCGACCACGACGAGGCGGCCGTCGGAGCTGCGCAGCACCTCTACCGGCGTCCGGTACAGGCCGGTCAGAGTATCGGTGGTGATGACTTGCTCGGGCGTGCCGCACGCGGCTCCGCATGCGGCGATGTACACGACCCGGTCCAGGTACGGCAGGATCGGGTTGACGTCGTGCGCAACCATGATCACGGCGACGTTCTCGCGGCGGCTGATCCGGTGGATGAGGGCGGCGACCGAGGCCTGGTTCGGCAGGTCGAGCGAGTCAAGCGGCTCGTCGAGCAGCAGCAGCCGGGGGCGGCGGACCAGGGCCTGGGCAATCAGCAGGCGCTGCTGCTCGCCGCCGGAACACTCGCCGACCGGCCGGTGCGCGTAGGCGGAGGCGCCGACCAGGTCGATCACCTCGCGCACCCGGGCGTCCGCGAGGCGGCGCCGGGCGCTGAACCGTCCTGTAAGCGGGACCGGTACTCCCCAACGGCCGCCGTCCAAGCCCAGGCGCACGATGTCGGTGCCGCGGATGCGCAGCGAGGCATCGAAGCTGCGGCGCTGGGGCAGGTAGCCGATCTGCTCCCCGGCCGCACCGGGCCGGCGGCCGAGGACCGCGACCGAGCCCGAGGCCGCGGGCAGCACGCCGAGCAGGACCTTGATGAGCGTCGACTTGCCCGCGCCGTTGGGCCCGAGCACGGCGACGAACTCCCCCGCGCCGACCGTGAGATCCACGCCGCGCCACAGCGTGCGCCCGCCGACGACCGCCGCTGCGCCGGTCAGGTCGACGACCGGGCCAGTGCCGACATCGGACGGACCGACGCTGCGGTCCGTCGGCGCGCCTGTGGCCGTTGCGGCGCGTTGGTCGGTGTCCATGGCGGTCACTTGCCGGTCGCCTGTGCCAGCGCCGTCCGCAAGCTCTGCAGTTCGGCGACCTGCCACTGCTCGAAGGTGTCGGAGGCCGGGGCGAGCGTCTCGGTGACCGTGGTGACCGGGATGCCCTCGGCCTTGGCCTCGGCGACCTGGGCGGCGATGTCAGGGGTGGAGTTCTGCGTGTTGTACACGTAGACCTTGATTGCTTTGGACGTGATCTGCTGGTCGATCAGGGTCTTGTCTGCGGCGGTGGGGTCGTTGCCCTCGCTGATGTCCTTCAGGAATGAGTACGGGGTGAGCATGTCCAAGCCCAGGGTGTCGGCCAGCGGGGAGACGATCGACTCCGAGGCGCCGATAGGGGTGCCCGCGTACTTGGCCTTGATCTGCGACTCGAGCTGGTTGTACTGGGCGAGGGTCTGGTTCTCGAACGCGGCGCGCTGCGTGTCGAAGTAGGCTGCGTCGCCTGGGTCGGCCTTCTTGTACGCCGCGGTGATCGCGTCGATCACCTTGTAGACGCTGGCGTGGGAGTACCACTGGTGGGGGTTGTCGCCGTCTTTGAGGCCCACCACGTCGCCCACCGTCAATACGGTGCGCGCGGAGTTCGGGTTCGCGGCCACGAGCTTGGGCGCCCAGGAGGTGTCGTAGCCGATGCCGTTCTCGATGAAGATCTGGGCGGCGGCGATGGTCCGGGCGTCGGCGGCGGTCGCCTCGTACGAGTGCGGGTCGGTGTCGGGGTTGGTGATGATCGAGGTCTCGGTCACGTGCGAACCGCCGAGCTGCGCAGCGATCGAGCCCCAGAAGTTCTCCGCCGCCACGACCTGAAGCTTCGGCACCGAACCGGAACCAGCTAGGGCAGCCTGCGCGGTCGGTGCCGTCGTCGCGCAGCCCGCCAGGGTCCCGGCTGCGAGCATCGCCGCCGCCCCGCCCGCCATCGCGTGTCTCGTGAGTCTCCGCATCCCGCATCCCATCTAATGAAGATGAATATCATTTTCAGCACTGTTGAGAGGGAGCATATGAAAATGGTTTCGGATAGGCAAGGGTGTGGGCGCGCGGGTCTGTGGCTGACGCGCGAGCGGGGCCGAGGATTGTGGGATGCGGCTTGCGCGAGGACCTGCGCCGAGGCGTTTGCCAGATCAAGCGAGTGGGGCCGGGGGTTGTGGGATGCGGCGTGCTTGAGGACCTGCGCCGAGGCGTTTGCCAGATCAAGCGAGTGGGGCCGGGGGTTGTGGGATGCGGCTTGCGTGGGGAGCTGCCCTGAGCGGTCTGTCAGATCAAGCGAGCGGAGCCGGGGGACTGTGGGATGCGGCTTGCGCGAGGATCTGCGGCGAGGCGTCTGTCAGATCGGCGCGGTGTGCCTTGGCGGCAAGCGCGCGGCAGTAGCCCGCCGAGCGTCGCCGACACGCCTGGACGGTTACGGATACTTCGCCTTGCTGGCCTGGTGAACGGCCCGGCCGCGCCGCACGGGATGTGGCGAGCGCTTACCGTTCCCGGGGCGAAGGGGGCAGGAGCGTAGCGGTGAGCGTGTCGGCCAGCCATTGCTCGTATGTGTCGTCGGACCAGCCCCGTCCTGCGGTGAGCTGGGTGTACAACTGTGGGCCCGTCAGGGCCCAGAGGACGTCCGCCAGGTGGGCCGGATCCGCGTCTGGGTGAAGCGCGCCGGTCTGGTCCAGATGTGTGACGAACGCGGTGACGCCGGTGAGCCGCTCCCGCTCGCCGGTCTCCAGAACCTCTCCGACCTCCGGCCCGGCCTGGGTCAGCAGGGTGAACAACCCCGCGATGCGTTCATGGATCCCGCGCACAAACGCGGCGTAGAGCCGCAGCTTGGCGCCCAGCTCCAAGGTACGCAGCATCTCCTGCACCTGGGGGCGGTCCGCCATAGGCACCGGTTCGTCGTCTCCGGCCAGCGTGACATCCCACAGGGCCTTGACCATGCCCGGCTTGCCGCCGAACGCCTTGTACACCGTTTCAGCGGAGACCCCGGCCTGCTCGGCCACGGCACGAATGGTCATGGCGTGGTAGCCGTCCCGGAACAGCAGCTCACGGCATGCCGCCAGCACCGCGGCACGGTTGCGGAGCGCGGCCTCGCGCCGGCGCTCGGAGTTGTACGGCCGGCGTGGCGTCTCGCCTGCCATCGGACCACGCTCCATATCTGTTACAGTTAACTGTATCTAATTTTGCCGGCTGCCGGAGGCTTGCATGTCCCGTCCCGCACCCCCGCAGATGGCCCCCGGCGTCCACCTCCTCGGCGATCACGGCATCAACTTCTACCTGATCGAGGAGCCCGACGGCCTCGTCCTGGTCGACGCGGGGATACCCGGCCATCTGGAGCAGTTGCGCGGGATGCTGGCCGGCCTCGGCCGCACCATGGCCGACGTGCGCGCCGTGCTGCTGACCCACGGCCACCTCGACCACACCGGCCTGGCCCACACCCTCCACGAGGCCGGCGCCGCCATCTGGATCCACCAGCCGGACGCCGCGATCCTGCGCGACGGCCCGCGCAGCGTCACCCGCCACTCCAAGCCCGAGCGTTCGATGCTCCCCTACCTGCTGCGCAGGCCCGCCGCGCTCGCCCTCCCCCTCCACCTGGCCCGCGCCGGAGCCTTTACCGCCCCAGCAGTGCACGGCGTGCAGGGCTTCGACGCCGACCAAGTGCTCGCCGATGTCCCCGGCGCCCCGCAGGCCGTCGCACTGCCCGGCCACACGCCCGGCAGCGCCGCGTACCTGTTCGCCGACCGCGGGCTGCTGTTCACCGGCGACGCCCTGGTCACCGCGGACGCGTTCTCCGGCCGCACCGGACCCACGATCACCAGCCGCTGCTTCAACCACGACAGCCGCGCAGCGCTCACCGCCCTCGACCGCCTCGACGAACTGACCGCAGACCTGTTACTGCCCGGCCATGGCGCGCCGTTCACCGATGGCATCCAAACCGCCACCCGCCAGGCACGGCAACTCGGCGCGCCCTGACCACTCGCGCCCTGACTAGTTGACTAGTAAGGAGAAAACTGTCATGACAACCAACGAAGATTTCATCCGCGCCGCGTACCGGACGGCTGAAGGCGACGTCTTGGACCTCGAGGGCTGGCGCAACTCCTTCACCGAGGACGGGGTCTTCATCAACAAGGCGGCTGGCGAGAGCTTCAAGGGCGACGAGCTCCCCACTGTGGTGACCCGCTTTGCGGGCTTGTTCCCCGACGTTCACCGCGAGGTGGTCCGGATGAGGGATATGGGCGACTTGGTCGTGGTCGAGGTCTTGATCCAGGGCACGTTCCTCGGCGGCCCGCTGCCGACGCCGGCCGGCCCGCTCGTCGCGAACGGGGCGAAGGTCAACTTCCCGACGTCCGACTGGTTCGACCTGCGCGACGGCAAGATCGAGAAGTTCACCTGCTATATCGAGCAGAACGTCATGTTCGCCCAGCTGGGGATCAACCCCGACTTCGCCTCCGCGGTGGCGAAGTCGGCCGCCGCCCGCTGACGGCTCGCTGGAGCGCGGATCGATCAGAGGTGTACTGCTCTTATCCGCGGGGGCGGGTTCGAGTACCACGTCGCGCCCGTCCCGAGCTGTTCGCGCAGTTCGCGGCCATGATCTTTATGTCGCGGCCCGAATTTGTGCGGTCCGGGAGGAAAAGCTGACTGTCGCCCTGGTTCGATGATGCCTGATAGGGTCTGAGCGCGGTGGTCGAGTCCTATGCGGGTACGCAGACGTATATCTCTGACCTAAAGGAACTGATTCATGCCGAGCTCCTTCCGTCGGGTCGCGCTTGCGGGTGCGATCGCCACCAGCGTGGCACTGGTGCCGGGGATCGCGAACGCGACCCCCTCTTACGGCGTCAGCGGCGTCATCATCAGCAAGGTCACCGTGGGTGGCAAGGACTACATCTTGCGACAGATCACGGTGCAGCCGGGTGGAAGCACCGGGTGGCACTACCACGACGGGACGCTTTACGCGTTCGTCGAGTCGGGCACGCTGACCCACACCGAGTCGGACTGCGTGACGACCAGTACCTACAGCGAGGGCGCGGCGTTCATCGAGCCGAGCGGAGCGAACCACGTGCACATCGGCCGCAACCTCGGCACGACGCCTGTCGTGCTCGACGTTCTCTACGTCGACCCGGCTGGCAGTCCGCTGTCTGAGGACGCACCGAACCCGGGGTGCAACTTTCAGTAGATCCAAGTAAGTCTCGAGCTGGACGTCTTGTCGGCGTGCCCTGGACCGGTCGCGGTTCGGGGCGGGGACGTGCTTGAGGCAGTGCTCAGTCGAGAATGGCGGGGATGGCTTCGGGCGCGGTGAATTCGCCCACGTCAGCTACAAGGACCCTGCCGTCGTGCTCGCCGGGGTGGGCGAGTCCGTGTGCTGCGGTTGCGACGAAGATTCGGCCGCCGAACAGGACCGGGCTGGTCGGCTGCTCTGCCGGGAGAGTGAGCACACGATCCAGTTCGCCGTCCGGGGTGTACCGGTGCACCTGTCCTGCGCCCCAGATCGCGATCCAGAGGCCACCACCGTCGTCGACCGCCATTCCGTCCGGGCTGCCCGCGTCGGGTGGGAGCTGGACGAAGAGCTCACAGTCGACTGGTTCGCCCTTCGCGGGATTCATCGCGTAGCGGTGCACGCAGCCTCGCGGGCTGTCGGCGAGATACATCACGGACCCGTGCGCGGTGAAGGCCGGACCATTGGGAATGTCAAGGTCCTTGAGCACGCGGACGACCGAGCCGTCGCGGTCGACGCGGTAGAGCGAGCCGCGACCTTTGGAGCCGTCGTACGGCATGGTGCCGAACCAGAAGCGTCCACGTGTATCGCAGCACCCGTCGTTGACGCGCATCGGGACGGGCGCTTTGTCTTCGGGGCGATCCAGCCAGTCGATCGCGCCGCTCGGTCCGATCAGGGCCACGCCGGTGCCCGCCGCCGCAAGCCAGAATCCCGGCCGCCCTGAGACCGGTGCCACCGCGCCCAAGGGGACGTCGAGGCGAAGTAGCTCCTCGCCGTCGCCGGGTTGGTCCGGATCGAGGCTGGTCAGCGTCCCGGCCAGGATGTCCGTCGTGACCAGGCGGTCGCCGACCCTGCGCATACCCTCGCCGAGCTCGCGGCGGGAGGTCGTCCACGGTCTGAAGGCCATGGGGCTCCTTGGATGGATCGGTCAGGTGGTGCTCGGCGCGGTCCGAGCGGTCTGGGTCCGCCGACTTGTCGCGCGCTTCGGCGCGGTGGCGGATCGGTCCGCGTGCTCGCGCACCTCGGCCAGGTCCGCCGCCGCCTGTGCGAGGAGCGCTTCCACCGTCACACCGGCCAGGCCGGCGTCGCCCTCGCGGATCGCGTCGAGCAGCGCTCGGTGGGAGGGCATGGGGTCCGAGCCGTACTCGCTGTGGTGCACGAACCGGTCGCGGACCTGGAGCCCGGCGGCCAGGACGACCTCCATGCGGCTGAGTACCTCGTTGTGGGCGGCGTCGAGCAGCGCGCGGTGGAATCGCAGGTCGGCGTCGACCATCGCGTCCGGATCCTGCCGCGCCGCCGCCATCGCCGCGAGTGCGGACTCCAACTCCTCCAGGTCGTCGTCGGTGCGCCGCCCGGCGGCCAGGCGCGCGGCGGCCGGCTCGACGATTCCGCGCACTTCGGCGAGGTTCTCCAGGAACATGAAGTTCGGCGGCTCGCGACCCTGCCAGCGCAGCACGTCGCCGTCGAGCAGGTTCCACGCCTCGCGCGGCCGGATCACCGTGCCCCGCTTCTGGCGGCTCTCCACCAGCCCCTTCGCGGCCAGCACCTTGAGCGCCTCGCGCACGACGGTCTTGCTGACGTCGAACTCCCGCTCGAGCTGCTCGGAGAACAGCGGAGCGCCCGGAGGATAGGCGCCGCCGACGATGCGCACGCCCATCTGCTCGACGACCTGCCCGTGGAGGCCGCGGCCCTGGTAACCCGTCATCCCTCGTTACCCATCATCACCGTCTCTTTGTGTACACAACCGGACCCACTCCGGCTGCGCCAGTCGGTCAGGCGGACGCCTTCGCGACGCTCCAACCGCCGTCGACCAGCAGGCTCGCCCCGGTGATGAAGGACGCGTCGTCGGACGCCAGGAACGCGGCGGCGGCGGCCACCTCGTCGGGCCGGCCGAGCCGCCCGGCCGGGGTCGCGGTGACGCTCAGCGCGCGGGCGTCGGCGTCGATCTCGTCCCAGGCCGGGGTCAGGATGGGACCGGGAAGCAGGGCATTGACCCTGACTTCGGGAGCGTATTCGACCGCGAGCTGCCGGGCGAGCGCACACAGGCCGCCCTTTGCCGCCGCGTACGCCGGGTGCTCCGGCATGCCGAAGAGCGCGTGCACGGACGAGGTGAGCACGACCGAGCCCCGTGCCTTCTGCAGCAGCGGCAGGAATGTGTGCATCGCGTGGTACGCCCCGGTGAGCGAGACGTCAAGTTGCCGGTGCCAGTCGGCCGGTCCGAGTTCGTGGATCCGGGCGGCCTTGAACCAGTAGGCGTTGTGGTTGACCACATCCAGGCGGCCGTAGCGTTCGACGACCCCGGAGCGCAGCGCCGCCCAGTCGTCCGTGCTCGCCGTGTCGCAGTGGGCGTATTCGGCGGTGCCGCCGTCCGCCTTGATCGCGTCGGCGAGCTCCTGGCCTGGTTGATCGGCGATGTCGGCCAGCACGACCGCCGCGCCCTCGGCCGCCAGGCGCCGGGCGGTCGCCGCGCCGATGCCCGACGACGCCCCGGTCACCAGGGCGGTGCGCCCCTCGAAACGGCGTGTGTCCACAACAGTCCTTTCGCATTAATTATGACAAGTTTGCAGACGCGGTGGGCGCCGCGCAAGCGTGCGGGCCGCCGGAAGGATCACACTGGAACCGTTGACGCCGGCGATTTAATTCGTTAATAATGCGGAAACCCGTGAGGGCCGGGATGCCCTCGACACAGGCAGGAGTACGCAGGATGCTGATACCCTTGCGCTCGCCAGGCTCCGCACCGCCGGACCCGCGCACCCGGGCCGGCCGCGCTCGCCCCCGCCGCCGGGCCGCTGCCGCGGCGGTCGCGCTGGCGGCCTCGGCGGCGCTGGTCGCCGCGGCGGGCCCGGTCTCGGCCAGAAGCGTGCCGACCGGACCCGGGCCGAACACCACGCCCCCGATCAACGATCTCGCCAAGACCCCCTACCAGGGCTGGAACACCTATTACGGCCTCGGCTCGACCTTCGACGAGCAGACCATCAAGGACGAGGCCAGCGCGATCGTGAACCGGGGTCTGGCGGCCGCGGGCTACAACTACGTCTGGATCGACGGCGGCTGGTGGAGCGGCACCCGCGACGCCTCAGGAAACATCACCGTCAGCTCCACCCAGTGGCCCGACGGGATGAAGGCGGTCGCCGACTACATCCACTCCCTCGGCCTGAAGGCGGGCATCTACACCGACTCTGGCATCAACGGCTGCGGCGGCCCCAACCAGGGCAGCTACGGCCGCTACCAGCAGGACGTCAACACGTTCGCCGCGTGGGGCTACGACGCGGTGAAGGTGGACTTCTGCGGCAGCGAGCAGATGGGGCTCGACCCGGCCACGGTCTATGGGCAGTTCCGCGACGCGCTGCTGAACAACAGCAGCCACCGGCCGATGCTGTTCAACATCTGCAACCCGTTCATCCCGGAGACCGGCGCCGCGCCCGGCAAGACCGCCTTTGACTCCTACAAGTTCGGCCCGAGCACCGGCAACTCCTGGCGCACGGACACCGACATCGGCTTCTCGGGCGACATCCAGTACTCCGACATGCTGCGCAACCTGGACGCCGACGCCGCGCACCCGGAGGCCGCCGGCCCCGGGCACTGGAACGACCCGGACTATCTGGGCCCTGAGCTGGGCATGACCGCGGCCGAGTCCCAGGCGCAGTTCTCCATGTGGTCGATCGTCGCGGCCCCGCTGATCATCGGCAGCGACGTGACCAAGCTTTCGGACGCCACCATCTCGATGCTGTCCAACTCCGAAGTGCTGGCCGTGGACCAGGATCCGCTCGGCATCCAGGGCACGGCGATCTCGACGGTCGGCGACACGCAGGTCTGGACCAAGCCGCTGACCGGTGGCGACGTCGCGGTCGCGCTGTTCAACCGCGGCGCCAGCCCGCAAGTCGTCTCGACGACGGCCGAGCAGGTCGGGCTCCAGCACTCGGGCGCCTACACGCTGCGCGACCTGTGGCAGCACACGACGACCGAGACGGCGGACGCGATTTCCGCTACCGTCGCCCCGCACAGCGTCGTGCTGCTGCGCGCCTCGCGTCAGAGCGCCGTCGGCAGCACCGCGCCGTCGACGGACCTGTCCCCGGCTACCGTCACGCCGACCGCGCAGGCATCGCTTCCCCTGGTGGCGCCGGGCGATACCTTCCCGGTCTCCGCGTCGTTCACCGACAACGGTCGGCTCGGCGTGCAGAACGTGACGCTCGGACTTGATGTCCCCGCGGGCTGGACGGCCACACCGGTCGGTTCGACGACGGCGGCCAGGCTCAAGACCGGGCAGTCGATCGCGGCGACCTGGCAGGTGACGGTTCCGCCGGGCACGATGCCGGGGCCGGACCAGCTGACCGCGACCGCCGGCTACGGCTGGTGGAGCGAACCCGACAGCGGGCCTTCGGTCTTCAATACCGTGACGGCAAACGAGTCGACCCAGGTCCAGGTGCCCGCCGCACCGCCGTCGGGGACCGGTCCGCTCAGCCACCATCCATGGCTTGACGCGTCAAGCGGATACCTCGTGCCGCGGGTCGATCTCGAAGATGCCGGAGGCGGACCGCTCGTCATGCACGGCGTCACTTACCCGACCGGCATCGGCACCGCGTCCGTGTCCACGATCGACTTCTACACCGGCGGTAACTGCACCGCGCTGAACGCGACCGTGGGCATCGACGATTCGGCCAACTGGACCCCGGCCGGTGGAACAGCCGTGTTCCAGGTCTACGGCGACGGCGTGAAGCTGTATGACAGCGGTCTGGTGACGCGTGCCGCGACCCAGGCGATGTCGGTCAACCTGGGTACGGCCAAGGTGGTCAGCCTGGTCGTCGGCGACGGCGGCGATGGCACCTACAACGACCGCGCGGACTGGGGCGGCCTGCAGATCACCTGCGGCGCACCCGTTGCGACCGTGCCCGCCGGGCCGTGGCCACACTTCGTGCCGCCTGCCGACGAGTCGGCGACGGCCACCAGCGCCAACGCCGGATACCCGGCGAGCAACGCGGTGGACGGCAACGTGACCACGCTGTGGCACTCGGAGTTCAGCCCGGTGCACGACCCGCTGCCGATCTCGCTCACGATCGACCTGGGAGCGGTGCAGACGGTCACCGGACTGACCTACCAGCCGCGGCTGGACGGCACCATCACCGGCACGATCACCGCCTACACCGTCGAGGTGAGCAGCGACGGCGTCAACTTCACGCAGGCGGCCGCGCCGGGAACGTGGACGCAGGACGCGCTGCTGAAATCGGTTCAGATCGCTCCGGTACAGGCCCGCTACGTGCGGCTTACGGCGACGGCGGGAGCCTATGGCTACGCGTCCGCGGCCGAGGTCGCGGTGGCGGTCCAGCCGCCGGCCTGAGCGGTGTACATGAAAGCGGTGCACGCGAACCGATGAACGAGCCGCCGAACGGACTGTCGGCGCGGTCGTCAGAGCCTTGCGAGGGCTCCCACGGCCGCGCCGGCGGGCCGCGCCTGCACTGGGAGCCCGGCCTGGGCGGCAAGGTCACGAGCCTTCGCTTCGGCGAACGCGGACGCGAATGGCTCGCGCCGCCGGTCCGGCCGCGCGCCGCGCCGGCACCCGGCCAGGACTGGGGCGACCTCGACTGCTCCGGCTGGGACGAGTGCTTCCCGAACATCGGCGCGTCGGCCGAGGGCGGCCTGGCGGACCACGGCGACGTCTGGCGAGTCCCCTGGCACGCTCCACTGACGACGTACTACGGAAGTGCCGCGCCACCCGACAGGGCGTACCGGTTCCTGCGCTATATCTCGGCTCAGAACGGTCTGCTGCGTGTCGACTACCGCGTCGAGAACATCGGCGAGAAGCCGCTGAACTGGTCCTGGGCGCAACACATGCTCCTGGCCGCCGACGAGCGGACCCGGATCATCGCCTCGTCGCCGATGCGGTTCCGGCTGGACAGCGCCTTCGAGGGCGGTGCCCCGTCAACGCGGTTCGACTGGCTCGCGCCCGAGGCGACACAGGTGGCTGAGATCACATTGGACAAGGCCACCGGCCGAGCCGCGAAGCTCTGGCTCGAGCCGCCGCTGCCCGCAGTCGTCGCCGTCATGGTCGAGGGGGGCGACTGGCTCGCGTGGTGGGTCGCCGACGCCCCCTTCCGGCATGTCGGGCTATGGGTGAACCTCGGCGGCTGGGGCGACGTACCGGTGCGCCACGTCGCGATCGAGCCGGCGTTCGGCGCCCACGACGCGCCCGCCCGCGCCTACTCGGCTCTCGATCCGCTCGCCGCGGGCCGGGCGAAGAGTTGGTGGGTGCTGGTCGAGGCCGGACGCGGCCGACCGGCGCTGGACGCGCTGCTGAGCTGCGCGGCGCACCGCAACTAAGAATTATTTATGCATAAATCTTGACGCGGCGGCTGCTTCGGGCAAGACTCGGGGCAGCAGCCACCCATGGCGGCGACGACCACGGGGCTCGGGGTCGGGGCGCGCGTCGAAGCGCCAGACCCGAAACGACCCATCCAGATCACCCTCACCAGAAGCGGAGTCACGACAGTGCGGACGAGGACGTTCGTGGTCATCGGCGCGGCGGGAGCGGTCACCGCGCTCGCCCTGGCCGGCTGCAGCACCGGCAAGGCTGCGGCGACCGGCACCGGTGCCGCCGCCCCGAAGAGCGGCGAGATCACCATCGCCTACCTGCAGAAGCAGGGCGACCAGCAGTACTTCATCGACGAGGCCAACGGCGCCAAGGCCGAGGCCGCCAAGCTCGGCAACGTCAAGATCGTCACGGTCAACCTGGGCACCGACTCGAACCAGGCGATCAGCGCGATGAGCACCGAGGTGGGCCAGCAGGTCGACGGCATCGCGATCGTGGTGCCGGACCAGAAGATCGGCCCCGAGGTCATCCAGGGCGCGGGCTCGATCCCGCTGGTGGCCAGCGACGACCCGATCACCAACGGCTCCGGCGCCGCGGCCCCGTTCGTCGGCTTCGACTCGGTGCAGATGGGCGCCAAGGTCGGCGCGGAGGCGGGCACGCTGTTCAAGCAATACGGCTGGTCCGCGGCGGACACGCACATCCTGGCCGTGTACTCGCAGGGCCTGTCCGACTGCCAGCAGCGCGAGCAGGGCGAGGAGCAGGGCTTCGCCACGGCCGCCGGGGCCAGTCCGCAGATCGTCAAGCTCGGCACCGACAACTCGGTGGTCGACGCCCAGAACAAGACCGGCGCGGCGCTCACCGCGAACCCGGGAGTGAAGCACTGGGTGGTCTGGGGCTGCAACGACGAGAGCGAGACCGGCGCGGTGACCGCGTTGCAGAACAGCGGCGTCGCCCCGGCGGACATCGACGGTGTCGGCCTCGGCGCCTACCTGACCTGCAAGGACTGGGCGGCCAAGAAGGACAGCGGCAACAAGGCGGCGCTGTTCATCGACGGACACGCGGTCGGCGCCACCGCCGTGGACGTGCTGGTCGCCAAGATCCGCGACGGCAAGGCGCTGCCCGCGCAGTCGATCGCACCGACCCAGATGGTCGACGCGGCGAACTTCGTGCAGGCGGGCGTGCAGTGCAGCTGACCGGAGCGCCTCAGCCCACTGAGCCTCCCGCGGCGGCGGCCGCGCGGCTTCGGGCCGAACGGATCGGCAAGTCGTTCGGCCCGGTGCACGCGCTCGCCGACGTCAGCCTCGACGTGCGGGCGGGCGAAGTACTCGCGCTGGTGGGCGAGAACGGCGCCGGCAAGTCGACGCTGCTGCGGGTGCTCTCCGGCGACCACGCGCCGGACTCGGGCCGCCTGCTGCTCGACGGCGAGCCGGTCGCCTTCGGCTCGCCGCGCGACGCGCACCGCGCCGGGCTCCGGGTCATCCAGCAGGAGCCTGAGATCGTCCCGCACGTATCCGTCGCGGAGAACGTGTACCTCGGCGCGCTGCCGCGCCGGGGCCGCGTCCTCGACAAGCGCACGCTGCTGGGGCAGGTCCGCGCGGACATCGAGCGCCACGGATTCAGCGGGCTGCTGGACCCGCGCACCCTCGGCTCCGACCTCTCCCCGGCCCAGCGTCAGCTGGTCGAGATCCTGCGGGCCCTGGTCGGCGAGGTGCGCGTCATCGCGTTCGACGAACCGACCTCCTCGCTCTCCGACCACGAGGTCGAGGCGCTGTTCGGGCTGATCCGGCGGCTGCGCGACGGCGGCGTCGCGATCGTGTACGTCTCGCACCGCATGCCCGAGATCTTCACCATCGCCGACCGGGTCGCCGTGCTGCGGGACGGACGCTACGTCGGCGACCGGCGGATCTCGCAGACCAACGAGGGCGAGCTGGTGCGGATGATGGTCGGCCGGGACCTGGCCGACATGTTCGTGCGTGACCCCCGCGAGCCCGGCGAGGTCGTGCTGCGCGTGCACGGCCTGACCACCGACGACGTGCGCGACATCGACCTCGAAGTCCGCGCCGGGGAGGTGGTCGGCCTCGGCGGCCTGGTCGGCGCGGGCCGCTCGGAGCTTGCCCTCGCCGTGGCCGGAGCGGTGCCCCTGCGCGCCGGGACCGTCGAAGTGGCCGGGAAACCGGTACGGCTGCACGGACCCGCGGACGCCCTGCGCGCCGGCATCGGCTTCGCCCCCGAGGAGCGCAAGGCGCAGGCGCTGCTGCTGCGCCGCTCCATCCGCGACAACGTCTCGCTCGCGATCCTCACGCGCATCACCCGGCTGCGGGTCGTGCGCCGCGGCGCCGAGCGCGACCTCGCCCGCCGCTACGTCAAGCAGCTCTCCGTCCGCGCCTCCTCGATCGAGCAGGAAGTCGGCACCCTGTCCGGCGGCAACCAGCAGAAGGTGGTGCTCGCCCGGTGGCTGGCCCGCCGTCCCAGGGTGCTGATCCTCGACGAGCCGACCCGCGGCGTCGACGTCGGCGCGAAGGCGGAGATCTACTCCATCGTCAACGATCTGGCCGCGGAGGGCATGGCCCTGCTGGTCATCTCCTCCGAGCTGCCCGAGCTGCTCGGCCTGTCCGACCGGATCGTGGTCATGCACGGCGGCCGGGTGTCCGGGCGGCTCTCCCGGGCCGACGCCACCGAAGAACGGGTCCTGGCGCTGGCTATGTCTGAGAACTCAACGGCCGCAAGCGCAACTGCCGAAAACGCCACTGGTACCGGAGCGACGACGTGACACAGACCGAAAGCCCGGCGGCGGCCACTCAGCCCGCGCCGGGCGCGAGCCCGAACCCGCTGCGTCGCGTCTTCGACTTCGTCGGCGTGCAGAACCTCAGCCTGATCGCCGCGCTGGCCGTGCTCTGCGCGGTCATCGGCTCGCGCAACTCGAACTTCTTCCTGATCTCCAACATCAAGACCATCGGGACCACGGTCGCCATCGTGGGCATCCTCGCGGTCGTGCAGACCGTGGTGATGCTGCTCGGCGGCCTCGACATCTCGGTCGGCTCGGCGGCGGGCCTGACCTCCGTGGTCTCGGCGATGGTGTTCACCAGCGCGTCCAGCGCCGCGTTCGGCATCCTGGTCGGCCTGCTGGTGGGCATCGCCGTCGGGATCCTCAACGGGGTGGTGATCGTCTACGGCCGGGTCAACGCGGTCATCGCGACCCTCGCCACCTACGCGGCGCTGCGCGGTCTGGCCAACCTCATCTCCGACGGCCGCGCCCAGGGCTACACCGGCACCGACTCCACGTTCGTGTTCATCGCCCGGGGCAGCGGGCTCGGCATCCCGATCCTGGTCTGGGTGCTGATCATCGTCGCCGCGGCGGTGTTCCTGATGCTGCGCTACACGGACATCGGCCGCAACATCTACGCGATCGGCGGCAACCCGACCGCCGCCCGGCTGGCCGGCATCAACATCAACCGCTACGTGGTCGGCTGCTATGTGCTCGCCGGGTTCGTCGCCGCCATCGCGGGAATCCTGCTGACCGCGCGCACCGGCTCCGGCCAGCCGACCTCGGGAAGCCAGGGCCTTGAGCTCCAGTCCATCACGGCGGCGGCGCTCGGCGGCGTGTCGCTGCAGGGCGGCAAGGGCGGCATCTCAGGGACCGTCATCGCCGTCATCCTGCTCGGAGTCCTGCAGAACGGGCTGACGATCCTGAATGTGAACTCCTTCTGGCAGGACATCGCCCAGGGCGCACTGCTGGTCGTGGCGGTGGTCATCCAACAGCGTCGCAGAGGGCTGCGTGCCTATGGCCTGCCCCGCTGAGCCCGCGACGCCCTGATCTTGGAACGGGATAGAGGAACCGCAATGACGACTTCACAGCGACCGGCCGACGGCGAGGCGGCGGCGGAAGCACCGGCGGAGCCCGATGCGCCGCGCCCGAGCCGCCTGCGCGAGGCGCTCCGCCGGGACCGGATCATGGCGATCGTCCGCTACCGAGGCGGCGGAGACGTGTCCGGGGCGATCGACGGGCTCGCCCGCGGCGGCGTCCGGGTCCTCGAGGTCACGGTCGACACGCCGGGCGCCTGGGACGCGATCGAGCGGGCCGCCGCGCGTCCCGAACTGGTCGTCGGCGCGGGCACGGTCACCGAGGTGGATCAGGTGGAGCGGCTGGCCGCGCTCGGCGGCGAGTTCGTGGTCAGCCCCGGGTTCGATCCCGACGTCGTCGCGGCGGCCCTCGAGCGCGGCCTGGAGCCGCTGCCGGGCGTCGCGACCGGGACCGAGGTGCTCGCGGCGCGCCGCGCGGGAGCCGAGTTCTTCAAGCTGTTCCCGGCCGGCTCCCTCGGCGTGCGGTATCTCACGGAGCTGCGCGGGCCGTTCGGAAAGGAGTCGTTCGTGCCCACCGGGGGGATTTCGCTCGCCCATCTCTGGGACTGGCTGGCGGCGGGCGCGTTCGCGGTCGCCTTCGGCAGCGAGCTGGCCGGCCGGGCTGCCCCCGGCACCGAGGAGGAGATCGAGTCGATCGCCGGGCGCGTCCGGGCCGCGCTGAGCGTGGTGGGCATCGTCTCATGAAGATCACGGCTCTGACGACGTACGCGGTGGCGCCCCGCTGGCTGTTCGTGCGGATCGACACGGACGAGGGCGTCACCGGCTGGGGGGAGCCGGCCCTCGAGGGCAGGGTGCGCACCGTGGCGGCGGCCGTGGACGAGCTGGGCGAACTGCTGATCGGCGCGGACCCGCTGCGGATCGAGGCGCACTGGCAGCTGCTGACCAAAGCGGGGTTCTACCGGGGCGGCCCGGTGCTGTCGTCGGCGGTCGGCGGGATCGACCAGGCGCTGTGGGACATCGCGGGCAAGGTCCGCGGCGTGCCGGTGCACGAACTGCTCGGCGGTCCGCTGCGCGACCGGGTGCGGGTGTACACGTGGATCGGCGGCGACGGCGCACAGGACGTCGCCGAGCAGGCCGAGCGGAAGGTCGCCGAGGGCTTCACGGCGGTCAAGATGAACGCCTCCGCCCAGCTGCGCCCGATCGACACGCCCGCGGCCGTCGAGCAGGTGGTGCGCCGGGTCGCAGCGGTGCGGGACGTGCTGGGGCCGGACCGGGACCTCGCGATCGACTTCCACGGCCGGGTCTCCACGCCCATGGCGCGCAGGCTGCTGCGGCTGCTGGAACCGCTCGCGCCGATGTTCGTGGAGGAGCCGATCCTGCCCGAGCACGCCGCGAATCTGGCCTCTGTCGTGGAGAGCACCGCGATACCCATCGCGACCGGGGAGCGGCTCTACTCGCGGTGGGATTTCCGGGCGGCCTTTGAGGCCGGGATCGCGGTGGCGCAGCCGGACATCTCGCACGCGGGCGGCATCTCGGAGGTGCGCCGGATCGCGGCCCAGGCCGAGACGCACGACGCCTTCATGGCCCCGCACTGCCCGCTCGGGCCGGTGGCGCTGGCGGCAGCCCTCCAGGTCGACTTCGCCATCCCGAACGTCCTGGTCCAGGAGCAGAGCCTCGGCATCCACTACAACGGCGAGGGCTCCGATCTGCTCGACTACCTGGCGGATCCGAGCGTGTTCGAGTACCGCGACGGCTGGGTGGAGCGTCCGCGCGGGCCGGGCCTCGGCATCGAGGTCGACGCGAACGAGATCGAGCGGGCGGCGGCGTGGGCGGCCGAGAACGGCTTCGAATGGCGCACCCCGATCTGGCACCACGACGACGGCGGCCTGGCCGAATGGTGAGTAGTGGAGCATGGGCAGACTCCTGACGATCGGCGAGACACTCGGCGTCGCGGTCACGGAGACCGGAGACCCGCTGCGTACGGCGCGCACGCTCCGGCTCTCGACCGCGGGCGCCGAGTCCACTGTCGCGATCGGCATGCGCCGGCTCGGCCACGAGGCGGCCTGGGTCGGCGTCGTGGGAGAGGACGAGATCGGCGCCCGGGTGCTGCGCGATCTGGCCGCCGAAGGAGTCGACACGCAATTCGCACGCGTCGATCCCGATCGGCCGACCGGCTTCATGATCCGTGAGCTGAGGACGGCCGAGTACACGCGTGTCACGTATTACCGCGACCGGAGCGCCGGATCCGGTCTCGCTCAGGCTGACGTCGAGGCCGCACTGACGGCTGACTCTGGACCCGACCTGGTCCACCTCACCGGCATCACCCCGGCCCTTAGCGCGACCTGCGCCGATGCGGTCCGCCGCGCGGTCGAGCTGGCCAGCCGCGCCCGGATCCCGATCTCGTTCGACGTGAACTATCGCAGCACCCTGTCCGGGAGTTCCGGCACCGCCGCCCTCGTCAAGGAGCTGCTGCCGCAGATCGACATCTTGTTCGTCGGGGACGACGAACTCGCGCTGGCCACTGACGAGACGGATCTGCGGCGCGCGGCGCGCGGGCTGCTGACGCGCGGTCCCGACGAGGTCGTGGTCAAGCGCGGCGCGGACGGAGCGCTCGCGGTGTCCGCAGACGGCGCAGAGGTCGAGCATTCGGCGGTCCGGGTCCGCGTCGTGGACGTCATCGGCGCCGGAGACAGCTTCACGGCCGGATACCTCGCGGCGCGCTGTGACGGACTTCCCCTCGCCGACCGGCTGCACTGGGCGACCATCGCCGCCGCGTGCACAGTCGGCACGCACGGCGATTGGGAGGGCCTGCCGACCCGCGCAGACCTGCGCCACCGTGGCGGCGGCTCCGTCACCGTGCGCTGATCCGGCCGCGCCCGCGCCGCCCACTGCCCGGCTTTTCCTCGCAGTAGCATTCGGACGTGGGCGACGCGTCGCGGGATCCGGACGAGATCGCGGATCTGGTGCGTTCGGCGCAGCACGGGGACGCGATTGCGATGAACGCGCTCCTGGATCGTCTGACGCCATACGTCGGGAGGCTGTGCGGACCTATCGCGCTGCAGGATTCCGCAGACGCGGCGCAGGAAGCCTTGATCTCGGTGTTCCAGAATCTGAAGGCACTCAACGAACCCGCGGCGCTCTACGGTTGGGTGCGCCGGATCGCCGTTCGCGAGGCGGTGCGGGTCGCGCAGCGATCGGCGAGAGCGCGACCTGCTGAGTTGGCCGAGCTCCCGGCGCCGGGAAGCCCCGAGTTGGCGGCGGACATCAGGGACGTCCTGGATCGGTTGTCACCCGAACACCGCGCAATCCTGGTGCTGCGGGAGATCGAGGGGCTCGACGAAAAGGACGCCGCGCAGCTGCTGCACATCTCGCCGGGCGCGGCGAAATCGCGGCTGAGCCGAGCCAGGAGCAGTTTCCGGAAAGCGTGGTCGTCATGACGGCAGACTGGCCGGTCGCGGAGATCGACGAGGTGCGGCGCATGCGCGTGCTCGCCGCGGCGATTCCCGGCGTCTCCTACGCTGAAGAACACTTCGATGCCTCCTTCGACCGCGTGTGGGAGTACATCGGCGACATGGAGCGCAGCATGCCCGCGCTGGTGCGCCTGTTCCGCGAATTCCGCATCGTCGAGCGCGAAGGCGAGCAGCTGAGGGCGCGCGCGGTCGGCTGGGTCGGCAACCGAGGAACGTTCGACGTCGTGCTGCGGTCGGGCTGGTGTCTGATGCAGGACCGGTTCGCTGTCGGGGGGTTCGCGGCGGTGCCCGAGGGCGAGGGCACGCGTGTGGCCGCATGTGGAGGGCCGCGCGTCCCCGGCGGCAAGGCGATCGGGTTGCTGTACGGGGGCGACCGGGGCGCGCGGCGGATTCTCAGGAGGCTGCGGTCAAACCTGGCGTGACGGGCGCGGCGAAGAACGCGACCGCCTCGTTCGCGATGGCTGCGGGCCGTTCCTCGGGCATCAGATGGCCGCAGCCGGGGACCACGACGCTCCGCATGTTCTCGGCATTGCGTCCGCCTCCGCGAAGCACGCTCGGCGGGATGACCACGTCCTGGTCGCCGCCGAGCAGCAGCGTCGGGACCGTCAGGCGCGCCGTGCGGAAGCGTCCGCCGAAGGGATGCGCAATGATCTCCCTCCACACGTAGGCTGCGTGCACCTGCTCACCTGCCCGAGCGCGTGCGGGTTCGCGCACGACGTCGGTGAACACGTCAAGCTCGTCGCGATCCCAGAGCTGCTTGTCGGCGACCCAATGCCGCAGCAGGAAACGCGTGAAGCCGGTGCGGCGGATGACGAAGCGGCCCAGTGGGGGCCACTCCATCAGGGCCGTGTGCCACATGCGCCACAGGTTCGGGGCCAGGCGCATGAACGGCGGCCACGGGTGTGTCATGTTCACGGAGATCAGGTGGCTGACACGGTCCGGGTGCCGGAGCGCGGTGATGAAGCCGACCCACGCGCCCCAGTCGTGGCCGATCACGTGGGTTCGCTGGAGCCCGAGTTCGTCCAGGACCGCGACGACGTCGTCGGACAGGCTCACGCCGCTGTAGCCGTGGCGCGGCGCGTCGGACCAGCCGAAACCGCGCAGATCCAGGGCGAGGACGCGGTAGTGCAGCGCGAGCAGCGGGATGACGTAGCGCCAGGTGTACCAGTGCTGGGGGAAGCTGTGCAGAAGCAGGACGGGCTCGGCGTCCTGGTGGCCGGCTTCGGCCAGGTGTAGGCGCACGCCCCGGACGGTGATGAAGCGGTGGGTCACGCCGGGGACGTCGGGCAGGGGAACGGACACGGGCAGCTCCTGTCTCGGGGCTTCGATGGTGCTGACGTATCGAGGAGGAGCCGACCCGGCGATTCGTTTCTCACGATCACCGAGTACTCATACGTGTCCTGCATCACAGCCGCAGTGCGCGCTGTGCCGATCGTCGGACACGCAAACGCGTGGCCCGTCCCGCCCGCAGCATGGTGGGCACCGGCTGTCGCCATGACCAGCTGCCAGAACAGCCGACTCCTCCCGCACGGCGCAGCGCTTCCTGCTGCGGGCGAGGTCGGATCGCAGGTGCGGCGACACGTACTGATCGCCTACACGTGCACCCTGGCCTCGCGTGCGGATTGATGCAGCGCTGTCTGATGCCACAGAAATGCCACGGATTTGCCACGCCCGTCGGCGACGCTGGGATGCGGACCCAGGTGTCTGCGATAACCCACCGAGGCTGGCACTAACGGGCGTCCCGCGCTTCGGTAACCGGCAGCCAGCCGAAGACGGGTCGAGCCGAGGGCTTGGACAACTGCGCGGGGGTGCAAGCGTCCAAGCCCTCGGTGTTCTGGTGCTCCAACCCCCTCGCCACTGATCTGTGACCGCGGCAGTCGCACCTCCCGGGACAGAGCAGGCACCTATCCTGTTGTTTCTGACTCTGCGGGGCACGAATCCCAGAGCTTTGAAACGGGGAAGGGCTGATCACATGGCACGGGATGGCGCTCTCGACGCGGATCACTGGCAGCGACGGCTTGATGCGCTCGCCGCCGAGCACGGCATTCCGGGGGCTGTGCTCGGCATCATGCGGCTGCATCGCGACGGCGAGGACGAGCTGGTGCAGGAGGCGTATGGCGTGCTCAACAATCGCACCGGCGTCGAGGTGACCACCGACTCGATCTTTCAGATCGGCTCGATCACGAAGGTCTGGACGGCGACCATGGTGATGCGGCTGGTCGAAGAGGGCCGCCTCGACCTCGACGCGCCGGTCGTCGACGTCCTGCCTGAGCTCAAACTCGCAGATCCTGAGGTTTCCCGGCAGCTCACCCTCCGGCACCTGTTGACGCACAGCAGCGGCATCGACGGGGACATCTTCACTGACACCGGGCGTGGCGACGACTGCCTGGAACGTTACGTGGCCTTGCTGGAGAAGGCGGCACAACACCAGCCGCTGGGAGCCACCTGGTCCTACTGCAACTCAGGGTTCGTGCTGATCGGCCGGGTCATCGAGAAGGTCACCGGAAAGACGTGGGACCAGGCCCTGCACGACTACGTCTGCACGCCGCTGGGCGTCGAATCAGTGTGCACGCTGCCGGAGGAGGCCATTCTCCAGCGTGCCGCCGTCGGCCATATGGACCCGGTGGACGGCGCCGCGCCGCGGCCCACCACGCTTTGGCAACTGCCGCGCTCGACCGGACCGGCCGGTGGGATCATCACCACGGCCGCCGCGCTCCTGACGTTCGCCAGGATGCACATGACCGGGGGCCTGGCCGCCGACGGATCCCGGGTGCTGTCGGCGGAGAGCACCGCCGCGATGGCCGCCCGGCAGGTCGACCTGCCGGACAAGCGCCACAGGGGCGACTCCTGGGGCCTCGGCTGGACGCGCTTCAGCTGGGACGGCAAGCGGCTGATCGGCCACGGCGGGAAGACGATGGGCCAGACGGCGGAACTGTACCTGCTGCCGGAGCAGGGCCTCGCGGTCGTCATTCTCACGAATGCGGACACTGGCACGCCGCTGTTCGCCGATCTGTCGCGCGAGATCTTCACCGAGGTGGCCGGGCTCCAGCCGCCGCAGCCGCTGGAGCCCGCAGATCCCGCCGTCGAGGTGGACTTCGCACCTCATCTGGGCCGGTACGAGCGCGAGGGATACACCTTCGACGTGTTCGAACTCGAAGGTAAGCCATGGATGCGCATGACGCTTTGGGGAGCACTGGTCGAGCACCTCGACAAGACCGTATACGAGTACGAACT
>NZ_DASZGI010000378.1:0-8961 GCF_035938995.1 Actinocrinis sp.
GCCACTCCGACGCCCGCCATGCCGACACTCGCCACGCCGACGGACGCCGACGGAGCACGCTGCGACGTGCTGCGATGCACCGAGTGTCGGTGCTCGATGGGAGGCTTCAGGAGAGTTCAAGGCGTGCGGCGCATGCTGGAACCGAAGAAATCAGTAATCTGCTTCCAACGCGCGAGACACCAAGGAGGCGACGAGCATGAAGCGCACTACTGAGACAGATGGGGCGGCCACGGCGGGCGGCGCCACGCAGGTGCGCGTCGTCAAACGGCACCGCCGGCGGCGCGACCTGCCGCCACTGGACCTTCGCACGCCCTCGGGCAAGCGAACCCTGCCGTACTGACCGGCGCCAGCGTCGAGCACTGCCGTATCGAACGCTGCCACTTGGACCACCGCTGCCAGCCGAGCGCTGCGCGGTGCGGACAGCCACCACCGCCGCGCTGATCCCTGCCAGCCGCAGCTGCGCCGCGCGGCGCCACCGTGCGCCACTGTCTTAACGTCGTAGGCCGATCCGCCAAGCCACGCGGACGCACCGACCAGTGACCGCCTCGGACACCGCCACACTGAGCGAACGCCCGCTACGCCGCAGGGCGGTGGGCGCTGCACACATCACGCACCGCCCACCAAACACCACTGCCTTAACGCCACACGCCGGCCACCAAGCCACGCGGACGCCCTGACCGGTGTCCGCTTCGGACACCGGTGCATTAAGCCAGCGCCCGCCGCGTCGCGCGGGCGCTGGCGCTGCCCACCAAGCGCCACTGTCTTAACGCCATTGGCCGGACCGCCAAACCGCACGAGCGCCGATGGACGCTGCACACATCGCGCACCGCCCACCAAGACCACTGTCTTAACGCCGCTTAACGCCACTGCCGACTACCCGCCGCGCCGTGGGGGCGGTCGGTCACATTAATCCGATCATCGTGGCGAACGGGTGGACGAATTCGTAGGTGAGGATCACGCCGACGACGAGCGCTATGCACGCCGCCACGATCGCGCCGCTGACCACCCACGCGGGGCGGCCGTGGGTGGGTTCGGGGGGCGGACGCCAGAGGTCGGTGGAGCTTTCCGGGTGCTCTGGAATGATGATCATATGACGCGCCTGGCGGGTTGAGAACGAGCGACGGACACCCCCCGTTTGGAGTCTTGCACCGCGCGTGACGGATCAAACCGAGTCGTTGAAGCTCCGTGAAATTGAACTGTCGGCGGCGAACCGGCGCACACCGCACTCGTTCGTCCGGTCCCCGCCGCGCCCGCGATCTGTGGCCGCCGCAACGCTCTGGCCAGCTTCGACGAGTGATCGAACCGGACCGCTCACGGGGCAAGGCGCTCGAATTTCGCTCGAGAATGCGTCGCGCGGTAGTGCGACCGGCTCGCGGGATCGACGAACTCCAACCCCTTAAGCGCCGAGTGTGCCTAAACTGTCACCGCCTGTGGGTGACAGGCGCCGCGTCTGAGGTACTCGTGTTGTCGACAGGTGATGGGGATAGGCACGGTGGGCGACTTCTACGTGCACAACCGCCAGGCCTCCGGATGCACAGTGGTGACCATCGGAGGCGAGCTCGACGTGGCCACGGCGCCGGTGCTGCGGACCCACCTCGACGAGCTGATCGCCGAAGGGCACGCCCGGCTGGTCCTCGACCTCGCCGCGCTGGAATTCCTGGACGCCTCTGGGGTGGGAGTGCTGGCGCGCGCGATGGGCCGGGCGCGGGCGCAGGACGGCTGGACCCGGCTGACGCACGTCTCTCCGCAGGTACGCAGGGTGCTGCGCATCACCCGTTTGACTGAAGGCCTCCCGGAGTATCCGTCTACTGCCCAGGCGCTCTCCGGCGACCACGGGGGCACACCGGCGCGCCTGAGTCCAGTCGGCGGACACTCGTCCCCCACAAATGCATGAATCAGCCGAACATATGGCTTGCGGCCCTTCCCTCGGGGCCGATCGGTTGAAAGGATGAAGCGTCCGGCAGTGCGGTCCGGATGTGGCCGATAGCGGTATCCCCTCCCGCGTCCTCGTCCCCGGTGCGCGGATGGATCCGTGTCGCGCTCCGGTCCCGCGAGAAGGGTGGTGTACCGGTCATGACCTTCTGCAATCGCGCCGAGGCCGGCCGCAGGCTGACCGAGCAACTGCGGGCCTGGCGTTCCGATCCCCCCATCGTGGTCGCGCTCGCCCCGCGCGGCGTCCCGCTCGCGGTCGGCGTCGCCGCCGCGCTTCACACCCCTCTTGACGCTGTCCTGGTGCACGAGCTGAGCGTGCCCGGCTGCCCGCCCGGCACACTCGGCGCGGTGGGCGAGGACGGGGTCACGGAGATCAACACATACCTCGCCGGCCGGCTCGGCGTCGGCCTGGCGCGAGTGGACCAGGAAGCGCGGCGCGCGGCCGAGCTCATCTTGCACGCACAGCGCTCGCTGCGCGAACTGGTGCCCGAAGAATCCGTCGCCGGGCGCACCGTGATCCTGGTGGACGACGGCGTGGCGACCGGAGCGGCCGCCTCGGTCGCTGTGACGGTCCTGCGAAAGCGCGGGGTCTCCCGGCTCGTGCTGGCGGTGCCCGTCGGTGCCCGCAGCGTTCTGGGACGGCTGCGGACGACGGTGGACGCGCTTGTGTGCGTGCGCGAGATGCCCTGGCCGAGGCCGGTCGGCGAGTGGTACGAGGACTACCCGGACGTGACCGACGAGGAGGCGCGCGAGCTGCTGGTGCGCGCCGCCCGCTACCACGCGAGCGATCCCTTCCCGAGCTTCGCCGCGACGGCGCACAGCATGTCGTGCGGCGCCCTCGTCTGAGCCGCGCGCGGGCCCGATCACCCGCACCGCTACGCTGACCGGATGACAGAGACCGCATACGAGCACGACCCGTTCGCGAACTCCCCCGGCCGCCATGGCCCGAGCGCGACGGTCGAGGTGGACCCCGGGACGATCGGCTCGGTGCACACCGTGTACGCGCCGAAACACGACGCGGACCCGGACCCGGGCGAGATCGTCTGGACCTGGGTCCCCTACGAGGAGCACGACGGGCGTGGCAAGGACCGGCCGGTGCTCATCGTCGCCCGCGAGAAGACGGGCACGGTGCTCGCCGTGCAGCTCACCAGCAAGCGGCACGACGCCCGCGACTGGGTCGACGTCGGCACCGGCCCGTGGGACTACGAGGGCCGCGAGTCCTGGGTGTATCTGGACCGGGTGATGCGCGTGCACCACGGTGGCATGCGGCGCGAGGCCTGCGCGCTGGAGAAACACCACTTCGACCTGGTGATCGACCGACTGCAGTCGCTCTACGACTGGAACTGACCTGTTTGCGCCGGTCTTCGAGGCGGCAGGGGCGGCGAAAGATCGCGCGGCGAAGGCGTCTCTCCTTCGTCGCGCGATCCACAGCCGCCATCAAGCCCCGGCCGCCTCGAAGAACCCGTGTTGCTGCATCGGCCCCGAATCGCGGGGTCGACCCGGTCAACTAAGTACGCGCTGATTACCTACGCGTGACGCGGATGTTCACCGGGAGCGGCATACTGGCGGGCGCGACGCGCAGATCTCGAACCTCGACGCGGGTGGAAGGGATCCGGGAACACGATGGGCGAGTACGACGGCTGGAACCCGAGCTCGGGCGACGATCCACGCTCCGGGAACCGTCCGCCGGACCCTCGCGGCCCGGCCCGTCCGGCGCCCGAACGGCGCCCCGGCCCACCGCCGTACGATCCCTTCGACCCGACGCGCGAGGAACCTGCGCCGCCGGACCGGCCGCGCGGGCCACAGCCGCAGTCACAGTCGCGGGGATACACGGCCGAACCGGGTCCGGTGTGGGAGGAACCCGGCGCCCCGCGGCCCGGCTACGGCGACCGTCAGCCTGGTCCGCCGCCGCCCCGCGGGGAACCTTGGCCGGGGCCGCCGCCTCCTGCAATCCGCCCAGGGGCGTCGCAGCCACCGCGGATGCTCGGTCCCGGGACCGGGGGCGCCCCACTCCCGCGCCGCCACCCACCTGGGCCGAACGAGACCTACGACGCGCCGTACCCGCCACCAGGCAGGCCACCGGGCGCGCGCCCGCCCGGGCCGGATCAGATGTATGACGCGCCCTATCCCCCACAGGGAAGAGCGCCCGGCGCCCGCCCACCGGACCCTGACGACGGCTACGACGGCCCAGCCCCATACCCGCCACCAGGCAGGCCCCCAGCGCGCCGCCCATCAGGGCCGGAAGAGACCTACGACGCCCCGTACGGCTACGGCGACGCCCGCGGTGATCGCCCGCCGCCACCGGTCCCGCCGCGCGATCCTCGGCGGGGACCGGGCCCCGATGCACCCGAGCCCAGCCGCGGCCACGCCGCGCCACCGCCCGACGGACACGTCAATGACGACATCGACCTGAAGGAAGTCGATCCGAAGGGCGCGGCCGTCGCCCGCGCTAAGGCAGAGAGCCGATCCTCGGGCGGTTCAGGCGGCAAGACCGGCGTGATCGTCCTCGGTGCCGCCGGAGTGGTGCTGCTCGCCGTGGCGGTCTACTCGGCCCACTCCTCCCCCGGGACGACTACCTCACCGGTCGGGGCAGCCGCATCGCCGAGCCCGTCGCCGTCTCCTGTCTCGACCGGCGCGCCTTCCGGGCCCGCGACGGGAGCGGCCGCCGGCGCCACCACTTCGGCCGTGGCCAGCAGCCCGGCGGCGCCGAGCGCGTCGCCGTCCGTCACCTCTACCGTCAAGGTCAACGACGCGGCGGTGCACGTCGCGGTCTTCAACGGCTGCGGCGTCACGGGCCGCGCGGCGGGCGTTAAATCAGCGCTGGTGACGGACGGGTTCTCGCTGGCGACCGTCGGCGGAACTCTGGCCAAGACCACGACGACGAAGATCTACTATCCGCAGGGGCGCTCGGACTCGGCCGCAGCGGTGGCGCGAGCGCTGTCGATTCCCAGCGCGAACGTCGCCCAGTCGACCAGCTACACCGAGGTGACGCTGGTGGTCGGCACGGATTGGACCACCGGAAACACTTATCCGGCGGGCGGGCAACCCACGAGCACGCCTTAGCGCCGTCACATCGCCTGTGGCTCCTCCGTCATTGGTATGACGGAACTTGACGGAGGAGCGCAACGATGGACGACGATCGCGACGCTGGTCCCGAATCCGGCAGTGAGGGCGAATGGCTGGCCCACCGATTCGAGACGCACCGCGGGCACCTTAGGGCGGTGGCGTACCGAATGCTCGGCTCGGTGGCTGAGGCGGAGGACGCCGTGCAGGAGGCGTGGCTGAAGCTGAGCCGCGCGGACACCGACGACGTGCAGAACCTGGGCGGCTGGCTGACCACGGTGGTCGCCCGGGTCTGCCTGGACATGCTGCGCTCGCGTGCCTCGCGGCGCGAGGAGCCGATCGGCGTGCACGTGCCGGATCCGATCGTGAGCAGCGCGGACGGGTTCGATCCCGAGCGGGAGGCCGTCCTGGCCGACTCGGTCGGACTGGCCCTGCTCGTGGTGCTCGAGACGCTTGCCCCGGCCGAGCGGCTGGCGTTCGTGCTGCACGACATGTTCAGCATGCCGTTCGACGAGATCGCCCCGATCGTCGGACGCACTCCGACGACGGCTCGCCAGCTGGCGAGCCGGGCCCGCCGCCGGGTGCACGGGGCGGCGGCGCTTCCCGACCCCGACCTGAGCCGCCAGCGCACGGTGGTGGAGGCGTTCATGGCCGCGGCACGCGGCGGCGACTTCGACGCGCTGGTCGCCGTGCTCGACCCGGACGTGGTGCTGCGTGCGGACGCAGGCACGGTCGGAACGGGGACACGTCTGGTCCGCGGCGCCGCCGAAGTAGCCGGACAGGCGATGACCTTCAGCCGCCTGCAGGGCCCCGGGGCGCGGTCGCGACTCGCACTGGTGAACGGATCGGTCGGAATCGTCTCGGACCGCGGCGGCCGGGTTTTCGCCGTCCTCGGCATGACGATCACCGGCGGACGGATCGCGGAAATCGACATCCTGGCCGACCCGCAGCGCCTGGCGCGGCTCGATCTGGCGGCCCTGGACGGCTGAGAGCGGCCGGTCGCGGCGTGCGAAAGGAGAGCCCCGGCTCCTTGGGGGGAAGACGGAGCCGGGGCTGCCCCGAGTGTTGTCATCGGGGCCTGATCAAGCTGGGGGATGCCTGATCTGTATTCATTATCGCCGCGCCCGTACCTGACGGGGCCACAGGTGGAGGCAGCGTGGCAGGAAATGGCCAACGTGGCGGCGGAAGACAACCCTTCACTCTCCGTGGTTACCGCCGCCCGACGAGGGACTATTACCGGCCCTTTACTCGGCGCAGACATCCGAGCAATACGCGCCGTCGACCACCCTCAACCTCGAACATGCGAGCGGCGGCCCGCGATCCGCCCCGCGCCCGAATAATTTCTCCGACGATGTCGATCCGGGCCGATGCTGCTCGTATAGAGAGTGGGAATCCGACCGACGCCCAGGAGGCGCGCGATGAAGCACTATCTGATCACCATGTACCAGCCCGACGGCGTCGTGCCGCCGCCCGAGGTCCTCGAGCCGGTGATGCGGCAGCTGGGCGAGATCAACGACGAGGCGAAGGCGGCCGGGCAGTGGGTGTTCTCCGGCGGCCTGCACGACGCGAGCGCGACGACCGTGCTGCGGGTGGCCGACGGTGAGACGCTGATCACCGACGGCCCGTACGTCGAAGGCAAGGAGCACATCGGCGGCCTGTACATCCTGCGCGCAGCCGACCTGGACGCGGCGCTCGCGTTCACCGAGCGGGTCGCCCGGGTCACCGGCCTGCCGATGGAGGTCCGCCCCTTCCGCTTCCAGGAATGACCACAACCGCCGGGGACCACGCCGTGCAGGAACAGCAACCGGATCGGCCCACCGCGCAGATCGAGCGCGTGTTCCGCGGGGAGTACGCGCGCGCGGTCGCCGTCCTCACCCGCGTCTTCGGCGACATCGACATCGCCGAGGAGGCGGTGCAGGACGCGTTCGCGGTGGCCGTCGACCGGTGGCCGACGGCCGGGCTCCCGCCGAGCCCAGCCGGCTGGATCATCACCACGGCGCGCAACCGGGCGATCGACCGGCTGCGCCGGGAGTCCTCGCGCGCGGACCGGCACGCCCAGGCCGCGCTCCTGCACGAACGTGCCGAGACGGAGTGGCCGGGCGACGGGGAGGAGGGAGACGCCGTGCCCGATGACCGCCTGCGCCTGATCTTCACCTGCTGCCACCCCGCGCTGGCGCCCGCCTCCCGCGTGGCGCTCACGCTGCGGCTGCTCGGCGGCCTGACGACTGCGGAGATCGCGCGGGCCTTTCTGGTCGCCGAGTCGACGATGGCGCAGCGGCTGGTGCGGGCCAAGGCCAAGATCCGGGACGCGGGGATTCCGTACCGCGTCCCGGACGAGGCCGATCTGCCCGACAGACTCCGCGCGGTACTCGCGGTCGTTTATCTGATCTTCAACGAGGGATATGCGGCCAGCTCGGGCGAGGGCCTTATCCGCGAGGACCTGTGCGAGGAGGCGATCCGGCTGGGACGGCTGCTGGCGCAGCTGATGCCCGACGAGCCGGAAGCGCTTGGCCTGCTGGCGCTGATGCTGCTCGCACACTCGCGCCGGGCCGCGCGCACCACTGCTTCAGGCGAGTTGGTCCCGTTGGCCGATCAGGACCGCGGCCGGTGGGACCTGGCGCTGATCGAGGAGGGCCAGGCGCTGGTTCGCCGGTGTCTGCGCCGTGGCCGGCCCGGTCCGTATCAGATCCAAGCCGCGATCAACGCGGTCCACAGCGACGCTCCGCACGCAGACCTCACGGACTGGTCCCAGATCTTGCACCTCTACGATCAGCTGCTCACGGTCGCGCCGAGCCCGGTCGCCGCCCTCAACCGGGCGGTGGCCGTGGCCGAGGTCGGCGGTCCGGCAGCGGCGCTCGCGCTCGTCGATGATCTCGACCTCGATGGCTACTACCTGTTCCATGCCATCCGGGCCGACCTGCTGCGGCGTCTCAGCCGGGACGCGGAGGCGGCAGAGGCGTACGACGCGGCGATCGCGCGCACACAGAATCCGGCCGAGCGCGCCTTTCTCGAGCGGAGCCGCAGCGCCCTCCCCACCGATTGAGCGCCTGGGACGCCGCCGCCTCAGTAACCGGGCGCCTGAGCGTCCTCGGCCCAGCCCGGCGCGACACCGTTGGCCGGCGCTGTGTTGGCGGGCACCGTGTCCTCGATCGTCGACTCAACGGGGGCGGTCGAGGGCGGGGTGTCTGCCAACACAGCGCCGGCTTCGGGTACCGCACGCCACCACGCCAGGCCCACCAGCCAGCCGCGGAAATCGTGGCGGCGTTGGTAAAGCGCGACGGCGATGCCGATGCAGACCAACAGGTCGAATAGCCCGACTCCCCCGGCGCCGACGAACGCGTAAACCATCGTGGTGTAGGTGTGGTCGTCGGCACCTCCAGTGACCGGATCGATCCAGAGAGCGACCCGGTGGCCGTCGAAGTACTGCGCATCGGCGGAGCGATTCTGGATGTGCTGGACGCCCTTCCAGTCCCAGTCGTACGTACACGAATACGTCGTGCCGGAGTCACTGTCGCCGGCGGTGCAGTCCGAGACCGTTGCGGTCACAGTCGCGTTGCTGCGCTGCCAGTCGCCGATCAGACGCAGCCCGCAGCTAAGGCACAGCAACGCCACCGCGGTCACGCCGAATACCAGCCAGGTGCCCCAGTACCAGATCGACCGCTCGCCGGGGGCTCCCTGCCGTCGGCCGCGGCCGTGCCACGGCACGAAGGCCGCGATGAATCCCACGGCGGACGCCGCGGCTCCGGCGCCCATCACCAGGAGTCCGAGCGACCACGCGTGCCCCGGATCGCGCAGACCGAGCGAGCCGAACAGGGCGATGTAGAGGCCGACTGCGCAGCTCCCGAGTCCGACCACGAACAGCAGCCGAGCCGCCCATCCGGCAAGCCCTGCGGCGACCGCGCGGCGGATCTGGATCATACGGATGAGATACCCGCGCAGGAACTTGAGGACTCAGGCCATTTGCGC
>NZ_DASZGI010000379.1:0-33278 GCF_035938995.1 Actinocrinis sp.
CCCCAGCAGGCCGCAGCCGATCTGATCGACATGCCCTATGACGCATTCCTCTCCGCGAGGGCCCGAATCGTGGAGGACATGGATCTGCCAGGCCTGCGCCGATTCCTCGCCAGCGTCGACGACCTCGCGGCCTGGCTGAACGGGACGCCTCACCGCGTCGACTTCGGCATGCGTAGAAAAGCGATGGCGACCTGGGCACTCGACGCGCACACTTGGGAAGACATGATCAAGGATCTTCCGCTGGTCAAAGAAGACAGGACCGGCTGGCGCAACAAGAAGCGGCTTCTCGCCTCGACCTTCATCTGGCAGCAGGTGACCTGTGGCGACCATCGATTGGCGCCGCTCATTCCACCCGCGAGCCTCCTGAACCGCCCGGTTTGAGCAACCCGCTGCGGGACTACATGAACGGACACTGGAAGACCCTGGCGCACCCGAAACCCGGAACGCAACACGCTGAACTCGCCCGACGACTAGAGCGACGTTCCCAAGAACTGATCACTGAGATTGACGCATTGGCCGTCTCATCCCAACCCCACGGCGCAGTCAGCGGGGATCAGCTGGCCTGATGATCGTTCGCCAGATAAAGCAGAGGGGTTCGCCAAGTATCTCTGAAACTCGCCAGTTACCGCCGAAGGTCACATACGCCCGCTAAACAACCGCTAGCGCCCCGCTTGCTATTGCAAGCACTATCGCGCACACTGGAGCTGTGGCAAACCTCCTGGGACCTAAGCACGTGGCGCAGCTCGGTGCGTACATCCGCGAGCAGCGGGAGAACGCGCAGTACTCGCTGCGGCAGCTGGCCCAGGCGGCGGGGGTGTCCAACCCCTACCTGAGCCAGATCGAGCGCGGGTTGCGCAAGCCGAGCGCTGAGATCCTCCAGCAGCTGGCCAAGGCCCTGGAGATCTCGGCCGAGACGCTCTACGTGCGCGCCGGGCTACTCGACGGCGAACCGGAGTCCGCGGCCGCGGCCGGGGCTCCCGCCCGTCCCGGCTCCGCCGTCCTGGCCGCGATCAGGGAAGACCCCGTTCTGACCCGGCGTCAGAAGCAGCTCCTCCAGGACATATACGAGTCCTTCCGCACGGCGGAACCGCCGACCGAGCCGGAGGCAGCCGACCCCACCACCGACCCGAAAGTGACTGACTGACATGACTGTGACCGAAGAGATCCGCAAGACTCTTTCCGACCCCAAGCCGCTCTACGCTCTCGCGGGCGCCGGTGACCTGGCGGCCGAGAAACTGAAGGACGCCCCCGCGCTGCTCACTGAGGTGGCCGGAACCGTCACGACCTTCGCCAACAAGATCGCCGCCGAGGCCCCCGAGCGCCTCGCGAAGGTGCAGGCGAAGCTGTCCGAGGTGCCCGGCTCCATCAAGGTCGACCCGCGCGCCGTGCTCGACCCGAAGGCCGCCCGCACGCAGCTGCACGACGCCGTCGGCAAGGTGGACGCGCAGATCGTGCGTGACCGCGTCCAGTCGATCGCGCTGGTCCAGGTCGGTCGGGTGCTCGAGGCCGCGGGCAAGGCGGTGGAGACCTATGAGGGCCTCGCCGAGCGCGGCAAGACCGTGGTGGAGCGCTACCGCGGCGAGATCCCGGCGGCTGAGGTCACCGTCGTCGTCGAGCAGGTCTCGGTGGACGAGCCCGAGCCGGTCGCCGCGCCGGAGCAGCCGAAGGCCGCGCCGGTCGTCGAGGACGCCGAAGTGAAGGAGCCGGAGGCGACCGCCAAGCCCGCCCCCGCCCCGAGGGCGCGCAAGAGCACCGTGTCGTCGACCACCCCGCGCAAGCGGGCCGGCTCCGCCCCGAAGAGCACCCCGAAGTCCTGAGCCTTTGCCCCCGCCGCGGCGGGGGCCCGGGCTGTACGCTCGAAGGCACGGCTCGCCAAGGGCCGTGCCTGTCGTGCATTCATCCCCTTCAGAGACGGAGACTGCGATGGGTCTGGGATCCGGATTGCTCACGGCCACGTTCGGCGACGTCCTGACGATCCTGTTGCTCGTCGTGCTCGCGCTCAAGATCTTCGCGTTCGTCGACGCCGCGCTGCGTCCCGCCGCGGCGTACGAGGCGGCCGGCAAGCTGACGAAGGTCGCCTGGCTGCTGTTCCTCGGCATCGCGGCATTCTTCGACTTCATGTGGGGCTCGGTCACCTCGATCCTCACCATCGCCGGCACGGTCGCGCTGATCGTCTACCTCGTCGACGTGCGCCCGGCGTTGCGGCAGGTCGCCCCGAAGTCGCGAAAGGGTCAGGGTCAGCAGAACGGCCCCTACGGGCCTTGGTGACAGGTTCTAAGCAAGTTCTCATATGGCTCTTACCGGCCCTTAGTGGTCGGTTGGCAGTATCGGTCTCACCCCCAAGGTCGGGGCGTGAAGCTAGGCCCGCGCTCCGTGATCCGGGAGAGCCCGACTCCCGGAGGTGCTTCGAGCACCATGCTGTGGCCCCTGAGGCTGCCACTCCCGCGTGTGGCTCCAGGGGCCACAGCCATTTTTCGGGCAGTTTTCCGGTCGTGACCATTTCCGGCGGCGTCTCCGCGATCCCTTCCTGACGAAGCCTCAGGCGCGGTGTGGACGGCGCCGATAAGACGGGCGGTCGTTTTGAACCGACTGGATGACGGCGCATCAGACACGATACGAAGTAAGAAGTAAGACGGGCGGTCGTTTTGAGCTGGTAGGGCGTCGCCTCGGACGCGGTCCGACGGGTAAGACGGGCGGTCGTTTTGAGCTGACTGGATGACGGCGCGTCAGATGTGGGGCGGGTGCTCGTCGGGGGCGACGGCGTCCCATTGCACGGTGACCTCGCCGAGACGCCACCGGTCGGACCGTCCGACGATCGGCCAGTCGGCTCGCAGCGCGCCCACCGCTCCGATCCAGCGCTGCCGGACTCCGAAGGCACCGAGCGGGGCCGCCGCGAGCCAGGCGCGCTCCAAGGCTGTGAGGAACGCATGCACGCGCTCGCCCGGGACGTTCCGGTGAATCAGCGCCTTTGGCAGCCGCTCGGCGAACGTCGCGGGTGAATCCAGCGATCCGAGACGCGCGGCGAGCGTCAGGGTGCGCGGACCGGACCTGTCGAGCGCGACCCAGGTCGCGATGCGGCCCGATTCCGAGCAGGTCCCCTCGATCAGCAGGCCGCCCGGGGCAAGCCGGCTCATCAGCGCTCGCCAGGTGTCGCGCACCTGCGGCTCCTGGTACTGTCGCAGCACGTTGAACGCGCGGATCAGCTGGGGCGGACGGTCCACCGGCAGCTCGAAGCCGCCGAGCCGGAACTCCAGGCCATCGCGCGCGTACGGAACTGCGGCCGCGACCCGGGCCGGATCGATCTCCAGCCCGGTCACCCGCACGTCCGGGCGGATCGTGCGCAGCCGGTCCGCCAGCTCGACCGTCGTCACCGGGTACGCGCCGTAGCCGACATCGACGACGAGCGGCCGCGGTGGCGCGGAGACGAGCACGGTGCGGTGCACTCCGACGAGCCAGCGATCGACCCGGCGCAGCCGATTCGGCGCGGTCGTGCCGCGGGTGACGCTTCCGATCGGGGTGGAGCGCCGTGGCAGCTGATTTTGAGATTGCGACGGCGTCTGATTAGGCAGTGCGGTGCACCTTATGCGGCGCGGCCTGCGCGACGGGCTTGATGACCATCAGATCGATGTCCACGTGCGGCGGACGCGTCACCGCGAACGCGATGCAGTCCGCGATGTCCTCGGCCACGAGCGGCGCGTCCACGCCCCGGTAAGTCGCCTGAGCCTTCGCCTCGTCGCCCTCGAAGCGCACGAGGGAGAACTCCTCCGTCTTGACCATTCCGGGCGCGATCTCCGTGATCCGCACCGGCTGCCCGTTCAGCTCGAGCCGCAGCGTCTCGCTCAGCGCATGCTGTGCGTGCTTCGCCGCCGTGTAACCAGCGCCGCCCTCGTAGACGAGGAGTCCGGCGATCGATGTGATATTCACCACATGGCCGTTGCCACTGGCGATCAGCGCGGGCAGCAGCGCCTTGGTCACCCGGACCGAGCCGAGCACGTTCACGTCGTACATCCACTGCCACTTGGCCGTGTCGGTCTGCGCCACCGGGTCCAGGCCGAGCGCCCCGCCGGCGTTGTTCACCAGCACGGCGCAGTCCGGCACCGCCTCGGCCAGCTGCGCGACCGACTCCTCGTCGGTCACGTCGAGCCGGAACGGGATCACGCCGGTCTCCGCGGCCAGCTTCTCCAGGCGGTCGATCCGGCGGGCCGCCCCCACGACGCGGAAGCCCTCGGCCACCAGCCGCCGCGCCGTGGCCTCGCCGATGCCGCTGCTCGCGCCGGTCACCACGGCGACACGGGGGGAGCCGCCGTCCGGGTCGCGGCGGGATGCGGACGCTGAGTTCACCGAAGTCATGTCTTCATTCTTTCGCACCGACCCGGGGCCGCTGTGAAGAAGGTGACCTTCGCCGAGCTTCCTGGCGCAGCCTGGCGGTTGCTGGCCGCCCGACCGTACTCGAGCAACCATGTGAATGGTTCCTAACCCGCAGGACCCGAAGGGGGAATAGCGCCATGCGCGGCGGTGGTTACACCCGTTTGGCCCAGGGCGGGCCCGCGGTGCGGGTGCGCCGCGGCCGCCGACGCGCAAATCCAGGAGGACCGAGCTTGATTCCCCGGCGGATCGCCACTGTCTCGGTCCACACCTCGCCCCTGCATCAGCCGGGCACCGGCGACGCGGGCGGGATGAACGTGTACATCGTCGAGGTGTCGAAACGGCTGGCCTCGCTCGGCGTCGAGGTCGAGATCTTCACCCGGGCCACCACGGGTGACCTCCCGCCGACCGTCGAGATGAGCCCCGGCGTGACCGTGCGGCACATCACGGCGGGTCCGTACGAGGGTCTGTCCAAGGAGGACCTGCCCGGGCAGCTGTGTTCCTTCACCACGGGCGTGCTGCGCCACGAAGCGATGCGCGAGCCCGGCTACTACGACCTGATCCATTCGCACTACTGGCTCTCCGGGCAGGTCGGCTGGCCGGTCAAGGAGCGCTGGGGCGTGCCGCTGGTCCACTCCATGCACACGCTCGCCAAGGTCAAGAACGCCGCCCTGGCCGGCTCCGACACCCCGGAACCGGCGGTGCGCCTGCTCGGCGAGGACCAGGTCGTGGACGTGGCCGACCGCCTCATCGCCAACACCGCGCAGGAGGCGGAACAGCTGATCGGCCTTTACGGAGCCGACCCGCGGCGGGTCGCCGTCGTGCACCCCGGCGTCGATCTGGACGTCTTCCGCCCCGGCGACCGGGCCGCCGCCCGCGCCCGTCTGGGCCTGCCGCTTAACGCCCCGGTCCTCCTCTTCGCGGGGCGGATACAGCCTCTCAAGGCCCCCGACATCCTGCTGCGCGTGGCCGCCGACCTGCTCGCCCGCGAACCGGCGCGCTACCAGGACCTCGTCGTCGCGATCGTCGGCGGACCCAGCGGCACCGGCCTGGCCGAGCCGCACCAGCTGACCCGCCTCGCCCGCCACCTGGGCATCGCCGACCGCACCCGGTTCGTGAAGCCGGTCGGGCAGGCGGACCTCGCCGACTGGTACCGGGCCGCAGACATCGCGGTCGTGCCGTCGTACAACGAGTCCTTCGGCCTGGTCGCCGTCGAGGCGCAGGCCTGTGGCACCCCGGTGGTGGCGGCCCGGGTCGGCGGACTGGCCACGGCGGTCTTGCACGGCGAGTCCGGGCTCCTGGTGGACGGCCACAACCCGGCCGACTACGCCGACGCCTGCGCTGCGCTGCTGGACCACCCCGAGACGCTGGCCCGCATGCGGATCGGCGCTCACCGCCATGCCGCTCAGTTCGGCTGGGGCGCGACGGCCGACCAGACCCTCGGCGTCTACAGCGAGGCGATCGACGAGCGCTGGGGCAGCCGGCGTCGCGTAAGCTCGATCGCGGGATGAACACGGAGACGCCGGGGAAGTCGGAGCAGGAAGGCAAGCGGGCCGCCGCCGCGATCGAGGCCGCGCTCGACGCCGTGTTGGACGGGTCCGAGGCCACGTACGAACGGCCTGCCGAGGGGCGCTACGTCGTCGCGCTTCCGGGCACCCACAAGCTCAGCACCGCCTGTTCGCTGCTCGTCGGCGATCACACCCTGTCCGTCAACGCCTTCGTGGTGCGGCACGCGGACGAGAACCACGAGGCGGTCTACCGCTGGCTGCTCGAGCGCAACGCCCGCCTGTCCGGCATCGCGTTCGCGATCGACCGCCTCGGCGACGTCTACCTGGTCGGGCGGATACCGCTCGCCGCGGTCACCGAAGACGCCGTCGACCAGCTGCTCGGCGCGGTGCTCGACGCCGCAGACTCCAGCTTCGACACCCTGCTCGAGCTCGGATTCGCCGGCTCCATCCGGCGCGAGTGGGAGTGGCGGCTCAAGCGCGGCGAGTCGACCAGGAACCTGGCCGCGTTCGAAAGGCTGAGGCCTGACACCAATTCCGCGCCCCCGCCTTCAGCGGCACCCTCCGGCGACTGAACAGCGGCGATCCCCTCCCGTCTCACCTGTGGACCGGCCGCAGAGCCGCATAAGCCCGACCCGATACGCTCGTCCCATGGCTGATTCGTACCGTCTCGTATTGCTGCGCCACGGCGAGAGCGCGTGGAATGCGAAGAACCTCTTCACCGGCTGGGTCGACGTGGACCTGACCGCCCAGGGCGAGGAGGAGGCGATCCGCGGGGGCAAGCTGCTCGCGGAGCGCGGCCTGCTGCCCGACGTCGTGCACACCTCGGTGCTGCGCCGGGCGATCCGTACCGCGCAGCTCGGGCTCGACGCCATCGACCGGCACTGGATCCCGGTGCGCCGGTCCTGGCGGCTGAACGAACGGCACTACGGCGCGCTCCAGGGCAAGGACAAGGCGCAGACGCTCGCAGAGTTCGGCGAAGAGCAGTTCATGCTCTGGCGCCGGTCCTATGACACGCCTCCGCCGCCCCTGGCCGAGGACGCCGAGTACTCGCAGTTCGCCGACCCGCGCTACGCCGTGCTCCCGGTCGAGCTGCGGCCGCGCACCGAATGCCTTAAGGACGTCGTCAACCGGATGCTGCCGTACTGGTACGACGCGATCGTGCCGGACCTGCTGACCGGGCAGACGGTGCTCGTCGCCGCGCACGGCAACTCCCTGCGGGCGCTGGTCAAGCACCTCGACGGCATCTCCGACGAGGCCATCGCCGGCCTCAACATCCCCACCGGCATCCCGCTGCTGTACGAGCTCGACGCGGACATGCGGCCGGTGACAGTCGGCGGCGAGTACCTGGACCCGGCCGCTGCGGCTGAGGCGATCGAGGCCGTGAAGAACCAGGGCCGGAAGTAGTCCGTCGAAGCTTCGCCGACCGCGAGCCCGGCTAAACGCGAGAGCCCTCCGCAGCGTGGCGAAGGGCTCAACTGTTGTGCGTTGTCTCTTCGGCGCAATGCCCGTTGGCGCGACGCGTGCTTACCGCCGATCCCTCAGCGGTAAGCACAGTCCGGCGCCTTAGGCAGAGCTCAGTCCTGCTCGCCGGTCACCAGGAAGATCAGCCGCCGGGCGACCGACACCGCGTGGTCGGCGTAACGCTCGTAGTACCGGCCGATGAGCGTCACGTCGATCGCCGTCTCGGTCGAGTACTCGGTCTTCTTGTCCAACAGGTCGCCGAACAGCTGACGGTGTAGCTGGTCCATCGCGTCGTCCTCGTCGGGCAGGCCGCGCGCGAGGTCGACGTCCCGGCCGTCGATGACCTCCCCGGCCTTCCGCGCCAGCTCGACCGCGATGCGTCCCATCTCCGCGATCGTGTCGCGGAGTACCTCCGGAACAGCCGACTCCGGGTACCGCAGCCGGGCCACCTTCGCGATGTGCCGGGCCAGGTCGCCCATCCGCTCGAGGTCGGCGCTCATCCGCAGCGAGGTGATGATCGTGCGCAGGTCGCCGGCCACCGGCTGCTGACGGGCCAGCAGATCGAGCGCGCGGGCGTCGAGCGCGCGCTGGAGGGCGTCGACAGCGTCGTCCGCGGAGATCACCGATTCGGCGACCTGCAGGTCCGCGTCCAGCAGGGCGGAGGTGGCGCGGGACATCGCGGTGCCGACCAGACCTGTCATCTCGATGAGCGTGCTGCCGATCGTATCGAGTTCTTCGTGGTACACGTCCCGCATGGACACACGCTCCCGTTGGATTTGTGGGTACAGCCGAGGCCACACCTTGGCTGAGTCTTCACCGTAGAGGCTTAAGCGCCGCGCGAGCCAGGCGCACTGATGAATCAAACGCTACCCATACGTGAACTCTTGGCGACGGATGCCTGGCCGCCCCTGCACGCTCTCGGAGCACACCTTCCGGGCATTTAATCTGATGGCGTGCATCTCCTCGCGGCCGACTTCCACCTCGCCGCGGTGTCGGCCGCCGCGCTGGTAGCGCTGGCGACCGGGGCCGCGGGAGGACTGGCGTTCCGGTGGAGCGATCGCGAACGCCGCAACCCCGCGCCCGAGCCCGAGCCGCTGATGCCTCCGGGCGCCGCCGCGGTGCTCCAGGTGCTGCGCTCCTCCGCGGTGCTGCTCGACCCGAGTGACGCCGTGGTCAAGGCCTCGCCGGCGGCCCACGCCCTCGGCATCGTGCGCGGCACCCGCCTGGTCTCCGACGAACTGGTGCAGATGGCGCGCCAGGTGCGCCGCGACGGGGAGATCCGCCAGATCGAGCTCGAGATCCCGCGCGGCCCGCTCGGCGGGGACACCCTCGCGGTCTCGGTGCGCGTCGCGCCGCTCGGCGCCCAGCTGGTCCTGGTCCTGGTCGAGGACCGGACCGAGGCCAAGCGGATCGACGCGATCCGGCGCGACTTCGTGGCCAACGTCAGCCACGAGCTCAAGACGCCCGTCGGCGCGCTGGCCCTCCTGTCCGAGGCGGTGCTGTCCGCGCGCGACGACCCTGAGGCGGTGCGCCGCTTCGCCAAGCGGATGCAGACCGAGGCACACCGGCTGGCGAACCTGGTGCAGGACCTGATCGACCTGTCCCGGCTCGAAGGTGACGACCCGCTTGCTAAGGCGCAGCGGGTATGTATCGCGGACGTGGTCGAGGAGGGCCTCGGCCGGGCCCGTGAGCTGGCCGACGCGCGGGAGATCGAACTGGTCGGCAGCGCCCCGCCAGAGCTGTACGTGCTCGGCGATTTCGATCAGTTGGTCACGGGTTTGGGTAATCTTGTCGCAAACGCCGTCAACTATTCACCCGACCGCACGAAGGTGGTCGTGGCGGTCCGGCGCGAGGGCGACCTCGCCGAGATCTCCGTCACCGACCAGGGGATCGGGATTCCGGAGCAGGATCTCAAGCGGATCTTCGAGCGGTTCTACCGGGTGGACCCGGCCCGCTCGCGGGTGACCGGGGGGACCGGCCTGGGGCTCTCGATCGTGAAACACATCGCCGCCACCCATGGCGGGGATGTCGCGGTGTGGAGCGTAGAGGGTGCCGGGTCCACCTTCACCCTGCGCCTTCCGTTACTTGGCGACCCGCCACAAACGGGAGAGCCGTATCTACAAGACACAGGGAGTCGAACGACGTGACCAGGGTGCTGGTGGTCGAGGACGAGGACTCGTTCAGCGACCCGCTCTCCTACATGCTGCGCAACGAGGGCTTCGAGGTCGCCGTCGCGCCCACCGGGCCCGAGGCGCTCGAAGAGTTCGACCGGCACGGGGCCGACCTCGTGCTGCTCGACCTCATGCTGCCCGGCCTTCCGGGCACGGAAGTCTGCCGCCAGCTGCGCAACCGTTCCACCGTTCCGGTGATCATGCTGACCGCGAAGGACAGCGAGATCGACAAGGTGGTCGGCCTCGAGCTGGGGGCCGACGACTACGTCACCAAGCCGTTCTCCTCGCGCGAACTGGTGGCCCGGATACGCGCTGTGCTGCGCCGCCACGGCCAGGCCGAGGAGCCGGAGGACGCCGCGCTCGAGGCCGGCCCGGTGCGCATGGACGTCGAGCGGCACACGGTCAGCGTGTCCGGCCGGGGCGTGCAACTGCCGCTCAAGGAGTTCGAGCTGCTCGAGATGCTGCTGCGCAACGCGGGCCGGGTGCTGACCCGGATGCAGCTGATCGACCGCGTCTGGGGCGCGGACTACGTGGGCGATACCAAGACCCTGGACGTGCACGTGAAGCGGCTGCGCGCGAAGATCGAGCCGGATCCGGCGGTGCCCCGCTACCTCGTGACGGTTCGCGGCCTTGGGTACAAGTTCGAGCCGTAAGCCACCGCACGCTGCCTAGGCAGATCGCCGTGCGGTACCGCTCACATGCATACATAAACGACGAGTGGCGCCCGAACGTTCGGGACGCCACTCGATGGTGCGTGCTCTACTTCGTGGCGGACGGGCTCGCCGACGCCGAAGCTGAACTGGACGCGGTAGCGGAGGCAGACGCCGACGCGCCCGCGGTAGCCGACGCAGAGGCCGAGGCGCTGCTCGACGCACTGGCGGACGGACTCGATGAGGCGCTGGGCGACGCGGCGTTCGGGTTGTAACCGACGAACAATCCGGTGTTCTGCTCGACCTGGGCGCTGAGGGTGATGCTGCCGGCCTGCGCGAACGTCATCTTCACAGTGGCGAACGTGCCCAGGGTCAACCCGGCGCCGATGATCTCCAGCTCGGGGCTGGCGGTCTCGCCGAAGCTCGCCGACTCGCCGGGCGGAATCGTCACCGTCTCGCCGGAAACCGTCACGTCCGCCCCGGTGGCCACGGCCGGCGCGGTATCCGTCGTGGTCGCCGCAGGCGCCACGACGGTCGCGAAGTTCCCGTTCGCGGAGACGCTGACCAGTTGATCGGGGGCGGTGCCGGTGTTCGTCACCGCGCCGATCACCTCGGCGGTCCCGCTGTCCGGGTCCACGATCACCCAGACGTTGTTGATCTTTATGTCGCCGATCGTGCCGGCGGCCGCGTTCGGTTTGACGACCAGGCTGGCCGCGTTGAAACCGGCGCCGCACGCGGCGGCGAACGGCGCGGCGGTCAGCACGACCGCGGTCGCGGCCAAGCCCGCACGGCCCCGGCGAGAGGGGGTCGACCGGCGGGTCGTGCTCGGGGAGTGGAGGCTGCTCACGGTCGGTCTGGCTCCTTGCGCATGACTGGTCGCGAAAAATAACCGAGCCACAGCGTACTGACCGCGTTCGGCGCCTCCTCAAGGGGATGGCCTTAGCGCCGCTCATCGTATGCCGAGGCGGCGGCGACAGATCGCGCGGCGGGGATCGCTCCTGCTCCGATTGGACACCGTCCCCGGCGCACGATCTCCAGCCGCCATTAAGTCCGGCCGAGATCGAAAAGCTGATGTCAGCGCTGATGGATGAAACGGTCAGCGGGCCGCCGGCAGCAGGATCGCGACGGCCGAGGCGACGAGCGCGGCCAAGAGCACGACCGCTATGGCCGCGCGCGGCGAACCGAGCGCGCGCCCTAATCCGGCCATTCCGGAGCGGCGTCTGGCCCAGCGCGCCTGACGGAAGTACCGGCGCACATCCGGGCTCAGTTCCCGGGCGTCGTCCGGGGCCCGGCACTCGGAGTCGGTGATGGCGGTGCCGTCCGGCCATTGGCCGATCACAGCGTCATCGTCGCTTCCGTCGTGGGTGCCGTCCCAGCCGGAACCCGCACCGCCTGACCGTTCGCTCGCATCCACCGCGCGCTCACCCCACCTGACGTGTGCGAAGAGCCATGGTCGCAACAGACCTCGTGGTCATTGTGCGCCCGGAATCCGCCGCTGCACAGGGGGAGCGTCCTGGCATGCCCGAGCGGTCACGCGGCGGCGTCGCGGCGGCACCTCCGCGGGCCGCGGAAGGCTCCGGGTACGCGTCCGAGGATGCGCTCCACGGCGCGCGAGCAGGCGCACGGAATCCGCCCACGCACGCCCTGACCTGGGGCGAGTATGGTCCGCCAGCCGTTGTCAAGTGCCCGTCACCCGCCTGACCTGCACAAACGCCCTTCAGAAAGTCGCCTGGCCGTGTTATCCTGGATACCCACGGAAGGGGTACGCATCACATGACGTTCAAGGTTGGCGAGACCGTCGTCTATCCCCACCATGGGGCCGCTCTCATCGAGGCGATCGAGACCCGGATGGTCAAGGGCGAGGCTCGCCCCTATCTCCGGCTCAAGGTGGCCCAGGGCGACCTCACCCTGATGGTTCCCACGGACAAGGTCGAGTACGTCGGCGTCCGGGACGTGGTCGGGCAGGACGGCCTCGACCGGGTGTTCGAGGTGCTTCGCGCCCCGCACACCGAGGAGCCGACCAACTGGTCCCGCCGGTACAAGGCCAACCTCGAGAAGCTGGCCTCGGGCGACGTGATCAAGGTCGCCGAGGTGGTGCGCGACCTCTGGCGGCGGGAGCGGGAGCGCGGGCTGTCGGCCGGCGAGAAGCGGATGCTCGGCAAGGCCCGGCAGATCCTGGTCAGCGAGCTCGCGCTGGCCGAGAACACCAACGAGGACAAGGCCGAGACCATCCTCGACGAGGTTCTGGCTTCTTAACGGCTGCTCTCGTACGGCACGTGGCGTGCGGTTCCCTCGCGCCCGGCGTCGATCGATTCCCCTTCGGTCGGCACCGTGCGAAAGGGTCGGCACCACCCCCAATACAGTGTCCCCATGAATGCAGCAGCGTTCCCCGCCCGGACCGCCGCGATCGTTCCCGCGGCCGGGCGCGGTGAGCGGCTGGGGCCCGGCGCCCCGAAGGCTCTGCGCTCGATCGGCGAGATCCCCATCCTGGTCCACGCGGTCCGGTCGTTGACCGGCTGCGGCAGGGTGGGGCTTGTCGTCGTGGCCGCGCCACCGGACGGCGTAGAAGGCGTGGCCGCGCTGCTGGCCCCGTTCGGCACGAAGGTACACGTGGTCGCGGGCGGCGAGACTCGCCAGCAGTCCGTGTCCCGAGCGCTCGACGCGATCCCGGAGGACGTGGACATCGTGCTCGTGCACGACGCGGCGCGTGCACTCACCCCTCCCGGCCTAGTCGCCGCCGTGGCCGACGCAGTGGCGGCCGGCCACGACGCGGTGATTCCCGTCCTGCCCGTCGCCGACACCATCAAATCCGTGGATGCCGACGATACGGTGACCGCGACCGTCGACCGCTCCACATTGCGCGCCGTCCAGACACCGCAAGGCTTCCGCCGATCGCTGCTGGTTAAGGCACACACGGCCGCAGGAGCGCCGACGAACGAGTCAGCAGCGGCCACGGACGATGCCGGATTGGTGGAGCAGCTCGGCGCGCCGGTGCGCGTGATTGCCGGACACCCAGAGGCGTTCAAAGTGACGACCCCCTTCGACCTGATCCTGGCCGAGGCCGTCTGGGCCCGGCGCCAGGGAACCGGGGGACCGCAGAACGGCGGGATCGAGGCACCGAGGGGCAGAGGGACTACGGATGACTGACCCGGCGCTCCCACTCCCGCTGATCGGCATCGGCACCGACGTGCACCCCTTCGAACCCGGGCGCCCCATGTGGCTAGCCGGACTCGAATGGCCTGAGGAGACCGGCCTGGCCGGAGACTCCGACGCGGACGTAGCCGCGCACGCCGCGTGCGACGCGCTGTTCTCAGCGGCAGGGCTCGGCGATCTGGGCGCCAACTTCGGCACCGGCCGCCCGGAATGGCGTGGCGCACCGGGAACGGTGCTTTTGGCAGAGGCGGCGCGCCGAGTACGCGAGGCGGGCTACCGGATCGGCAACGTGGCGATCCAAGTGATCGGCAACCGGCCGAAGCTCGGACCGCGCCGGGCCGAGGCGGAGAAGGTGCTGTCCGAGGCGGTCGGCGCGCCGGTCCGGGTCAGCGGCACGACGACGGACGGGCTCGGCCTCACCGGCCGCGGCGAGGGCGTCGCCGCCATCGCGACCGCGCTCATCGTCGCTGACCTCGCCGCCCACGGCTGAGCCGCCGGTCCCTGCCACCAAGTCGACGCGCCAACGAGCTGGTTCGGCCGTCACCCCGAGTGTGGCATTTCTCAAAATGGCCGGTCGTCTTACTTCGGTGCGCCGCCCCACCGCCCTCATGACGTCTCCGCCGCCCACGGCTGAGCCGCCGGTCCCTGCCATCAAGTCGACGTGCTATCGAGCTGGTTCGGCCGTCACCCCGTGTGCGGCACTTCTCAAAATGGCCGGTCGTCTTACCTCGATGCACTGCCCCGCCAGCCCTCACGACGTCTCCGCCGCCCTACCGGTGAGCTGCCCTTCCGTCCGTCGCCGCGCCTTCACTTCCTCCGTCGCCGCTGTCGCCGCAACAGGATCGCCAGCGCCGCCGCTCGTCCCGGCACGCCGCTGACCGCTCCGCCGCGCCGCGCTCCGGAGCCGCACAGCATGACGTTGGACACGTCCGTCTCCGTCCCCCATTTGCCGACTTCCTGGTCGCTGACGGCCCACGGCCAGTCCAGATCCCCGTGGAAGATATGACCGCCCGGCATCGCCAGTTCCCGCTCCACGTCGAGCGGCGAGCGTGCCTCGAGACAGGGTTCGCCGTTCGCGTCCCGCACCAGGCAGTCCTCGATCGGCTCCGCCAGGTACCGGTTCAGCCCGGCCAGCGCCAGCCGGACCGCCTCGTCGCGGGCTTCGGGCTTGTCATACAACCGGGCTGGCGTGTGTAGCCCGAACAGCGTCAGGGTGTGCATCCCCGCCGCCGCTGCTTCGGCTCCAAGGATCGTCCGGTCCGTCAGCGTGTGGCAGTAGACCTCTGCTGGCAGCGGATCGGGGAGCGCTCCGGCCTCTGCCGTCGCATACGACGTCTGCAGCCCGCTGTAGGACTCGTCGATGTGGAACGTTCCGGCAAACGCCGTTTCCGGATCGATCCCGGACCGCAGACGGGGCAGCCGGGCCAGTACCATGTTGATCTTGAGCTGGTTGCCTTCCGGCTTCTCCGCGCTCTCCCGCCCCATGAGCTTATCAAGCACCGTCGGTGCCGCGTTGACGAGCACGTAACGTGCCTCGATGCGCCTTTCCGCACCGCCGCCGCCGACCGTATACGTGACGGACGCGCGACGACCGTCCGCCTCGAGATGCGTCACCGTCGCCCCCGTCGTCAACACCACGCCCGCCTTCTCGGCTGCGCGGATGAGCGAGCCCGTGATCTCCCCCATCCCGCCGATCGGGACGCGCCACTCCCCGGTCCCGTTCCCGATGACGTGATAGAGGAAGCAGCGGTTCTGACGCAGCGACAGGTCGTGGGCGTAGCTCTGCGTTCCAATGAGCGCATCGGTGAGCACGACGCCTCGCACGTCGTCGTCGGCGAACGTCCGCTCGACCACCTCGCCGAGCGGGCGCTCCATGAATTCGTCCCAGAAGGCGGAGCCGCAAGCCTCGCGGATGGCCTTCATCAGCTCGCCCTTAGGCGCTAACGGCTCCAGAAGCGTCGGTGCGATCACGCGGGCTGCGCGGTCGATCCGGCCGTAGAAGTCCTGCCACGCGCGCCACTCCCGGTCCGACCCGGTCAACCGGCGAAACGAATCGGCTGTCCGCGGGCCCGGGCGCCGCTCCACCAAGAGCCCATCGTGCTTCCCGGCGCGGACCACCGGCGTGTAGGAGGCCACCGGGCGCGAGCGCAGCTCCAGGTCCAGCTCCAGATCCCGCACGATCGCATAGGGCAGCAGCGAGACCAGGTACGAGTAGCGAGACAGGTTGGCGTCGACGCCGGGGAAGGGCCGCTCGCTCACCGCCGCTCCGCCGAGACGGCCGAGGCGCTCGAGTACCACCACGTTCACGCCGAAGCGGGCCAGATACGCGGCGGCGACCAAGCCGTTGTGCCCGCCCCCCACGATGACCACGTCGGTGGCGGGGGGCGCGGTCCGCTCCTGCTCATCCCCGCTTTCAGCCTCTGCCATCGGCACTCCTGTTCAGAGGGTTGAAGGTCAGGATACGAGTGTCATGTTTCGCAATCGAGTGCCAGGCCGCGGATCATGACGGAATATACCGCTATCGACCAGCCGCCCAGGCGTCCGCGACGATCTCGTCCAGTCCCGAGCGCCGAGGTTCCCAGCCCAGCTCGGCGCGGATGCGGGCGGTGTCGGCGAGCACCGAGGCGGCCTCCGGCTTCGGTGGCAGGTGCTTGACGGGGATCGGGCCGCCGCCCGACACGCGGGAAACCGACTCGATGACCGAGGCGACGCTCGCGGCGGTCGCGCCTACGTTGTAGACCGCGCCCTCGCCAGGTGACGACTGCTCCAACGCCAGGACGAAGGCGCGCGCCAGGTCGTCCACGTGCACGTAGTCGCGTACCGCGCTGCCGTCCCCGTTGACCTCGAGAACCGGCTCCAGACCCCTCGCCACGGCCAGTGCCTTCGGAATGATCCGGGTCAGGTCTGTGTCGGTGCGACCGTCGACCGCCCCGGCCACGTTGAACGCCCGCAGCACGGTTACTCCCAAGCCGCCGTGGCTCGCCGCACTCAGCGCCATTCCCTCGGCCGCGACCTTCGACGCGCCATAAGGGCTGAGCGGCACCACGGGAGTCGACTCGGCGATCGGTGAGTGCGGCGCCTGCCCGTACACGGCCGCTGTGGAAGCCAGCACCAGCCGACCCGGACGACCTTGCGCGGCCGCCGCGCAAAGCAGCGCCGACACGACCGCCGCCGTCCCGGCCGCGTTGACCGAGAAGTACTCGCCAGGCCGTGCGAAGGACTCGCGTATCCGGGTCAGGGCCGCCAGATGGCAGACCCCGTCGACGGTCGCGGCCAGTCTTTCCATCATTTTGAATGACCGCACGTCTCCGTGCACTGTCTCTGTCTCTCCGGCCTCTACCTCTCCAGCACCGCTCGCGGGCAGCTGCGCCCCTTCCGGCTGTCGCGTCAACGCCACGACCGTGTGGCCACTCATCACGAGCCGCCGGACGACCGCCGTCCCCACGAACCCGAAGGCTCCCGTCACCAAGACCCGCACGCCGCAAGTCAACCAGCAATCGGTGCACTGCGTGCCGGGATGCCGCTCCAGGGTGCCTCTTGACGCCCCGTCAGATGTGCGCTGCGCTTGCAGAAATCCAGAGCAACAACCAACGAAGGGAAGCAACGTGCGCTTACAGTTCGTCGGCGGAGACTCTGGCAACACCGGGTCGCCGCGCGTCTACAAGACCGACCGTGGCACGCTCGTGATCCAGGGGTACATCGTGGATGACCCGGCAGCTCTCGCCGATGCCAAGGCTCCCGCCCACGAGACCCTGGTAGAAATCCCGTACAGCCTGCTCAAGTACTTGCCCCGCGACGTCGAGTAAGAGGATCCGCCGTTGACCGCGCTGCTCGCCGGAGACGACTTCGATGCGTTGTTCACCCAGTTCGGGTACACCGCGTTCCGCCTGGAGGTGCGGGAGTCCTACGCGGGGATGCCGTACGAGGTCGCGCCGCTTCGTCAGTTCCTCGCCGGTGAGGACCCGGTCGATCTGGAGTGGACCACCGGCTACCGGGCGCTCGTCGCTCGGCACGCCGCAGCCGGGCGCCGCATCACCCGCGTGCGGATCGTCTCGGAGCCGTGGTCCGAATACACCCGGTTCGGCATTTGGCTGGCCGCCGGCACCAATGCGGCCGGAGAGGACATACGTTATCTGCCACGCACCCACCCGGTCGTCGCGGAGCTGCCCCACGAGGACTTCTGGCTGTTCGACTCGCAGCGTCTGTACCTCCTGCACTTCAGTGCGGATGACAACCTGATCGGCGCCGAGCCGGTCACCGACCCGCCCCGCATCGTCGCGGCGAACGCCGCCCGGGACGCGGCGTGGCACCACGCCGAGCGGCGGGACCAGTACGCGGAACGGCACGGCTTTGACGACCAACGTCGACCAAGCGCGTGAAGCCCTTGGCGCGCACCTGCGCCAGTTGCGCCGAGATGCGGACATGACGGGACGGGAGCTGGCCGCCGCGTGCGGCTGGCTTCCGTCCAAGGTCAGCAAGATCGAGAACGGCAAGCAGACCCCTTCTCCGGCCGACATCCGGATCTGGGCCGAGGCGACCGGCCACCCGGGCGCCGAGGCGGCGCTGCGGGCCGAGCTGACCATGCTCGAGTCGTTCTTCCGGGATTGGCGCCGCCAGCTCAAGGCTGGCATGCGCTTCCGGCAGGCCGAGTCCCTGGGCCTCGAGGCCGACACGCGCCACCTGCGCGTCTGGGAACCGAACTACATACCCGGCCTGCTCCAGACAGCCGAGTACGCGCGCTTCAGGCTCGCTCAGGGCGCCCAGCTCCATAATGCGCCGGACGACATCGACGCGGCGGTCGCGATCCGGATGAACCGTCAGCAGGTCCTGAATCTGCCGACCAAGCGGTTCGATTTCGTCATCGCCGAAGGGGCCCTGCGCGACGGGAACGCGGCGCCGCCGGAGGTGATGGCGGGTCAGCTCGACCGGCTGATGGTGACGACCACGCACGCCACCGTGAACATCGGGGTCGTGCCGGCCGGGACGATGTGGCCGTTCCACGCCGACAACGGCTTCTGGATGTACGACACCGACGCGGTCATCATCGAGACCCTCACCGCGGAACTGCGGCTCACCCACGTCGACGAGATAGCGGTGTACGCCCGCGTGCACGCGGCGCTCGCCGAGACAGCGGTGTACGGGACCGCCGCCCGCGTACGAATCGCCGCCGCGCTCTCAGCGCTCTGACCGCGACCCGAGCAATTTCGAGCAATCCTTAGGCGGGAAAGCGGATTCCTGAGATCGTGATCCCGTCACGGAGCGGGGAAATGGACCGTCAGGAGAGAAACCCGGCATGAGCGAGACCGGCCTTCACCGCATGCTGGACGTGAACGCGTGGGTGGACGCGGGCCGGTCGGTAGTCGAGCTGGTCGGCGAACTGGACATGTACTCCGCGGCGAGACTCCGCGACGTCCTCGACCACCTCCCCAAAGACGCCCAGCGCGTCGCGCTGGAGATGTCAAGGCTCGACTTCCTGGACTCGTCAGGTCTGGGAGTCCTGATCCGAGCAATGAAGCGCGCGAAGACGCTCGGCGGCGCCCTCTGCCTCGTCGCGGTCCAAGAACGCGTCCTCAAGACGTTCCGCATCACCGGCCTCGTGCGCGTGATGCCTGCCTTCCCCGCGTTGGACGAGGCGTTCACCTGGCTCGACGCGCAGCACGCCGCCGCCCAGTGACATCGATACCGCAGCGAAGGGACTCAATCAAAGAGGACGTGTAATGGTCAGCTACACCGCCAAGCGAACCCAGCGCTCGGCCTAGGGCGGTTTCGGCCCTTCTCTCAGCCGGCAGGCTGCATCAGGATTTGGTCGCAAACCAGCACAACCGTCTCCATCACGATTTCGCCGGCACCCGCCGCCTTACCGCTGATCTCCAGCTTCGACGGCCAGGCATTCTCGAGGATGTAGGTAATAGTCGGCTGGCCGGACTTCGGCGACTGGCCAGTGGCGAACAGCAGCAGCGAGCAGGTTCTGCGCGCGGTCGGCACACCTTGCAGCACCGCTTGGTGCCATGACCACAGGTACGTATCGGTGTCCAGACCTCGCGTGAGCGTGACTTGTGGGGTACTCGCCGTGCCGTATTGCATGGTGTGCGAAACGCCCCCGGGAGCCGTCGCGACGGACTCGGCCGGCGTGACCTCGCTGCTGATTGAGGACAGTTCGCTGAACGTCGCGACCTGGACACCGTCGACCTCGAGCACGAATGTCGAGGCACTGATGACGGTCGGCTCACCGCTTCCGACTGACATGCCAATCATCCCCTCCGCGTAACCAACGAATCAGTTGTCTGCAAGCCGCGCGCCCGACCGGACAAGCCCCCAAGCGGCTCCGTCGGCTCGACTGCACTACCGGAGCGCGGTTTCGAGCCACTCCCGTAGAGACATTAGCGCATCAGGGTTGGCATTCAAGGGCGGTGGAAGGCGGTGGAAAACCGTCTGCGAACCCTAATCGCCAGTGAGATGCGGTGAGGTGCCGCCGTTCCGATATGATCTTGCGGAACCCGCGTGACCTGCGTATCTATAGGGTTGAAATGGGCAGTGGAGGAGCTGGTGAGGGGACTCGAACCCCTAACCACCCGTTTACAAGATCCCTGAGGCCGCCCGGCCGTTCGAGCGGGAAGCGTTGATCTGCGCCTTACCGAGCGACTGTCTGCCAGTAGCCGTATTCGGCCTTGGCTCTCCGCCCGTTCTGGCACGGATCTGGCACGCCTAAGGGGCGGATCCGCCCTTGCCCCGATTGTCGTCCTACGTGCCCCACAGCGCCTCTACGCGACCATTCAGGAGACGCCGCAGTCTCGGCTGCGGCCGATCACCGCCCGACTCAGGGAAGCGCGGCGCGACCGCAGACTCACCCAGAAGGCACTGAGCGCCGGGCTGGGTGTCAGCTCCTGGTCGGTCCACATGTGGGAGACCTGGTGTTACCTGGCGATCGGCACGAGCTTGAGGACAGTTACTCTCTGATCTGAGTAGGTGCAGTGGCTATCTGGCACGCTACGCCGAGATTCGGGCACGCACCGATGTCACAACGCTCCGGCGATGATCGTGCCGAGCTGCTTGTCGGCGGCGAGGTCTTGCGCCTGGGGAACCCTGCCCGTCGTGCCGCCGGCCATGATGTCGGCCGACACGAAAACAATCGTAGAACCCTTCTTTATGTACAGCAGGGGCGCTGCGGTCAACGAGTCGTACTCGGCGTACGCTTCGTCGCCGACGCCGTCCACCTTGGTTACCTTCATGCCGGCCTGGGCGGTTATCTGCTTCATGGCGTCGTATGTGGAAGGCTCGGTGTAGAGCAGCGTAACGGTCGAGAGACTGTCACCCGTGGCCAGCCAGCTGCAGCCGACGGCTGGGGCGTCCGCACCGGTACCAGGGCCGACCTCCATGCCGATCGCTTGCTTGATCTGCGCGGCGGTCAGCACTGAGCACAGGTCCAGCTGCGTCGCGTCCGTCTGACCACCGCTGCCGCCGGAACCGCCGCCGCACGCCGTGACGAGGAGCAGCCCGGCGGCCGAAACAGCACAGAGACAGGCAGACTTGAGGAACGCGGGCATGGAAAGCCCCTTTCATCGAATGCTACCTGAGTCGCACGGCAGTTCGGAGTGCGCCGTCAGTGTCGCACCGCACGGTGCTGATTTGTAATGCCTGAGCGGGCAGGATGTGTGCACGAGCGGACACGGCTTCGCGATCGCTTGCGCTGCATCGGCCAGCGCCGCGCAGGTGTGGTCGCGACTGGCTCCGCGCGGCCCGCCAAACGTGACTAATCGCTTGCAGGGTCGCAGGGCTCGCGCGTGGTCGAACTTGTAGTGCCGACATGGCCTCAGGGCTGGACTGGTTGATCGGGGAGCTGAGGCGGGAGACGGGCGCCGGGCGGGGTGAAACCGACTCGGAGGGGGCTGAAGGAGAGGGCGAAGACTGGATCTGGCATGAGAGCCCTAGGCCTATATCAAGGTCTAGGGCTCTCGGGTGTCTGCCGGAGCTGTGATCTGCGGCTAGGATCTGAGCTGGTGGGGGGACTCGAACCCCCAACCACCTGTTTACAAGACAGGTGCGCTGCCAATTGCGCCACACCAGCGGTCGCCGGTTCGGCCCTTGTCGGGCGGAGCCGTACCTATGGTACCGGGCGGGCCGGGTGGGGCCCACCGAGTTGCGGTTCGGGTGGGATCGGGCGAAACGGGGGAGACCGGGGCAAGAGCGGCGCGTGTAGTGACAAGAGGAATGTAAGAAGATACCGTCAGCGAAGGTCTATACGGACCGCCTTCAACTCGGATCGTCCGGCACGTTCCTGCCGGTTGAAAGGGATTACTGCTGCCATGACTGGTGTCATCTACGAGGACGCGACCTGCGTCTATCCCGGGGCAGAGCGCCCGGCCGTCGACAAGCTCAACTTGGACATCCAGGACGGGGAATTCCTGGTGCTGGTCGGCCCCTCGGGCTGTGGCAAGTCCACCTCTCTGCGCATGCTGGCCGGCCTGGAGGAGGTGACCTCGGGCGCCATCCGGATCGGCGAGCGCGAGGTCACCCACCTGCCGCCGAAGGACCGGGACATCGCGATGGTCTTCCAGAATTACGCGCTGTACCCCCACATGACCGTCGCCGACAACATGGGCTTCGCGCTGAAGATCGCCGGCGTGCCGAAGGCCGAGATCCGCCAGAAGGTGGAGGACGCGGCCAAGCTGCTGGAGCTGACCGAGTACCTCGGCCGCAAGCCGAAGGCGCTTTCCGGCGGTCAGCGCCAGCGCGTCGCGATGGGCCGCGCGATCGTGCGTGAGCCCAAGGTCTTCCTCATGGACGAGCCACTGTCGAACCTCGACGCCAAGCTGCGTGTGCAGACGCGCACCCAGATCGCGTCGCTCCAGCGGCGGCTGGGCATCACGACCGTCTACGTCACGCACGACCAGGTCGAGGCGATGACGATGGGCGACCGGGTGGCGGTGCTCAAGGACGGTCTGCTGCAGCAGTGCGACACCCCGCGCCGCATGTACGAGAAGCCGGCGAACGTGTTCGTCGCCGGATTCATCGGCTCTCCGGCGATGAACCTGATCGAGGCCCCGATCGTGGACGGCGGCGTCGCGTTCGACGGCGCGGTGGTCCCGGTGGACCGCGAGTCGCTGTCCAGGGCCGTCGACAAGGGCGAGCGGACCCTGACGCTGGGCGTGCGGCCGGAGTCCTTCGACCTGAGCGCCACCGGCACGGGCATCGCGGTGACGGTGAACGTGGTCGAGGAGCTGGGCGCCGACGCGTTCGCCTACGGAACGGCGAAGGTCGACGGCGGAGACGTCGACGTGATCGTGCGCGTCGACCCGCGCAACACCCCGGCGAAGGGTGAGACGATGCACTTCCTGCCGCGGGCCGGCGAGACGCACCTCTTCTCGGCGGTGTCGGGAGAGCGGCTGTCGGACTGAGGTGACGTGACCAAGCCCGTGACTTGTCTCTGACCGAGGCGGGCAAAGCGGCGGCCCCGGGCTCTTTCGAGCCCGGGGCCGCGGCATGTTCGGGGATGCGGTGCGATGAGTCAGAGATCGGCGACGAGTGAGGCGATCTCGCCGAGCAGGTCGAGGTAGTGCTCGTCGGCGGCGATCGGCGGGCCGCCGATCGCGTGGGTGATGCCGAGCGCGCGTAGACGCTCCAGGCGCTCGGCGATGCCCTTGGCGGTGGCGTCGGGCGCGATCCGGACAATGACGGTCTTCTCGATCTCGTCGTAGTCGCGGCCCTCGGCCTCGCAGTGCTCGCGGATGACGTCGAGCTTGTGCGCGACCATCTCGTCGCCGCCGTCGAACAGGTTGCAGGCGTCTGCGTAGCGCGCGACGAAGCGCAGCGTCTTCTTCTCGCCTCCGCCGCCGATCAGGATCCGCGGGCGGGGGCGGGAAAGCGGCGGCGGGGAGTTCAGCAGCCGCTTGGGGGAGTAGTGGGCACCCTCGAAGCCGGCGTCCGAGTCGGAGAACATCCCGTCGGCGATCTTCAGCGTCTCCTCGAGCCGTTCGAAGCGCTCCTTGACCGGGGGAAACGGCACTCCATAGCTCTCGTGCTCGTACTCGAACCAGGCCGCTCCGATGCCGAGGTACGCGCGTCCGCCGGAGAGCACGTCGAGCGTGGTGACGGTCTTGGCCAGGATCGCGGGGTTGCGGTAGGTGACCCCGGTGACCATGGTGCCGAGGTTGACCTTCTCGGTCGCGGCGGCGAGGAACCCGAGCGCGGTATAGCCCTCGAGCATCGGCTCCTCGGGGGCACCGTTCCCCCCGATCTGGAAGAAGTGGTCCATGACCCACAGGCTGTACAGACCGCGCGCGTCGGCGCCGCGGCCGATCCGCAACATGTTGGGCCGGATCGCGGCCGGTCCGCCGGGCCAGTCGAAGCGGGCGATCGTGATTCCGATATGCACTCTGGACTCCCATGAGGCGCGTCGGGGGGAGGGAAAGAGGATTCGGAGTCAGCCTACGCTTGTCGGTGACCTGGCGCGGGTGGCAGGGGGCGGGTCGAGGGGGATGAGGGGGAGGGCGAGCGGAGCTCAGGCGGACGGCTTCCTCGGCGTTGGCCGAGTGCGTTAGAGGCGGCTGGAGCGCAGGCGGCGCTGGGCGATCTCGTACAGCGCGATGCTGGTGGCCACGCCGGCGTTGAGCGACTCGGTGGCGGCCGCGATCGGGATGCGCACGGTCACGTCGCAGGTCTGCTCGACAAGTCGGGACAGGCCCTTGCCCTCCGAGCCGACGACGAGGACGAGCGGGTCCGCGCCGGCTTCCAGCTCGGACAGGTCGATCGTCCCGCGTGCGCTCAGGCCCGCGACCAGCAGGCCCTGCTTCTTGTACGACTCCAGCACCCGGGTGAGGTTCACGACCTGCGCGACCGGAAGCCGTGCGGCGGCGCCCGCGGAGGTCTTCCACGCGCCGGCGGTCATACCGGCGGACCGGCGCTCGGGCACGACCACGCCGTGGGCGCCGAACGCCGCCGCCGAGCGGATGACGGCGCCGAGGTTACGCGGGTCGGTCACGCCGTCGAGGGCGACGATCAGGGGCGTCTCAGCGGCGTCGAGTGCCTTCGTGAGCAGGTCGTCGGAGTGGGCGTACTGGTAGGGCGGGATCTGGAGCGCAACGCCCTGGTGGATCGCGCCGTCGGTCAGCCGGTCCACCTCGGGCCGCGGCACCTCCAGCAGCGGCACGCCCCGCTGGGTCGCCAGCGTGATCGCCTCGCGCACGCGGTCGTCGAAGTCGATGTTCTGGGCGACGTAAAGGGTCACCGCCGGAACCCCGGAGCGCAGCGCCTCGACGACCGAGTTGCGGCCCGCGATCAGCTCGGAGATCTGCCGGTTGGCCTTGTACGGGACCTTCGCCGGGGCCCGCCCGCCGCGCTGGGCCGTTTGTGCGCGCTTGGCCGAGGCGGCCGCATTGCGCGCGGCCGGGTGGCCGGTGCGGTTCTCCGCGCGCGGCGTCGGGCCTTTGCCCTCCAGCGACTTGCGGCGGTTGCCGCCCGAGCCGAGCTGTGCGCCCTTGCGCTTGGATCCTGGCTTGTTGCCGCGTCCGCCCAGCCCGCCGCCCTTACCGCCTGCCATGTCGTCATACTCCGTGATGTCGTGGGTGGGTGGTGAGTGGGGTGGTTGCGGGAAGGGGAGGGATCAGGCAAGGGTCCAGCGGGGGCCCGCCGGAGTGTCCTCGACCACGACGCCGAGCGCCGCGAGCCGGTCCCGGATGGCGTCGGACGCCGCGTAGTCCTTGCGCGCGCGCGCCGCCTGCCGCTGCTCGAGTGCCACGCCGATCAGGCTGTCCACGATCGGCCTTAGGTCCTCACCGACGCACGCGCCCGCGCCCGCGGCCTGGGCCCACGGCTCCGCGAGCGGGTCGAGACCCAGCACGCCGAGCATCGCGCGTACCTCGCCGAGGCGTGCCTTAGCGGTCTCCTTGTCGCCCGCCGCGAGCGCGGTGTTGCCGGCCCGCACGGTCTGGTGCAGCACGGACACCGCTTGCGGGACGCCCAGGTCGTCGTCCATGGCGGCGGCGAAGTCGTCCGGCACCGTAGTCGGCTCGGTCGGGCCGGTCAGTTCCGCCGCGCGGGTGAGGAACTGCTCGATCCGGGCGAAGGCGGTCGCCGCCTCCTCGATCGCCGCCTCCGAATACTCGATCATCGAGCGGTAGTGCGGCGTGCCGAGGTAGTAGCGCAGCACGATCGGCCGGTGCCGCTTGATCACCTCGGTGACCAGCATGAAGTTGCCGAGCGACTTCGCCATCTTCTCGCCGCTCACGGTCACCCAGGCGTTGTGCATCCAGTAGCGGGCGAACTCGTCGCCGCGCGCCTTCGACTGGGCGATCTCGTTCTCGTGGTGCGGGAAGATCAGGTCGAGGCCGCCGCCGTGGATGTCGAAGACCCTGCCGAGGTATCGCCGCGCCATCGCCGAGCACTCGAGGTGCCAGCCAGGGCGCCCCGGTCCCCACGGCGTGTTCCAGTACGGCTCGCCCGGCTTCGCGCCCTTCCACAGGGTGAAGTCGTGCGGGTCGCGCTTGACGTTCTTCGGGTCCGCGTCGTCGGCGCTCTGCATGTCCGCAATGCGCTGGTTGGACAGCGCGCCGTACGCGGGAAAGCTGCGCACGTCGAAGTACACGTCGCCGCCAGCCGCGTAGGCGTGGCCGTTGAGGATGAGGTCGTGCATCAGCTCGACCATCTCGGGCACGTGGCCGGTCGCGCGCGGCTCGACGGTCGGCGGCAGGCAGCCGAGCACGTCGTAGGCGGCGGTGAACGCGCGCTCGTTGGCCTGCGCCACCCGCCAGAACTCGACGCCCCGCTCCTTGGCCTTGACCAGGATCTTGTCGTCGATGTCGGTGACGTTGCGGGCGAAGGTGACCTCGAAGCCGCGGTGGGTGAGCCAGCGGCTGAGGATGTCGAAGTTGACCCCGGACCTGACGTGTCCGATGTGCGGTGGGGCCTGCACGGTGGCGCCACACAGGTAGATCGAGACCTTGCCCGGTTGCACGGGGACAAAGTCGCGCACGCTGCGTGCGGCGGTGTCGTACAGGCGAACGGTCACGCATACCAGGGTACCGGTTTGGGTAAGTTCAATGTCCCGGGATAGCGGCCCGGTGCCCGCGGTTGCCTGAGCTGGACCTTCGTGAATCAAGGGGAGACCGGTGCGCCAACCCGAGCCCGAGACGGCGGCCGTCTCCCATCCCGGCTCCGCGTTCAAGGGCTTGGCACGGGTCAAGGTGATATTCCTGCTGGGCGTGCTGTCCGCGTTCGGGCCGCTGTCCATCGACATGTACCTCCCGGCGCTCCCCTCGCTGCAAAGCCATTTCCACGCCACGGCATCACAGGTGCAGCTCACGTTGACCGCGTGCCTTATCGGCCTTGCGCTCGGTCAGATGCTCGCCGGCCCGCTCTCCGATTCGTTCGGCCGTCGCCGGCCCCTCCTCGTCGGCGTCAGCGCCTTCGCGCTCGCCTCGTTGCTGTGCGCCGTCGCCCCCTCGATCGCCCTGCTGACGGTGGGCCGCCTCATCCAGGGTATCGCCGGATCCGCCGGAATTGTGCTCGCTCAGGCGGTGGTACGGGACCTGTACTCCGGCACGGCGATGCTGAAGTTCTTCTCCACCCTCATGCTGGTCAACGGGGCGGCGCCGATCCTCGCCCCGGTCGTCGGCAGCCAGCTGCTGCGGGTCACCGGCTGGCAGGGGCTCTTCGTCGTGCTTGCCGGGATCGGGGTCGCGCTTTTCATCGGCGTATATGTTGATCTGCCCGAGTCGCTTCCGATCGAGCGGCGGCGCAGCGCGAGCCTCAGCGAGACGACGCGCGCCTTCCGTTCACTGGCCGCTGACCGGCGCTTCGTCGGCTACGCGCTCGCCGGAGGGCTCGGGTTCGCGGCGATGTTCGCGTACATCTCGGGCTCGCCGTTCGTCGCCGAGCAGGTGTACGGGCTGAGCCCGCAGGCCTTCTCCGTCTTTTTCGGCGTGAACGCCCTCGGCATCATCCTCATCGGCCAGGTCAACGGGTGGCTCGCGGGGAAGGTGGCGCCGGCCCGCCTGCTCCAGACCGGGTTGGTGCAATGCGCGGTCGGCGGCGCGGGTCTGATCGCGGTCACCGTGGCGGGGCTCGGCTTCTGGCCGACCGCCGTGTGCCTATGGGTGGTGGTTGCGTCCATGGGCTTCCTGCTGCCGAGCACGGCCGCGCTCGCGCTCGCTGGACAGGCGGACAACGCGGGGACTGCCTCCGCCTTCATCGGCGTCGCCCGCTTCCTGCTCGGCGCCCTCGCCGCGCCGTTGACCGGCCCGGGAGCCGGATCGGTGCTCGCCAAGACGCTGCCCATGGCGACCGTGGTGGCGGCGCTGGGCGTCGCGGCGCTGCTCGTGTACGTCGTACTGGTGCGGCGCGCCCCGGAAGATGCGGCCGAACGGGTTACGGCAGGCGATACCGTCCGTCAGGCAATCTGACCGCGAGGCCGTCGGCGATCAGCCCGGCCAGTGCGCGCTCGCGCTGCTCCGCCGGATTCCACGCTGATTCAAACGCGGATTCCGCTACCGGCGCCGTCGCATGCCTTAGCACGGCGAGCAGGCGCCCTCGGGCCTGCCTATCGGTACCCGCATACGTCTGACCGCGCCGCGGCGGCCCTTCGTACGCGGGTCGGCCTAAAGCGTTCCAGCGGCAGAGCGCGTTGATGGGGCAGGCCAAGCACTTGGGCGTCTTCGCGGTGCACACCAGCGCGCCTAACTCCATGGAGGCCGCCGCCCAGCCTGCCGCGTGCTCGGCCGCCTCGGGCAGCACCGCTTCGGCGAGGGCGCGCTCGGCGGCGCTCACCGCGTCGGCCGGGAATTCGGTTCCGGAGAAGGCCCGCGCGAGGACGCGGCGCACGTTCGTGTCGAGCACCGCCGCTCGCCGCCCGAACGCGAAGGACGCGATCGCGGCGGCCGTGTAATCGCCGACCCCCGGCAGCTCCTTGAGCTCGGCGTAGTCCGCGGGCACCGCGCCGCCGTGCCGCTCGACGATCGCGGCGGCCGCGCCGTGCAGCCGCAGCGCACGGCGCGGGTAGCCCAGTCGGCCCCACATGCGCACGGCCTCTCCGGGCTCGTCGGCCGCGAGCGCGCTCGGTGTCGGCCACCGGGTGAGCCAGGCCTCGTATGCGGGCAGCACGCGGCTGACGGGGGTCTGCTGGAGCATGAACTCGCTCACCATGACCCCCCACGCACCCGCGTCGGACGCCCGCCACGGCAGATCCCTGCGATGAACCGCGAACCAGGCGCGGGTCCGCTCGATGACGTCGTCGGCCGCTTCCAGGTCCAGATTCGGGTCCGCATTCCGATCCGGCGCGACGGCCGGTGGCCGGGTCGCGGCGGCGGCTGCCGATCGCGCGGCGGGCAGGCGCTTCTTCGCGCTCTGAGTTGGGTTGTTCGTCCCCGTTTCGGGCGCGTTCGACGAGATCGGACCGGTCTCAGACGCGGCGGTGGGGGTGGTTTGAGGAGGCATCCCTCCTATGGTCGCATTGTCAACACGCACGCGGAGGCCAATGCGCTGGCGGATGTCGTTCATGAAATAAAGTGACCTCCCGTGGGATCCTTCCTCCGCCCTGTCGGCCCCCAACCACCCGCGGTGTACTGGCGGCGGCGCATCATCGTGGTCGGGATCCCGTTGGTGTTGATCGGGCTGCTCGCGTACAGCTGCTCGGGACCCGGCAGCTCGCCGGCCGGCGCGGGGTCACACGCCGCTACGTCGGCATCGCCGAGCGCTGGGATAATCACACCGAGCGCCGGGGCGACCGGCTACCCGCCGATAAACTCCTACCCCGTCGTCGGGCCAACGGGCTCGCCGGGCGCGGGTGCGAGCGGCTCCGCCGGAGCCGGCGGAGCGAACGGCGGCACCGGTGGCAACACCGGCGGCAGTACCGGTGGCGCGGTCACCGGCGTGTCAGGGTCTGGCGGCTGCCTGCTGTCCGTGACGGTCCAGCTCGACAAGACGGCGCCGAATGGCAGTCCGGTCTACGCGGCGGGTCAGAACCCGACCTTCAGCGTGATACTGCACAACCAGGGCTCGGCCAACTGCCGCCTCGACGTGTCCGGCAAGGGCGTCGTCGTCACGGTCGCGTCGGTGGACTCCTCGACCCCGGTCTGGACGACCGCCACCTGCGCCGGGCCGGCCGATCTGCGCGTGCTCGGACCCGGCGACGGTTTCAACGAGCAGGTGAAGTGGAATCGGCAGCAGTCGCAGACCGGCTGCCCGCCCAACCCGCCGACCGTTGGCGCGGGCGCGTACGCGGTCGCCGCATCGGTCGGTGGGGTCGCCTCGGCCTCGGTGCAGTTCCAGCTTCAGTAACGCGGCTTCAGCGCGATCTACCGGCCCCGACGAATCGGGGCCGGTAGATCGCAAATCACCTGATCTGATTACACGTAACGCTCAAGAATCGACGACTCGGCCAGCCGGGACAGGCCTTCGCGGACCGTCCGGGCGCGGGTCTCACCGACGCCCTCGACCGCCTGGAGGTCGGCGACCGACGCGGCGAGCAGCTTCTGCAGCCCGCCGAAGTGGTCGACCAGCCGGTCGATGACCGTCCCGGGCAGCCGCGGCACCTTCGCCAGCAGCCGATAGCCGCGAGGCGAGGCGGCGGCGTCCAGGGCCTCGGTACCGCCGGAGAAGCCGAGCGCCTTGGCGACGGTGACCAGTTCGAGCAGCTCCGGGTGGGTGAGGTCGTCGAGGTCACGCAGCGTGTCGTCGACGGTCCGGCTGCGGCGGATCGCGCGCTCGGGCAGGTAGTCGCGGGCCACAAGCTGCCGGTCCGGCTCGACCCCGGCGACCAGCTCGTCGAGCTGGAGCTCAAGCAGCCGGCCGTCCACGCCGAGCTGGACGACGTAGCCCTCGATCTCGACGGCGATCCGGCGCACCATCTCCAGCCGCTGCGCCACCTGGGCGACGTCGCGGACGGTGACCAGGTCTTCGATCTCCAGCGCGGACAGCGTCCCGGCGACCTCGTCGAGCCGCAGCTTGTACCGCTCGAGGGTGGCCAGCGCCTGGTTGGCCTTGGACAGGATCGTGCCCGAGTCCTCCAGAACCGTGCGCTTCTCGTCGTGGTAAAGCGCGATGAGCCGCATCGACTGGCTCACCGAGACCACCGGGAAGCCGGTCTGCCGGTTGACCCGCTCCGCGGTGCGGTGGCGGGTGCCGGTCTCCGAGGTGGGGATCGCCGGATCCGGGACGAACTGCACGCCCGCGCGCACGATCTTCTGGCACTCGAGGTCGAGCACCACGCCGCCGTCCATCTTGCACAGCTCGCGCAGCCGGGTCGCGGAGAACTCGACGTCCAGGACGAATCCGCCGGTGCAGATGCTGTCGACGGTCTTGTCGAAGCCCAGCACGATCAGGGCCCCGGTATTGCCGCGCAGAATCCGCTCGAGGCCGTCGCGCAGCTCCGTGCCGGGGGCCAGCGCGGCTAGGGTCGCGCGCTGCGTGTGGTCCGCGGCCCGGTCGTGGGCAGCCATGGCGCTCCTGAGTGGGAAGACGATTGTCACAGAGTTTACCGGCTGATCATCTGGTGAAGCGTCGCGAGCGCGTCCGCGATGTCGGCGACCTGGACGATGCGCATCCCCTCAGGGATCCGCGGCGTCTCTTCGCCGTCCGCGAGACGCGGGACCAGCGCGGTGCGGAAGCCCAGGCGGGCCGCCTCGGACAGCCGCCGGGCCAGGCCGGTCACCGGGCGTACTTCTCCGGCGAGGCCGACTTCGCCGAACGCGACGACCGTCGGCGGCAGCGGGCTGTCAATCGTTCCGGTCGCCATCGCCATCGCGACGGCGAGATCGGCGGCGGGGTCTACCAGTCGCACACCGCCGACCGTTGCCGCGAAGACATCGTGCTTGCCCAGAGGTACCCGCCCGCGCCTTTCCAGAACGGCCATCACCATCGAGACGCGGGACGAGTCGAGGCCGGACGTGGCCCGGCGCGGCTGGGGCAGGTTCGAGGGGGCGACGAGTGCCTGTACCTCGCAGACGAGCGGGCGGCGACCCTCGAGCGTGACGGTGACACAGGTGCCCGGCACGGGTTCGGCGCGGCGGGACAGGAACAGGCCCGAGGGGTCGGCCAGGCCCCTGATTCCGCTGTCGTGCATCTCGAAACAGCCGATTTCGTCGGTCGGACCGTAACGGTTCTTCGCCGCGCGCACGAGGCGCAGCGGGGAGTGGCGGTCGCCCTCGAATTGGAGGACGACGTCGACGAGGTGTTCCAGGACGCGCGGGCCGGCGATGGAGCCGTCCTTGGTCACGTGTCCGACCAGGATCACCGCGAGGTCGCGCTCCTTGGCGACGCGGATCAGCGCCGCGCAGACCTCGCGCACCTGGGTGACGCCGCCGGGGACGCCGTCCACCTCGGCCGAGGCCACGGTCTGCACCGAGTCCAGGACCAGCATCGCCGGCTTGACCTGGTCGATGTGGCCGAGCACGGCGGCCAGGTCGGTCTCGGCGGCGAGGTAGAGGTCGGGGTCGAGTGCGCCGATGCGGTCCGCCCGCAGACGAACCTGTGCGGCGGACTCCTCAGCGGTGACGACCAGGACCGGGCGGTCCGGTTCGGCGCCGGCGGCGGCGACTTCGAGCAGCAGCGTGGACTTGCCGACTCCGGGCTCGCCCGCGAGCAGGATGACCGCGCCCGGCACCACGCCGCCGCCGAGCACCCGGTCGAGTTCGGGCACGCCGGTCGGCCTGGCCTTGGCGGTGGCCGCGCTGACCTCGCCGATCGGGCGGGCCGGGGCGGAGACCGGGCCGGCCTTGACCGTGCGCGGCTTCAGCACGCCGATCTCCTCGACGGTGCCCCACGCCTGGCACTCGGGACAGCGGCCGACCCACTTGACGGTCGTGGCACCGCACTCGGCGCAGCGGAAGGCGTCGCGCGGCCCGGATCCGCGGGTGGTCTTGCTCGTGGTCGCCATGGGTCACGACGGTACTGGGCGGGGGCGACAGGGCGGCGCCACGAGACGGCGCCGCGGCGGCATCGGACACGGCGCTGAGGGTGGGGATCCTTCGGTCGGCCGTGCGAACGATCTGCCGAGATACACGCGACGAATGAAGGTGGTTCGAACCGATTTATGAGGTCTTGACGCCCGAAGTTTTTCCGCCTCAGTGGAACTCATATCTTCCTATGGCTTACCTTCCTTTCGTGACTGACCGCGAATTGGTACTGGCGCTGCGGGCCGGGGACCGCCTCGCGGCCGGCCAGGTTTACGACATATACGGAACGCGACTGTATGCCTACAGTCATGAGCTTTTGGGCGACCACAAGCAGGCTGGCGACGCGCTGCGCGACGCCTTTATCGTCGCCGTCGGTCGTATCCGTGAGCTGCGGCGTCCCGATGAGCTGGGGTCTTGGCTGTACGCGCTGGTGCGGGCCGAGTGCCGTCGGGTCGGGATCAGCGACGAGGTTCCGCAGGACGCCGCCGACGCGGCGCGCGGTGACCGGCTGGCCCGAATAGCGCTGGACTGCTACGCGATGCTGCCGCCGGAGACCCGCGAGGTCCTCGATCTGGCGTTCCGGCATCGCCTGGTGGACGGCGACCTCAGCCGGGTGCTCGGGATCGCCGAGCAGGAGGCGTCCGACAACGTCGCCGCGGCGCAGGCGGACCTGGAGAACTCGCTGCTCGTGGTGCTGGCGGCGCGCACCGGGGACCCGAAGTGCCCGGAGGCGGCGGAGCTCGGCAAGCGGTTCGACGAGCTCGACGGCAAGGGCGTGGAAGGCTGGCTCCAGTCGATCGCGCGCCACCTGGAGAAGTGCGCGAGCTGCTCGTCGACGGTCAAGTCCCGGCGACCGCTGCGGCTTTACGAAGAGCTTCCGCACTCGTTCATGCCGCCTGGCGTGCGTTCGAGGGTGCTGGAGAGCCTGCGCGATCCGGCGGGCACGGCGTTCGCCGCGCGGATCGCCGAGCGGGCCGGCAAGTTCGACGAGGACGGCTTCCCGATCGCCGGCAAGCGCGACGGCGGAGGCAGCCGCAAGTGGGTGCTGCCGCTCGGCTTCGCGGCGGCGATCGCGCTGGCGGCGGG
>NZ_DASZGI010000380.1:0-9861 GCF_035938995.1 Actinocrinis sp.
CCTGCTACCTGAGCGTGAAGACGGTCGAGGCGTCGCTCTCGCGCGTCTACCGCAAGCTGTCGGTGCGCTCGCGTACCGAACTCGCCAAGACGATGCCGGAGTGGGTCGGGCGCCGCGACTCCTGAACCGGCGTCAGACGTCAGCTGCGCTGGTGGTAGATGCGCCGTGGTAGATACACCGCGGTAGATGCGCCGTACGCGACGGTCCGCTCAGCGCACGAACTGCGACACGGTCGGGGACGCACCAGGCGCGCCGACGTACCCGCAGCGTGCGGCGCAGCGCTTCGCCGGATTGCCCCGCTTAAACGGTGAATAAACTCCGGATGAATAGGCGAGCGTGGTCGAATCGATCTGTGACGCAGGTCACAGATATAAGCTGGAAAGCTCCCGTAATGACGGTGCGTTTGGCCGGTCCCTTGTTCGAGGGCAGCGTCAGCTGAAGGGAGCCCGTCCGTGCTCACCACCGTCGATCAGTCGCTCAGCGCCCGCCTCGTCGTGGATCGGGCCACGTCTCAGCCGATCGCCGCGCGTCTGCACTATCAGCGTGATGATCCGATCGCCGTGCACCTGTCGTTCCCGGCCGCGATCTCGTTCGAGGGCGGCGACGTGGAGTGGGTGTTCGCGCGCGACTTGCTCGACCTCGGGCTGCGCTTCCCGTCCGGCGACGGAGATGTGCACATATGGCCGTGCGCGCCGGGGCGCACGATGATCGAGTTCTGCTCGCCGCAGGGCACCGCGCTGATCGAGTTCCCCAGTGCCGACCTGCGGCATTTCCTGCGGTGGGCGTACGCGGCGGTGCCGGTCGGGAAGGAGTGGGCGCACCTGGACGTCGACGCGGCGATCGCGGAGATGTTGGACGAGGCGTAGGCACAGGAGCGGGTACGCCGCGAGGGTGCCTCTCGAGGCGAGGGGCGCGGCGTTCCCGAAGCATTCGACCGTTTTGCCATATTTTGCGATACGTGGCGAGACGAGGGTCGAGGGCGCGCGAGACGGCGGCCTGCGCAGATGTCGACGTGGAAGTGCAAGACGCCGAGCACGCACAGGCACCGGCACATCAGTGTGACGATCAGAAGTATGACGATCAGACGGACCACGCGCTGACGGAGGGCCAGGCACAGACTCGGCAACGACGCCGACGCCGCCGTCTGCGGATGATCCTCTGGACCGCGACGTTGCTGCTCGCCTTGTCCTTCGGCGGGGTCGGAGCGTACGTCGCGTCGCCCGCGTACGCCGCGCGCGTCGTCCAGGAACTGCCCACCACGTTCGTCTTCCCCGGCGCGGCGCCTCACCTGCCCTGGCCCGCAGCGGGACAGGCGGCGGTGTCGGTCGCAGGAGTTGGCGATCTCGGGACGTCTGGGCCGGTCATGACGCCGGTGCCGATCGCCAGCCTCGCGAAGGTCATGACCGCCTATCAGGTGCTGACCGACCACCCTCTCGCCGTCGGCCAGGCCGGTCCCGCGATCACGGTCGACCACGACGAGGCCGCCGCGTACGCGCGCCAGATCGCCGACAACGAGTCCGTCGTCCCGGTGAACACCGGCGAGGTGCTGACAGAGCGTCAGGCGCTGCAGGCGCTGCTGCTCGCCTCCGCCGGGAACGTCGCGCAGATCCTGGCCCGCTGGGACGCAGGCGGTGTGGACGCTTTCGTCGACCGGATGCGCGGCGCGGCGGCGCGCCTCGGGATGACCCACACGACGTACACCGATCCCTCGGGCCTCGACCGGGCTACCGTCTCGACCGCGCCGGACCAGCTGCTGATCGCCCGCGCCGTCATGGGCCTGACCACGTTCGCCGAGATCGTCGCGCAGAAGTCCGCGGTCATCCCGGTGGCCGGGACCGTCAAGAACTACAACACGCTCCTCGGCCACGACGGGGTGACCGGAATCAAGACGGGTTCCACCCTCGCCGCCGGCGGGTGCCTGATGTTCTCCGCCGACGTGCCGCTGGCGGGCCGCACCGAGCATGTCTACGGGGTCGTCCTTGGGCAGCCGGGCACCAGCTCGACGATCCTTCCGCACGCCCTGGACGCGGCGCGGCGACTGGTCGTCGCGGCCCGGTCGACGCTCGGCACCGCGACGGTCGCGGCGGGCGGCCGCAGGGTCGCGGTGGTACGCCAGACGCTGCACGCCGACCGCAAGCTCGCCCCGGCCGCCGATGTACAGGTCGTCGGGTGGCCGGGCCTCGGCTACAAGCTGCGGGTCTCCGGGCCGCTGTCCGCGCCGGTGCTCACCGTCGCTCCAGCCGAAGACCGCAGCGCGTCCCACGCGTCTGAGGCGGACGGCGCGTCAGGGGACGCGAGTGTTGTCATGGGTCTTAGAAGTTAGTCGGGCCGTAACAGAGCTCAGCGTCAGAGCACGACGCGGAAGTGCGTGGTCAGCCGCCCGGCATCATCGAGCACGTGGAACGCGAGCGCGGCCGGGGGCTCGTGATCCACGATGCCGTCGCCCTCCCAGGGGAGGGTCAGGGTCGAGATCACCGACGGCGAGACGAGCAGCGGAAGGCCGGCGAAGGTGGTCGCCGCCGCGGTGTGCGCGTGCCCGCAGAAGACGGCCGCGACATTGCGGTGGCCCGCCAGCACCTGCGCCAGCCGCTCGCTTCCGGTCTGCCGCATGCCGTCGATGAACGGCGAGTGCAGCTCGACCGGCGGATGGTGGAAGGCCACGAACACCGGCACGCCGTCCGGAGCGCCGGACAGGACCCGATCGAGCCAAGCGAGCGTCTCGTCGGCGAGGTACCCGCCGTTCTCGCCGGGCACCGTCGAGTCGCAGAGTGCGAACACCACGCCGCCGACCGCCGCCACCTGGTTGACCGGTCCGTCGAGCTCCTGCCGACCGAGCACTATCTTCGCGTAGGCGGCGCGGTCGTCGTGGTTGCCCGGGCAGCTGAGGACGGGGACCGGCAGCGACGCGAACAGTTCGCGGACGATCTCGTACTCTCCCGGCGCGCCGTGGTCCGCGATGTCGCCGGTGACCAGGACCGCGTCGATCGGCTCGACCAGGCGCGCCAGCCGGGCGAACACCCGGCGCGCCCGCTCCTCGCCGGGGCCGGAGTTTCCGATGTGGACGTCGCTGACCTGCGCGACGGTGATCATGTCGTTCTCCGTTCTCTGCCTCGAGCGGAAATCAGCTTATGGCGAAACGGCGCCGCCATCGACGATGTTCGCACTTTGCCTCACGGTGTTTGTCTCACACTGCATTCGTCTCGCACCGCGTTTGTCTCACACTGCGGCGGCACGCACCGCCGCCTCGACCCGCCGCGCGAGTTCCGCCTGTCCGGCGGCGGTGTTCTCGATCGCGATGTGGTCGACGGGCGGCGGAACGTGAGGGCGCATCCGCTCGACGAACGCGGCGTACGCGGTCAGCTTCCCGCCGTCGCGCGCGCTGCCGCGCGCGAGAATGCGTCCACGCAACACTTCGGGGTCGCAGCCGACCCACACCAGCCGAACCGTGCCTCCGCCCAGTTCCTCGGTCCACGCCGCCCACTGCCGCGGGTCGCGGATCCGCCCGGTGAAAGGGCCGACCAGGAGCACCGAACAGCCGTTCTCGCGGATTTCGCGCGCGGTCGCGGTCAGCCCGCCGTATTCGTGCGCTTTCACGTGCTCGTCGTACCAGGGGCCTTCGCGCTCGCCGGGGTCGCGTCCGGCAGCTGCGAGCACCGCTGCGACGAAAGACCCGTATACAGTGTCCTTGTCCAGCACCGCCGGGTGCGGTTCGAGGAGTGCCGCGAGCAGCGCGGCGACGGTGCTCTTCCCCGCGCCGGGCGCTCCGGCCACGACCCAGACCGGGGCGGGACCGCCGGGCGCAAAGCCGTGATCGTTCACGCCCGGCATCCTCGCATACGCCTAGCGCGCCCGGTCACTAATATCCACCATTGCTACCACCCGCGGTCACTACCGCACCGCTCGTCCGGCCCTAGGATGTCCCCAATGCATCGCGCGCTCGCGTACACACGTACGACCGGATACCGTCACGCGTCGATACCCGCCGGGATCGCCGCCCTGAAAGACCTGGCCGCGGACGCGGGCTTCGCGGTGGACGCCACCGAGGACCCCGGAGAGTTCACCGAGGCGAATCTGGCCCGCTACAGGGTGGTGGTCTTCCTGTCCACCACCGGAGACGTGCTGACCGACGAGGGCCGGTCCGCGCTCGCCGACTTCGTCCTGGACGGCGGCGGTTTCCTCGGTGTGCACTCGGCGGCGAACACCGAGACCGGCTGGGACTTCTTCGGCGACCTGATCGGCGCCCGCTTCACCAGGCATCCGCAGCTCCAGCCGGGGGTCGTCACGCTGGAGGACCAGCGCCACCCGGCTACCGCGCACCTGCCCGGACAGTGGCCCTGGACCGACGAGTGGTACGAGTTCTCCTCGAATCCGCGCGGAAACGTACGCGTTCTGGCATCAGTGGACGAGCGCACGTACGAGGACGGCCGCATGGGCATCGACCACCCGCTGATCTGGTGTCATGAGAACTGTGGCGGCCGCTCCTTCTACACCTCGCTCGGCCACGCGGACGAGGCGTACGCGGACGCCGCCTTCCGCGCCCACCTCGCCGGTGCGCTGACCTGGGCCGCACGTCTGGACTAGCGCTCGAGGGGCACGCAGCAGCTGGCCGGGCACTCGGCCTCGAAGGGCACGTGAGCCGCCGCCGAGGTGACGGTGCCGGCGACCGTGTCGGCGGCACGCACCGCGTTGCTGACGGCGGCACCGAGCGCCGCGGGCTGGCAGGCGGCGCGCACGTTCAGTGTGGCCGCTCCGAGCCCGACCGGGCCGGCCGCCGTCCGGTCCGCGCGGGGGACCACGCCGGGCTCGGTCACGCTGAGCTTCGCCATCCCCGAGGCGGTGCGGACGGTCACCTTCGCGTGTCCTAACAGAATGCCGCTACGCGCGCACCAGTCCGACAGGTACCGCAGCGCCGCACCTCCCCACGCGACCGCGTCGAAAGAGGCGTCGATCGCGTGCACCTGGAAGGACTGGTTCATCCCGGCCAGCTTTCCGCCGAGGGCGCAGCACTGGTCGCAGCTCTCTTCCTCGATCAACGGGACGGTCTGCCGGGCCGCGGTGTCGAGAGCGTGGTGCTTGCCGATGCCGCGACGGCTTGGAACGACGCGGGCGAGCAACGCGTCGAGGCCGTCGCCCGTCAGCGCACTGTAGGGCTGCACGGCGGCGGGGTACGCCGCGGCGAGCCGCCCGACCAGCTCCGCGGTGCGCTGCGGGCCGAGCAGTTCGGTCTTGTTGAGGGCGAGGACGTCGGCCTCGGCGAGCTGACAGCGGAACAGGGAACGCAGTTGCGCACACGGACCGCCGCGCTGACAGGGCCGCGCGTGGTCGGGAAACGCGGCGAGGCGCGCCGGATCGACCAGGACGGTGAGCGGCGCGATGCGGATTCGGCGGCCGAAGCGCTGGCGCAGCGGGCTCAGAACGGCGCCGCGCAGGTCGCAGCAGCTGCCGACGGCCTCGGCCAGGACCACGTCCGCGCGCCCCGAGCCGGCGAGATCGGCGACGAGGGCGGCCAGCTCGTCGAACCTGCGGCAGAAGCAGCCCCCGGCGACCTCGGCGACCTCGTCCACGGCGCCGCGGGCCAGCTGCGTGTCCACCAGGTCCAGTCCCTGGTCGCTGGTGATCGCCGCGACCCGCCGCCCGGAACGCTGGAGCGCGACCGCGGCCGAGATCAGGGTCGTGGTCTTGCCGGCGCCGAAGAAGCCGGCGAGCGGTACGAACGTGAGCACGGGCCAGGTCCCTTCCGGGGGCGCGGGGCGGCGCGGCGCACGTGAATGAGAGCTCTGATTCTCCACGCCACCACGACCACCATGCCGCGTCTGGCCAATATGTCAATACTTCATAGGGAATATACCGGCACGACTCCAGGGTGGTCTGCTGCAGCCGGCCGACACGCATACGCTGGATCCGCGCATCGTATAGCCAGGCCACCCGCGTGGCGCGAGAGGTTCGCCGGTGCCGCCGGCGGATTGGCGGGATTGTGCCACCGCCGCCGCCCGCCTGGGCTCGAGGTGCGGTTAAGCGGCCTTCCAGTCTGGTGCGCGGCCGAGGAGCGCGAGGATCCGGTCGAGGGGTGAGCCGTCGGCGGCGACCGCGAGCCCGTGCTTGAAGGCCGCGCCGGGTTTTTCGCGGTTCTCGCCGTCCGGGACCTGCTCGGAGATCCGCAGCGCCGCGGCCAGCACTTCGTCGTCGAATTCGACGGGGTCGCCGAGCGATCGCGCCACGTCCCATGCGTGAACGACGCTGTCCACCAAGTGGAAGCTGACGCCCAGGGTGGCCGGGAACGTCCCGTCGTCGCGGATCTCCGGAAGCCAGAAACGGCGCTCCAGCAAGCCGTCCTCGGCGAAGGCGGCGGCGACGTCCGTGGCCGACGCGGCGTACGCGCCGCCCGGGTCGTCGCCGACCGGCCGATCCCGCCACACCGACAGGTCACTGCTCTCGCCCCTCGCGACCGCCGCGAATCCGTGGTTCTGGCCGGTCATGTGCGCCAGCAGCCGGCCCAGATCCCATTCCGAGCACGGCGTCGGCACTGCCAGTTGGTCGGGGCGCACCCGGTTCACCGCGTCGACGGAGACCTGTAGCGCACGGCGATGCAACACTCGAATATCGGTCATGCGAACGACCCTAGCCGGGCCTCGCCGAGGCTACGGAATGGTTTATCGGACACGCACGGCACCGCACCGCGCCCTGTGCCGCGACGTCCGTACTCACTTGGCGTCGGCGTAGCAGTCGACGACCGCCGTGACCAACGGGAACCGCACCGGCGTCGGGCCGAACACGAAGAGCCGGGCCTGGTCCGCCGCCGTGGTCACCGCTTCGGCGACCTCCGCCGCCACCTCCTGCGGGGTGTGCACGACCACTTCGTCGTGGACGAAGAACACCAGGCGCGGCGCGGGCAACCCAGGATTCGCCGCGGCGAGCGCGGCGAGTTCGCGCCGCAGCAGCGCGAGCCAGACCAGGGCCCACTCGGCGGCGGTGGCCTGGATGACGAAGTTGCGGGTGAACCGGCCTCGCGCCCGCGCCGCTTGAGCCGACTGCCGCCCGAAGTCCGCTGCCGCGTCGCCCTCGCCGTCAGCCTCAGCGTCGTCGAACCCTGGTTCGCCGACACCGCCCTCCTCGGCCCGCTCTTCCTCCCCGCCCATTCCGGTGACGGCGGCGCGCCACCGCCGCGACGGAGCCGGGCAGGCCCGGCCGAGGCGCGAGCGCACCACCCGCCCGGACTCCCCCGCGCGCGCCGCCTCCTCGACGAAGCCCATCGCGGCCGGGAATCGGGTGCGCAGCACCGCGAGCAGCGGCCCGATGCCGCCGCTGGTCTGCCCGTACATCGCACCGAGCAGGCCGAGCTTCGCGGCCGCCCGGTCGCCGTCGAAGGCCTCTGCGGCGAGTGCGGCGTAGAGGTCGCCCTCGCCCGCGGCGCGCGCCAATCCGGTGTCGCCGGACACGGCGGCCAGGACCCGCGGCTCGAGTTGCCCGGCGTCGGCGACCACCAATTTCCAGCCCTGATCCGCGACGACGGCGCGGCGCATGATCCGCGGGATCTGCAGGGCGCCGCTGTTGCGGGTGGCCCAGCGGCCGGTGACGACTCCGCCGACGACGTACTCCGGGTAGTACCGGCCGTTCCTGATCCAGTTGTCCTGCCACGTCCAGCCGTGCGCGGTGTGCAGGCGGGAGAGTTCCTTGTACTCCAGTAGCAGTTCCACGCCCGGGTGATTCAGGCCACGTAGGTGCCAGGCCCGGGTCGAGGAGACCTGGAATCCGGCGTAGCGCAGCGCCTTCAGGACCTGGCCCGGCGAATCGGGATTGAACCCGCGGCCCGGGGCGTGTCCGAAGGCCTCGCCGACCCGCACCGCCAGGTCCGCGAGTTTCGCCGGGCGCGCGTCGCCGAAGGGGCGCGGCCCGAGCATTTCGGAGAGCACCGCGTCGTGCACGTCCACGCGCCACGGCAGGCCATCCGCGGCGATCTCGGCGGCCACCAGCGCGCCCGCCGACTCAGCCGCCGCCAGGAGCCGCAGGCCCGGGGCCTCGCGCTCCTGCGCCGCGATCCGCTGCACCTGATCGGCGTAGACCTCGACGAGCATACGCAGCCGGTGCGCGGCGTCTGGGGCATCGGCAGCGGCGTCGAGGCCGAAGAGGGCTGACTGCTCTTCCGGGGCGGCCCGCGGCGAATCCGGGGGCGCCGGCAGCCCGTGCAGCCGGGCCGAGGCGGCGGCGAGCGAGTGAGGCGCCTCGTGCCGCCCCTCACGGCCGAGCAGGATCACCTCGACGAGCGCCGCGTCGTGGCACCGGGCGACCCGCACGCCGGCGCGGACCAGAAGGCTGTAGTCATCCTCGCCGGAGGCCCAGACCCACCGCGGGCCGACTTCCCGTTCGCGCTCGGCCACGGCGGCGGGCAGGTCCTCGGCGTGTTCGGGCGGGCCCAGCGGCATGCCGTCGTCCGTCAGCGCCTGGATCCAGCCGGGATGGTTCCGGTCTCCGGCGCCGACGGCCGCCGTCTCCGCAGCCAGCGCCATCCGCACCCCACCATCGTGCCCCCGACCGCCGACAGCCGTCTCGGACGACACTCGTGCGGCGCTGCGCGGTCGGGCTCAATCAGCCTCAGTGCGAACTGATCAACCACGCGATGATGATGATCAGGAGCATCATGGCGATAATCTGCAGATCGGAGATCCGCCGCGGCCGGCGGCGCGGACCGCGGTAGTGACGTCGGCGGCGGTACGGGGTCCTGCGGAAGTAGCTGCGCGTGCTCTGCATGGCGATCCTCCGTTCGAGGTTTCGGATGGTCGGATCGAGTACCCGTAGCCGGTCGAGACATGTGAGGTATGCGCGACGTCGCGTGCTGGCGTCGCGCGTGCGCCGGGCGACCGCCCCTGACATACGAACCCGTACTCGCGAGTAGGAAACCCGAGCGGTTTTTCTCCGCCATCTGGCTGAGGCGAACGCTGTCGCGCGGCGTAATACTGCGCGCATGCCTAACGATCACCCACACGATGTCGTGTTGTTCGGCGCTACGGGCTTCGCTGGCGAGCTGACCGCTCAGTATCTGGCCCGGAATATGCCAAAGGAAGGCCGGTGGGCGCTCGCGGGCCGGGACCGGGCAAAGCTTGAACGGGTGCGGGAGCGGCTCGCCGAGACGGACGCGGCGCTCGCCGACCTGCCGCTACTCGCCGCCGACGCGACGGACCCGGCCTCGATCCGGGCCGTAGCCGAGAGCACCCGCGTGGTGATCACCACGGTGGGTCCATACCTCTCCTACGGCGAGCCGCTGGTAGCCGCGTGCGCCGAATCAGGGACCGACTACGTTGACCTGACCGGCGAACCAGAGTTCGTCGACCTGATGTATCTGCGCCACCACGCGACGGCCGAGCGCACCGGGGCCAGGATCGTGCACGCCTGCGGCTTCGACTCGATCCCGACCGATCTCGGGGTGCTGTTCACGCTGCGCCAGCTGCCAAAGGACCTGCCGGTCGCCATCGACGGGTTCGTACGCGCACACGGCACGTTCTCCGGGGGAACCCTCGCGTCCCTGCTGAACTCGGCCGCCCGTCCCGCATCGGTCGCGGCCACGGCCAAGCGGCGGCGCGCGGCCGAACCCCGTCCGGCGGGCCGCCGGATCAGCTCCAGGGCGGGCCGCTTCGAGTGGTCGGGTGCGGCAAAGGCCTGGGCGGTCCCGCTTCCGGTGATGGACACGCATGTCGTGGCGCGCTCGGCGGCGGCGCTGCCGGAGTACGGTTCGGACTTCCGGTACCGCCATCACGCCGCGGTCAAGCACCTCCCCGTCGTGGCCGGAGGCGCGCTCGGCATCAGCAGTCTGCTCTTGGCGGCGCAGGTGCCGCCGCTGCGTCGCGCCGCGCAGCGGATCAGGCGGCC
>NZ_DASZGI010000381.1:0-6040 GCF_035938995.1 Actinocrinis sp.
GCCCCGGCGATCAGTCCGCGGCGCGAGACGTTGTGCTCGCCGTCGTCGCCGGTCCCCGCCGCCCGGTCCCGTGGTTCCTCGGTGTGTTCTGACGTCACGAATTCGCTCCTGTGGGTCGTGCGGCGCAGCTGCCGCCGAATAGGGGGGCGTTCGTTACCGGAAAGTAGGTTCGCGCGGCGCCCAGCGCAAGAACCCTGTTCGGCCGCACCGTGTCCATCGCCTGAACGCCGAAAGGCCGAGAAACTAAGCGGCGCGGTGTGTCAGGACCGCGCGACCGCCACAGCGCCCGCGCTCCCGGCGTGCGCCGCCGGGCGTGAACCGCTCACAAGCAACGGGTGAATAACAGACAAGCCGATGCCGCGAGCGGCCGTCCGGGAGTAGGTTCGCGATGTCCCGGTCGGGTGGCCGGGGCGCCGCGAACCGGGTGTGCCGCCGAGCGCGGCTATTCCAGGGAGCCGGCGCGTCACGAGCACCGGGCAAGGGGGCCTTCTGTGACCGGGCTGACCTATCTGCAGGCCGTCATCATCGGTCTCCTGCAAGGGGTGACCGAGCTCTTCCCCGTCTCCAGCCTCGGCCACTCCGTTCTGGTGCCCGCCTGGATCGGGGGCTCGTGGGAGCATCTGGTCACCGAGAGCGCCAGCAAGGAATCCGAGGACTCGCCGTACCTGGCGTTCATCGTGGCGCTGCACGTGGCCACCGCGCTGGCCCTGCTCAGCTTCTACTGGCGTGACTGGGCCCGCGTGATCGCGGGGCTCGTCAGAACCCTGCGTACCCGCCGGATTGAGACCTCGACCGAACGGCTCGCCTGGCTGCTGGTCGTCGCCACCGTCCCGGTCGGCATCAGCGGTCTGCTGCTCGAGCACGTCTTCCGTACCCTGTTCGCGAAACCGCTGGCCGCCTCGATCTTCCTCACAATCAACGGCCTGATCCTGTTCGGCGCGGAGCGGCTGCGCCGCCGCCCGGTGCCGGGACCGGACGAGGCGCCGGCGCCAGGCGCGGTCAAGGCTCCGAGCCGCGCGCCGGCCGCGGGATCCCGTCAGCTGGACACCCTGGGCTACCGCGAGGCCGCGATCATCGGGCTCTTCCAGACCCTCGCTCTGCTGGCCGGGATCAGCCGCTCCGGGATCACGATGGCGGCCGGGCTGCTGCGCGGACTCGACCACGAGGACGCGGCCCGCTTCTCCTTCATGCTGGCCACCCCGGTGATCTTGGCGGCCGGCGTGTACAAGATTCCCAGCCTCACCGGCCCGGCCGGCGCACACATCCACGGCCAAGTGATCGCCGGATTCCTCACCGCCGGGGTGGCCGCCTACCTCTCGATCAGGTTCCTGACGAGGTACTTCACCACGCGCACGCTGACGCCTTTCGCGATCTACTGCCTCATTGCCGGGGCAGTCAGTACCGTGTGGTTCGCAGCTTCCTGAGCCACCGCCTCGAATACACCGTAGCTTTAGCAACTGTCCATCATCGGTGACGCATGATGTACGCGGAGCCTGCTGTGACCGATGGCAACGGAGCCGTCGGCGCGGGGGCCGACATCGCACAGGGGGTAAACCATGAGGGTGTCGGGGCAGGAGGGCGGGGCTGCCGGAGTGTGGCAGTGGCTCGTCGCGGTTCAGCGGCTGCGGGCGGTACCCGCGGCCTATTTCCATCCGACGCTCGACCTGGCTCAGGCCGCGCGCGGGCTCGGTTGCGACAGCGGCCTTGTCGAAGAACTCGTACGTGCGGGATTCCCGGCCGACGAGACGCCCGAGGGGCTGCGCTTCGACTACTACGACGTGATGAACCTGGGGCTCGCGGCAGGTCTCGGCCGCTCTCTCGCGGAACAGTACGAGCAGCGATGCGCGACGATGGCGACGGGCACGCCCGAGGACTGGTCGGCGCAGCGCTCCTGGCGAGTGCGTCTGGGCGCGCCGTGCACCGCGCCGGACTGCGGGGGAGCGATACCCGCGCCGCCCGCGCCCGAACTGCTCGGCGGACGGCTCGTGGAATATCAGAGGTCGGAGAGAAACCCGAACGACGCGATCGCCGTCGTGCTGACCCGGGGCCGCCAGGAGCAACCGCGCACCGACCTCGTCCGCCGCATCCACGACGAGCTTCTGACCGGTCTGACCACCGGCCGTTACCAGTACAGCTGGCTGCCGGACACGCTGCGCCTCGACCCCGAAGCCGCCGCAGCGCACGGAATGCTGGACAGCGGCGTGGCGGCGTGGCTCATGCGGCGGTGGGCACTGGAAGCAGGGCTCGAAGTCCGCACGCGCAAGGGCTATCTGCTGGGCCTGGTCGGCGTTGAGCACGCGTGGGCCGAGGTGCGCGAGCAAGGGCGGTGGCTCGTCCTGGACCCGGTCCTCGCCTTCCACGCGCTGCGCCGGACCCCAGGCGGAACGGACGCCGCGGCCGCCTTCGCAGCGTTCTGCCAGGGCTCCGTGCACAACCACCTCCTCGCCTGGCCCGGCGCGGCCAACGAGCCCTTCACCGAGCACCAGTGCGCGGCGGGCGGCCATATCGCGTACCGGTGCGGCCGCCTTCCGTCCGCCACCCTGGCCCGACCTGTTGCGAGCATGGCCGGCGTCTGAGCCCTGCGCATCGGCGGCCCCGCCCTCGTTACCTTCGTTGTTGTCTTCCCGCTGCTCGCTTCGCCGCGCGCGTGCGGTCCAAGATGAACGCGCTCGGATGCAGCCCTCCCGTCGCGAGCTTCACCTCACGCAACAGCCGAAGCCCGCGCGTGCGCTCCACCGACGCGCGAAACAGATTCTTGTCATCGGTCAGCACGACCGCGCGTCCGTCCATCCGCAGCACCCGGCCCAGCTCGCTCAGGAACCCCGGATAGAGCTCGATGTTCGCGCCGTGCGACCCCACCCGCTTGCCGAACGGGATGTTGGACACCACGCGATCCACGCATTCCGTCCGCAACGGCATCGCGGTCGCGTCGGCCCGCACCAGAGCGCCGTCCGGAAACAGCGTCTTCTGATTCGCCGCGGCGGCCGCCAGCGCCCGCGCCGAGATGTCGCCGCCCACCAGGCGCAGATCCCGGCCCAGCGCCGCCGCCTCGACCAGCAGCGTCCCGGCCCCGCAGAAGGGGTCGTACACGAGTTGCCCGGGCTCCGGCTTCGCGAACTGCACCATCAGCGCCGCGATCAACGGGTTCGTCGAGGCGGGGATCCGTTCCATCGGTGCGAACCGGGCTGAGTGGTAGAGCGGTCCCACCTGTGCCAGCAGCAGATCGCCCCGTCGTGTGATGTTGACCTGCCACGCGTGTGGAGCGTTGACCCATCCCAACCGCTCCTCAAGCAGATCTCGCAACTTCCATCTGTCCACCAGCGGATCAATCCGGAAGCCCACCTGCTCGACCGTCGACGCCTCAGCCGCATCCATCGCGACAGCGCTGAGCACCCCACTACGCCGTGAATCCGCCAAAAGGCGAAGCGCGCCCTCGTATTCGTCCCCCCGGTTCTCCTCATACGCGCCCAGCACCACCGACAGCGCCGAGTACATCCGAAGCTCCGCCACCGGCCCCAGTGGTCCGCGCAGATCCGCAACGACCGAGTCCTCGACGCGATGGATCCCGGTCAGCAGGGGCGCGCCCAGATCATGGCACTGCTGCAGCAAGCGCTCGACCACGCCCGGCAGGCTCTCCAGATGGACTCGGTCCGCGACCTCCCGCTCTGTGTCAACCGCCGGGTTCACGCGACGTCAACCGCCCGCGCATACCAGAGCCCTGTCTCTCCGTACGCCTTCTGCGCCACCAGCTCCAAGCCGCCAGGCCACTCCGGTGACGCGGACCGAGTGTCCCGTTCGACCACGACAACGCTCTCGGGACCGAGCCATCCGTTGGCCGTCAACAAACGCAGATCCGAGTCGACCGACTGTGCATAAGGCGGATCCAGGAACACCACATCCATGGCCCCCGCCGCCGGCCGCCCAAGGAACTTCTCCACGCCCACGGCCTCCACCCGGCACGCAGCCTCCGCCCCCAGTACCCTGGCATTCTCGCGAATCACCTTCACCGCATCGCCGTCCCGCTCCACGAAAGTCACCTGCGCCGCGCCCCGCGAAAGCGCCTCGAACCCGATCGCCCCCGACCCCGCGTACAGGTCCAAAAACGCCGCGCCCGAAAGCTCCACCAGCGACTCCAGCGAGCCGAACAGCGACTCGCGGACCCGGTCGCTCGTCGGACGGGTCGAGGCGCCCGCCGGCGTCCGGATGACCCGCCGGCCGTACCTGCCCGCGATGATTCTGATCACCCCGCGAGCTTACCTTCGCCCTGCGGCCGACCAGCGGACCGCGCTCCGCGAGAAGGCACGCCGGTTCTTCACTCGGAGCCCTCAACCCGCCGGTAAAGGTCTTCCGGACTGATGAGCAGGACCTCCGGGTTCTCAGTCGCCGCCTTGCGAAGGTCGTCAGTGAACCCCGCCCCGGCGTAGCAGGCGAGCTTGGCGGACTCGGCGCCGAGCCTGCCTTGCGCCGTGAGCAGGGCACGGATACGTCGCAGACGCTCGAGATGGGTCAAGCCCATGACTTCGCCCCACTTCACCTCTCCGATCGCGAGCAGCGGCTGTCGATTGTCGTCGTCCAGACCGAAGGCGACGACGTCGACCTCGTACCTGGTCCGGTTCGCCGGATCGTTCACCGTGCCGTGTTCCACACGATGGGGGTAGCCGTCGAACAATCCATTCGGAGCGAGATGACGCGTCCAGTGACGGCAGACGTGCTCGAAGTGTGGGCCGAGGACGTTGCCGACGAATCGTTGCTGGCTGCGCTGCCACAGCCTTGTCGCGTCGCGGGTGTGTTCCAGATCTGACCAGATCGGACGCATGACGGCGTGATAGAAGGCGACGAGCGGTTCGTTGATCCGGAATTCTGTCCGATTGTCCTTGAAGGCGTCGGGTTCCTTGGTGATGAGCCCGCAGTCCTCCAGGACGTTTAGCGGATGAGCCAGGTCCCCGGACTTGCGACCGAGATACGAGGCGATACCGCCGCGATTGGCGTTTCCGACGGCGATGGCCGCTAGCACGGAGTGGTAGAGGTTGGTGTCGTGAAGTTCGGGTTCATCAGCCAGCAGATACCGTGCCTCACGGAACAGCGGGCTGGTGGGGGACAGGACGGTGCGCAGGATCCATGCGTCGAAATCCGCTGGGTTCTTCGGGGTGTCGTCCCTCGCGTATTCCCGGCGGTAGGCCGGTGTGCCACCGACGACGGCGTTCACCTTCAGCGCGGTGGTCGGGTCGCTGATGTCCCAGAATTCGGCGGCACGTTGGTGGTCCAGTGTCGGCACGACCAGTTCGAGGCCGGCGCGCCCGCGCAGAGGCGCGTCGCCGCTGAGCAAGCTGCCCATGAATGACATCGCCGAGCCGCAGAGCAGAAGCCGCGTGCGGCTGGAATCCCGCTCGCTGCGCAGCGGCGCGAGCGCGTTCTGGACGATCGACGGCAAGCGCGGGTTCGCCCGGGCAAGGTAGGGAAACTCGTCGATCACGACCGAGACGGCCCGTTCGCGCCCCAGCGCCAGAATCGCATCGAAGACCGCGCGCCAGTCGTCGAACGCCAAGGGAGCAGGCGAGCGCAGATACTCCGCGAGCAGTGTGCCGACCTGGCGCAGCGACTCCCCGTCTGTCGCCTCGTCCGCTGCGAAATAGAAGCCGCCGGTTGCCCGGCACAGCGCCCGAAGCAGGAAGGTCTTGCCTTGCCGTCGCCGACCTGAGACGACGCCGAGAGCGGCCCCCTGGCGTTCATCTGTGGCGAAGGCGCTCAGGGCGGACCACTCGTGGGTTCGGTCGAACATTTCGGCCGGCCTGGGCAGCGGCATGGACGGGCCTCCCGCGCTTCGATTCCCATAAATCAACTTATGATAACTCGACTTATGGGAGTTTCGCTAGCGGTGCCGCGGCCGGCCTTGAGGTGGGCGTGACAGCTTTCGCACGAGAACTTCAGCCGCGCGGGCCCACCAGGCCGACGTCGTAGGCGATGATGACGGCCTGGACGCGGTCGCGGGCGCCGATCTTCGCGAGGGCGCGGCTGACGTGTGTCTTGACCGTGGATTCGG
>NZ_DASZGI010000382.1:0-31925 GCF_035938995.1 Actinocrinis sp.
TGTGACTAATTCGCCGATCTCTGTTACAAGCAGGGCTCTGCTAGCCATGTGCGCGCCCGTCATACGGGCTCTTCGTCAGCGAACGGCGGTAGACCGCGCGGATCGCGTCGCCGAGCCGCCGCGGAGCGTTGTCCACAAGCATGTGGACACCGTCGCGCACGACGATCCGCCCGCCCACCACGACATGCCGGACGTCCGCCGCCGTGGCCGCGTAAACCACCGATTCGGCCGCGACGTCCGGGGTCGTGCCGGTCAGCCGGATCGAGTCGAGGCCGACGGTGACGAAGTCCGCCAGCCCTCCGGCGTGCAGCCGCCCGCCGTCCGCCCAGCCCAGCGACTCGTGCCCGGCCTGCGTCGCCGCCTCGATCAAGTCCGCGGACGGCCAGTGCCCGCGCCGCTCGGTGCGCAGCCGCTCGTCCAGCTCCATCGCCCGCGCCTCCTCGAACAGGTCGATGACGGCGTGGCTGTCCGAGCCGAGCGCGATCGGCGCCCCGGCCTCGAACAGGGTGCGCGCCGCGCCGATGCCGTCGGCCAGATCCCGTTCCGTGGTGGGGCACATGCAGACACAGGTCTCTGAATCGCCGAGCAGTTCCACGTCGGCCTGGGAGAGATGCGTCGCGTGCACGGCCGTGGTGCCGGGCCCGAGCGCGCCGCAGGTGTCGAGCAGTTGCGCGGGCGTAAGGCGGTAGCGGGCCAGGCAGTCGTCGTTCTCCTTGCGCTGCTCGGAGAGATGAACGTGCAGCGGTGCCCCGAACCTCGCCGCCGTCGCGGCCACCGTGCCGAGCTGATCCTTAGGCACCGCGCGCACGGAGTGGATCGCGGTGCCGACGATGACGTCCGACGCGTCGAGGTACGCCCCGCGCAGATCTTCGACGCGCGAAGCCCACGTGTCCGCGTCGCCGTCGGAGAAGCGGCGCTGCGTCGGATTGAGCGCGGAGCCGATGCCGCCGGTCAGATAACAGGTGTCGAGCAAAGTGATCCGGAGCCCGGCGGCGCGCGCGGCCTCGATCAGCGCGTGCCCCATCGCGTTCGGGTCGGGATACCACTTGCCGCCCTTGTCGTGGTGGGCGTAGTGGAACTCGCCGACCGCGGTGATCCCGGCGAGCGCCATCTCGGCGAACACCCCGGTCGCCAGTTCCAGATAGGTCTCCGGATCGAGGCCCGCGACCGCCTCGTACATCTGCTCGCGCCAGGTCCAGAAGGTGCCCTCGCCCGCCTGGGTGCGGCCGCGCAGCGCGCGATGGAAGGCGTGCGAGTGGGCGTTGGCCAGTCCCGGCAGGGTGAGGCCGGGCAGCCGCACCGCGTCGGGCGGCGGAGTGGTCGCCGGGGTCACGGCGGTGATCCGGTCTCCGGCCGTCTCGATGAGGACGTTCGTCTCCACCATGCCGCCCACGTAAGCGGCCTCGGCGTACCACTGCTGCTTGTCGGCGCCGCCCCCGCGCGAACCCCCGCCGGTCGCGGCGCTCCCGTGTTCAGTCATCAGGATCCGGACTCTCCTCCCGCGAGATCGGCCACGACGTCGGCGAGCGCGAGGACGCCCGCGTGGCAGTCCGCTGTCTCCGCGTGCTCCGCGGGCGTGTGCGACCGGCCGCTCGGATTGCGCACGAACAGCATCGCGGTCGGGACCGCGGCGGCCAGGATCCCCGCGTCGTGTCCCGCGCCGGTGGGCAGGACTGGCACCGCGCCGAACTCGAGCGCGAGCGCCTTCGACACGCGGTCGCGCAACGCGTGGTCGAACTCGACGACCGGGGTGAGGGACTCGTTTTCGAGCGCGACCGCTGTTCCGTCCCGTCCCGCGCGTTCCACCGCGGCCGCGTGGACCTCCCGGATCACCGCGTCGAGCGCGGCCTCGTCCGGCGCCCGGGCGTCGAGCCACGCCTGCACGCGCGACGGGATCGCGTTGGTGCCGTTGGGTTCCACGCGCAGCCTGCCGAAGGTGGCCAGCGCCCCGCCGAGCCGCGCCTTCTTCCGCGCGGACAGGACGGTGTGCGCGTACGTCAGCATCGGGTCGCGGCGTTCGTCGAGGGCGGTAGTCCCGGCGTGGTTCGCCTCGCCGGTGAAGTCGAAGCGCCAGCGGCCGTGCGGCCAGATCGCCGACGCCACCCCGACCGGGGCGTCGCGGTCGGCCAGCGCCCGGCCCTGCTCGATGTGCAGCTCGACGAAGGCGGCGATGTCCCTTAGGCGTGTGGGGTCCGGGCCGAGCGCATCCGGATCCTGACCGGCCCGCTCCATCGCGGCGGCAAGGCGTATCCCGTCGGTGTCGCACAGCCCGCGTGCCTTATCGGCGTCGAGAAGACCGGACAGCAGCCGCGATCCGGCACAGGCGACGCCGAAGCGTGCGCCCTCCTCGTCGGCGAAATTGGCGATCAGCACCGGCCGCGCCGGACGCCAGCCGCGCGAGCGCAGCAGATCCACGGCGGCGAGCGAGGAGATGACGCCGAGCGGTCCGTCGAAGGCACCGCCGTCCGGCACGGAGTCCAGGTGCGAGCCGATCGCCAGCGCGCCGGACCCGCCGTTGGTCGCTGTATTAGCAGTGCCGTGCTTAACAGTGCTGGGCGCGTCGGGCTCCCAGCGCGCCCACTGGTTCCCGTTGCGGTCGGTCTCCACGGCCAGGCCGCGCTCGGCGGCCTGCGCGGCGAACCATTCCCGGCACGCCAGATCGGCCGCGTTCCAGGCGAACCTGCGATAGCCGCCGCTGTCCGCGTCGCGCCCGATCGCGAGCAGCGACGACCACAGCCCGGCGAATCCGGTCGCCTCCGCGACCTCGCTCATCACGGCTCCCGCGGCGCACTCTGGTCGGACACATTCTTTTCAGGCGACACGTTCTTGTCGGACACGTTCCATTCAGACACCGGGCCGTCCCTCCTCCATCGGGATGCGGACACCGCGCTGCTCGGCGACCTCGGCCGCCCGTTCGTATCCGGCGTCCACGTGCCGGATCACACCCATGCCGGGATCGTTGGTCAGCACCCGTTCCAGCTTCCGCGCGGCCAGCGGCGAGCCGTCGGCCACCGACACCTGCCCGGCGTGGATCGACCGGCCCATGCCGACGCCGCCGCCATGATGGATGGATACCCACGACGCGCCGGACGCCACATTCACCATCGCGTTGAGCAGCGGCCAGTCGGCGATCGCGTCCGAGCCGTCGAGCATCGCCTCGGTCTCCCGGTACGGCGACGCCACCGAGCCGCAGTCCAGGTGGTCGCGGCCGATCACGATCGGCGCCTGGACCTCACCCGACGCGACCAGCTCGTTAAAGCGCAGCCCGGCCCGATCCCGCTCGCCGTAGCCCAGCCAGCAGATCCGCGCCGGCAACCCCTGGTAGTGCACTCGCTCGCCGGCCAGCCGGATCCACCGGGCCAGCGGCTCGTTCTCGGGGAAGAGGTCGAGCACCGCGCGGTCCGTCACCGCGATGTCCTTCGGGTCGCCGGACAGCGCCGCCCACCGGAACGGGCCCTTGCCCTCACAGAACAGCGGCCTGATGTACTTCGGCACGAACCCGGCGAAGTCGAACGCGCGGGCGTACCCGGCCAGCTTCGCCTCGCCGCGGATCGAGTTGCCGTAGTCGAAGACCTCCGCCCCGGCGTCCTGGAAGCCGACCATCGCCTCGACGTGCTTCGCCATCGACTCGCGGGCCCGCGCCGTGAACTCTTCCGGCTTCGCCGCGGCCAGGGTCTTCATGTCCTCGAACGCGACGCCGAGCGGCAGATACGACAGTGGGTCGTGCGCCGAGGTCTGGTCGGTGACGATGTCGATCGGCGCGTTTCGTGCAAGCAGCTCTGGGACCAGTTCCGCGGCGTTGCCGAGCACGCCGATGGAGAGCGGGCGGCGCGCGTCGCGGGCCTCGATCGCGAGCCGCAGCGCGTCGTCCAGCGAGTCGGCACGCACGTCGAGGTACCGGTGCTCGATCCGGCGGGTGATCGCGCGCGGGTCGCAGTCGATGCAGATCGCGACGCCGTCGTTCATCGTCACCGCGAGCGGCTGCGCGCCGCCCATACCGCCGAGCCCGGCGGTCAGCGTGATCGTCCCGGCCAGCGAGCCGCCGACCGCGTCCGCGTCGGCGGAGCCCTTTGAGCACAGTTTGGCGGCGACGGCTGCGAACGTCTCGTAGGTGCCCTGCAGGATGCCCTGCGTGCCGATGTAGATCCACGAGCCCGCGGTCATCTGGCCGTACATGATCAGGCCGAGCGCGTCGAGCCGGCGGAACTCGTCCCAGTTCGCCCAGTCGCCGACCAGGTTGGAGTTGGCCAGCAGCACCCGGGGCGCCCACTCGTGCGTGCGCATGACCCCGACCGGCTTTCCGGACTGCACCAGCATCGTCTCGTCCTCGCGCAGCGTGGTCAGCGTGCGCAGCAGCGCGTCGAAAGAGGCCCAGTTGCGCGCCGCTTTACCCGTGCCCCCGTAGACGACCAGCTCCTGCGGGTGCTCGGCGACCTCGGGATCCAGATTGTTCTGAAGCATCCGGTAGGCCGCCTCCTGCTGCCATCCAGGCGTGTTCAGGCTGGTGCCCCGCGGGGCGCGCACCGTACGCGGACCGGTCATGCCGAGCTCGCTCTCTCATCGGGTGTCGCTGTCGAGGGTCGTGCCCGCCGCCGAGGGCTCCGAACCCCGAGGTATGTTATGCAGGTATTCACAGGTGCGGTCAACCGCATGAGATTATTCAGCGCGAGGGGTGTCATGACAGCGACGATCCAGATCGGCCCCGACCTGACCTTCGCCGACGTGGTGGCGGTGGCCCGCGACGGCGCGCGGGTCGAGCTGACCGAGGCCGCGTTGACGGCCCTCGCCGCGGGCCGGGCCACGGTGGACAAGCTCGCCGCCGCGCCGACGCCCGCCTATGGGATCTCCACTGGCTTCGGCGCGCTGGCGACCCGGCACATCGATCCCGATCTGCGCGCCGCCCTGCAGCGCTCGCTCATCCGGTCGCACGCCGCGGGCATGGGCGACCTGGTCGAGACCGAGGTCGTGCGCGCGCTGATGCTGATGCGGCTCAAGACCCTCGCTACCGGCCACACCGGCGTGCGCCCGGTCGTCGCCGAGACCATGGCCGCGCTGCTGAACAACCGCATCACCCCCGCGGTGCGCGAGTTCGGCTCGCTCGGCTGTTCGGGTGACCTCGCCCCGCTCGCGCACGTCGCGCTGGTCCTCATGGGTGAGGGCGAGGTGGTCGGCGAAGACGGAAAGGCCGTTCCCGCCGAACCGGTCCTGACTGCTCACGGCGTCGCGGCGATCGTGCTTGAGCCCAAGGAGGGGCTCGCGCTGATCAACGGCACCGACGGCATGCTCGGCATGCTGATCCTCGCCCTGCGCGACTTCGAGCAACTGCTCAAGCTTGCCGACCTCACCGCCGCCATGAGCGTCGAGGCGCTGCTCGGCACCGACCGCGTGTTCCGCCCCGAGCTGCACGCGATAAGGCCGCACCCCGGCCAGGCAGCGTCGGCTGCCAATCTTCTGCGACTCCTCAGCGACTCCGGCGTCGTCGCCTCACACCGCGGCCCGGACTGTAACCGCGTGCAGGATGCGTACTCCCTGCGCTGCGCGCCTCAGGTTGCGGGCGCGGCGCGCGACACGCTCGCCCACGCCGCCGCCGTCGCCGAGCGCGAACTCGCCTCGATCATCGACAACCCGGTCGTCCTGCTCGACGAGGACAGGGTCGAGTCCAACGGAAACTTTCATGGCGCCCCGGTCGCCTTCGTGCTCGACTTCCTGGCCGTCGCCGTCGCCGAGGTCGGCTCGATCGCCGAGCGGCGCACCGACCGGATGCTCGACGTGGCCCGCTCGCACGGCCTGCCGCCGTTCCTGGCCCACGATCCGGGCGTGGACTCCGGTCTGATGATCGCTCAGTACACCCAGGCCGCCCTGGTCTCCGAGAACAAGCGCCTGGCCGTCCCGGCGAGCGTGGACTCGATCCCCAGCTCGGCCATGCAGGAGGACCACGTCTCGATGGGCTGGTCCGCCGCCCGCAAGCTGCGCACCGCGCTCGACAACCTCACCCGCGTCCTCACGGTCGAGCTGGTGACCGCGGCCCGCGCGCTCGACCTGCGCGCTCCGCTCCAGCCGGCACCGGGCACGGCCGCGGCCGTCGCGGTGCTGCGTGCGCGTGGCGTCGGCGGCCCGGGACCCGACCGCTACCTCTCCCTTGAGCTGCGCGCGGCGGAGGAAGCGGTGCGCGACGGCTCCGTCATGGCGGCCGTCGAAAAGACTGTCGGCGCTCTGCGATAGCAATAGACATTCAGCCGGCGCTCCTCACGACGCCGGCCGGGGTGAAGGCGAGGCGATGACGCCGTGACTACCGGGACCTCCGGCTCACCCGGGGTGCTCGATCTTCCGGTCGGCTCCACCGAGCGGCTGCTCGCGCTGCTCGACGGCCGCCGGCTCTCGCCCGCCCAGCGGCGCATCGGCCAGTTCCTGATCGACCACCTCGGCGAGGTCGTCTTCATGTCCAGCGTCGACCTGGCCGAGCGGGTCGGGGTGAGCCAGCCCTCGGTGACCCGCTTCGCCGCCGCGCTCGGCTTCTCCGGCTATCCCGCGCTGCGCGACGCGCTCAAGGGCATCGTGCTCGGCACGGTCGGGGATTCGCCGGAGGAGGCGCGGCGCAACGAGTTCCAGGCGGCGATCGCCGCGGAGCAGGCCAACCTCGAGGTGCTGCACCGGCTGGTCGCGACGCCCGACCGGCTCATCGAGGCGGGCCGGGTGCTCGCCGAGTGCGACCCGCTGGTCGTCCTCGGCCTACGACTCTCGCTGCCTGTGGCGCAGTACTTCACGTACAGCGCCCAGCGGGTCCACCCCGATGTGCGCCTTATCTCGTTGGCCGGATCGTCAGCCTCGGATGCGCTCCTTCAGGCACATCAGGCCGGCGCGAGCTGGATTGTGGCATTTCTCATGCCGCGCTATGCCGAAGAGGCCCTCGACGTCCTCGACTACGCGCGTGAGCTGGGCATGAAGGTCGCGCTGATCACGGACAACCCGCTCGTGCCGTTCGCCACCGCCGCCGACATCATGCTGCCCGCGGGCGTCGGCTCGCGCCTGGTCTTCGACTCGCACGCGGCGCCGATGGTCCTGGCATCGCTGCTGGTCCAGGCGATAGCCGACGCCGCGCCGGAACGCGCGCAGGCGCGGCTCGAGGCATACGAAGCGCTCAGCGAGGCGCGCGACTACTACCGCTCCTAAAGCGCCGCTCAGTGTGCCTTCCGCATCGTAGGTGCGCAAGGCACGTGGCCGACGCGGTAGATCTTCGTCTCGCAGCATAAGTTACTCGCGAGTAGAGTATCGCCGATCCCGACGTCGACCGGCAACGGCGGTGAACGGCCATCAGGTCCCGTCGGCCCAACGCCGGTCCGTCGCGGACCAACGCTGCTCCGTCCTCCTGCACGCACCGAAGGAGCCAGACCAGACCATGCAGATCGCAGCGATCATCATTTCGCTCGGCATCGCCGCGGTGGGCCTGGCGCTGTTCGCGCGGGTCCTGACCCGCATGTACGGGCTGTTCGCCTCAGGACAGCCGGCCCCCGGCCGTACCGGCGATCCCATAGGCCGCACCAAGAACCTGGTGCGCGAGTTCCTCGGTCACACCCGGCTGGCCCGCAAGGGCAAGCGGTGGATCGGCGCCGCGCACTGGACCGTGATGGTCTCCTTCGGGCTGCTCTTCTTCACCCTCATCACCGCCTTCGGCCAGTTGTTCGACGTGACGTTCCAGCTGCCGCTGATCGGCCGCTGGTGGCCGTTCGAGTTCGTCACCGAGCTGTTCAGCTTCGTCGGCCTGATCGGCATCCTCTATCTGATGGGCGTGCGGCTCGCCAACCGGCCTCGCCGCAAAGAGCGCAAGTCCCGCTTCTACGGCTCGGTGATGTGGCAGGCCTACTATGTCGAGTACACGATCCTCGGCGTGCTCGTCTGCATCCTGACGCTTCGCGGCCTGGAGAACGTGCTCGAGGCGGGCGGCCGCTTCTCGGCGCACTTCGCCTTCTCCTATCCCGTCTCGCGCCTGTTCACCGGGATGTCCGAGACCACCCTGAAGAACCTCGTCTGGGCCTTCGCCACCGTGAAGATCGTGATCTCCTTCGCCTGGATGATCACCATCTCGCTCAACGCCAACATGGGTGTGGCCTGGCACCGCTTCCTGGCCTTCGTCAACATCTGGTTCAAGAAGAAGGACGACGGCGGCACCGCGCTCGGCGCGCTGAACCCCATGCTGTCCAAGGGCGAGTTGATCGACTTCGAGGACCCGAAGGAGGACGACGTCTTCGGCGTCGGCAAGGTCGAGGACTTCACCTGGAAGGGCCTGCTGGACTTCTCCACCTGCACCGAGTGCGGCCGGTGTCAGGAGCAGTGCCCCGCGTGGAATACCGGCAAGCCGCTGTCGCCCAAGCTGGTGATGCTCTCCCTACGCGACCACAGCCATGCGAAGGCGCCTTACCTTCTCGCGGGCGGTGGTAAGGACGTCGAGGGCAACGAGAAGGCGACCGAGCTGCAACTTGCCAGCGTCCCGGCGGCGGCTCTCGCCGAGGCCGAGCGTCCGCTGGTCGGCTCGCCGGAGGACAACGCGATCATCGCCGCCGAAGCCCTGTGGTCCTGCACCACCTGCGGCGCGTGCGTCGAGCAGTGCCCCGTCGACATCGAGCACGTAGACCACATCGTCGACATGCGCCGGTACCAGGTGATGATCGAGTCCTCGTTCCCGTCCGAGGCGGGCACGATGCTCAAGAACCTGGAGAACAAGGGCAACCCGTGGGGCATGGCGGCCAAGGCCCGGCGCGAGTGGACCAAGGAGGTCGACTTCGAGGTTCCGATCCTCGGCGACACGCTCGAGGACCTTTCCGACATCGAGTACCTGTACTGGGTCGGCTGCGCAGGCGCCCTGGAGGATCGGGCGAAGAAGACCACGAAGGCGTTCGCCGAGTTGCTGCACATAGCCGGGGTCAAGTTCGCGGTCCTCGGCGACGGCGAGACCTGCACCGGCGATCCGGCGCGCCGCATGGGCAACGAGTTCCTGTTCCAGATGCTGGCCGCGCAGAACGTCGAGGTGCTCAACGAGGCGTTCGGCACGACCTCGCGACCGAAGAAGATCGTCGCCACCTGCCCTCACTGCTTCAACTCGCTCGCCAACGAGTACCCGCAGCTCGGCGGTAAGTTCGAGGTCGTCCACCACACGCAGTTACTGGACCGGCTTGTCGAAGAGGGCAAGCTCACGCCGGTCGTCTCCGTCGACCAGAACATCACCTACCACGACCCCTGCTACCTCGGCCGGCACAACAAGGTCTACACCCCGCCGCGCGAGATCATCGCGAAGGTCCCGGGCCTGCGCAGCACCGAGATGCACCGCTGCAAGGAGCGCGGCTTCTGCTGCGGCGCGGGCGGCGCGCGGATGTGGATGGAGGAGCGGATCGGCAAGCGCATCAACACCGAGCGGGTCGACGAGGCGCTGTCCACCAACCCCGACGTCATCTCCACCGCCTGCCCGTATTGCCTGGTGATGCTGGGCGACTCGATCACCGCGCGCAAACAGGCCGGCGATGTGCCCGAGTCCATGGAAGTGGTGGACGTCTCACAGCTGCTGCTGCGCTCGGTGAAACAGCCGCTCGCGTAGACGTTCGAACTCTGACGCCTGATTCGCCCGACCGACGGATCTGCCCGGGGGTCGGCCAACACGCCGTGCCGGAACCGCTAGGCTCCATCCCCGAAACACCCGGTGCGGCGTGTGGAGGTTGGTGGCATGGCGGTCGAAGCGGATGCGCCCGAGTCCGGGGCGCCCGACGAGGCCGACCGCACGTCCGGGGTGAGGCTCTGGTTCCGTGCGCTGTGGCGCTCGCTGATCGCCATCGTCGCGACGCTCGCGGTTCTGGCGGTGCTCGGATTCGGCGCCGACGTCGTGCTGCACCGCGTGACGCACGCCAGCCACAGCAGTTCGACCTACACGGGGGTCTCAGCGGTCGAGATCCTGCTCGACGGCGACGGCTCCGTCTCCCTCACCGGGCTGCCGAGGAGCGGGAACGGGGCGGCGGGCGCGCAGCCGGTGAGCCTGGTCGAGACCGACACCTCGACGATGTTCGACCACCCGCAGCGCACCATCGACCGAATAGGCGGCACGCTCTACATCGCCGTGCAATGCCCTGATTCGCTCTGCTCGGCGGATCTGGGGGTGACCGTCCCGGCGGCGACGCCGGTCACCTTGCGCGTCGGCAATGCCCTTCGCCTCGACCGAGCGAACGTCACAGTCAGCGGGATGTCGGGCCCGATCGAGCTGACCGCGTGGCCCGCAAAGGTCACCATCACGGACTCCACCTCGACGATCGTCGGCGAGGTCGCCGGTTCCATCCGCTGCGCGGCCCCGTCGATCTGCATCGTCCAGCTGATCGGCTAGCCATTAGTCATCAGCCATCTGCCACCGGAAATCCCTCGCCGTCAAGCACCACGCCACCGATCACCTCCGCCAGAAGCGTGGCCGCCTGCCGCAACCGCTCGACCACCTTCGCGGTGTCCCCGGCGGTCGGCTGGGGCAACGCGGAGAAGCGGTACAGGCTGTGCGGCCAGCCGTCGCTCGCACGCGCTCGCAGCGCATAGGGCAGGAACTCGTCATCGGCGAACGGACGAACCCTGATCTCCAGCAGTCCCGGCCGGTCAAGGCAATAGTCGTTCGGCGCCACGGAGCCGTTGCGAGCCAGGTCCGGAATCGCCAGCCCAACCACCGTGCGCAAGACCTGCCACGGCAGCGCGTCGTGGCCATAAACGCAGTAGACCGTGTCCTCGGGCTCGACCGCGTACGGCGGGCACCCCGGCAGCCGGGCCGCGCCGTCGAGCTGCCGCGCCAGCCCGGTGACTAGCGACCACGCGAGAGCTTCCGCGCCAACGGGAATGTCCCGCACGTACTTCCGCCGTAACGCCTCGCCTGCGCGTCCGTCCGGGATCCGCACCCGCCTCCGCGCGGCCTGCGCGGCATAGGCGGTCGACCAGCCACCGGGTAGCTCGGCCTCGGCGGTCAGGCTGGGTTCGAGCCGGAGCGGCCCGTGCCAGCGCACCCCGTCTGCGACGTGCATGACCCCGTCGTCATCGCGGGTCGGCTGCGGGTTCCAGGTGCGCACCAGCGCCTCGATCGGGCCGGCGCTGTGCGGTCCGGCCAGCAGGAGCACCGGGTTGTCGCGCAGCAGGCGGGCGATCGGGCCGGCGACACGGGTCGTCAGGCTCCAGCGCATACCTCACTGTCGCAGCGCGGACCGTGCGGACGTGGGAGTACGGCCGCCGTATTCACCCGTTTCACCCAGCTTTTGCGCTACCAGAGCTACACACGGCTGCCCCGCGGCGCTCAACTCACATGCGTCCGGTGAAAATTCAGGTACGACTTCGACGGCGTCGGCCCCCGCTGCCCCTGGTACCGCGACCCGTAGATCGCCGACCCGTACGGATGCTCCGCCGGCGACGAGAGCCGGAACATGCACAGCTGGCCGATCTTCATCCCCGGCCACAGCTTGATCGGGAGTGTCGCGACGTTCGACAGCTCAAGCGTCACGTGCCCGGAGAACCCCGGGTCGATGAACCCGGCGGTCGAGTGCGTCAGCAGGCCGAGCCGCCCCAGGCTCGACTTCCCCTCCAGCCGCGAGGCCACATCGTCCGGCAGGGTGATCACCTCGTAGGTGGACCCCAGCACGAACTCGCCCGGGTGCAGGATGAACGGCTCGTCTCCGTCCGGCTCCACCAGCCTGGTCAGGTCGGGCTGCTCCTGCGCCGGGTCGATATGCGGGTACCGGTGGTTCTCGAACACCCGGAAGTACCGGTCCAGCCGCACGTCGATCGAGGACGGCTGCACCATCTCGTCGTCGAACGGCTCGACCCGCACCCGCCCGGACCCGATCTCCGCGCGCAGATCCTTGTCTGACAGCAACACGCCCTCGACGGTACCGCACCCCGCGCCACACCCCCTGCCGCCAGTCGACCCCGCCCAATCCGCGCCACCCCCACCCTTCCCATCTGGTAGCCTGACATCCGGTCCGAATCCACCCCCATATCGGGGTACCGGGATTCTCTCCTGCGGGTGTAGTTCAATGGCAGAACATCAGCTTCCCAAGCTGACAGCGCGGGTTCGATTCCCGTCACCCGCTCCAGAGCAGAGAAAGAGCCAGGTGAGGTAATTCCTCCCTGGCTTCTCGTTTTTGATACGTGCTGGGCGGCGTCCCGGCGCGTGTGGGCGGGGCAATGCAGAATGGGGCCGTGGACGCCGAGACCCTGAAGGCCGCCTGCCTGGAGCTGACCGGGGCGGTCGAGACCTTTCCGTTCAATCCCGAGACGTCGGTTTTCAAGGTCGGCGGCAAGATCTTCGCGATCAGCACCCTGGATGCCGTACCGCTCACGGTGAGTTTGAAGTGCGATCCCGACCTTGCGGTGCGGCTACGCGATCAGCATCCTGAGATCGTGGGCGGCTGGCACCTGAACAAGCGGCACTGGAACACGGTGCGGCTGGATGGCGCGCTGCCGGATTCATTCGTCCGGGAGATGGTCGAGGACTCATACGATCTGGTTGTCTTGTCACTGTCGCGCTCGGAGCAGCGCAGGCTGGACTGGGCCGGATTGCGGCGGCGTGACGGCTAAACCGATGGACCGAGTTCCATGACGTCGGCTGTGCAGAAGGGGAACAGAGACGTGATGAACGAGCGACAGACCTTCGACCGGCGGGTCGTCGATGACTTCCGGGCTCGTGGCAGGAAGACGGGCGGATCGTTCGCCGACTTCCCGCTTCTGGTGTTGCACCACACCGGGGCCAAGTCGGGCGCCGCGTATGTCTCGCCGCTGGCGTTCCTCCCGGACGGCGAGAACTGGGTCATCTTCGCGGCCAACGGCGCTCGGCCCACGCACCCGGGCTGGTATCACAACCTGCGCGCCGAACCGTCCGCGGTAGTCGAGGTCGAGGCCGGCACGTTCCGCGTGACGGCGCGCATCGCCGAGGGAAGCGAGCGCGAGGAACTGCGCGAGCGCTTCAGGGAAGTGTCGTGGCGATTCCGCGACTATGAGAAGGCGACGGTCGGCCGCGAGATCCCAGTCGTCGTGCTCGAACGCCTTGATGGGGACGGGGAAGGCGGAGCAGGCGCGCGCTAGGTCGCCTTGTGGCGGAGGTGGGCTGCAAGCCGATCCGCGCGGCGCCTTCGCACACCGCCTCCATCACGCCGCCATGGCCTCCGCACACGACGATCGCGCCGCGCAGCGCCAGCAGTGCCCCGACCTCCCGCGCCGAGTCGAGCTCGTCGGCCGACGCACGGCTAGGCCCGATCACCGCGATGTAGGGCGTCCCTGATCCCGTTGGCGTCATTGCTGTCGAACTCCTCGGTGCGTTTCCGCGGCTTTGGCGATGGGGCATGCGGTAAGCCGTTTACCGGCTCCTTACTTACCGCGGTCTTAGCCTCAACCGTCGAAGCTGGGGTTAAGAAACGGATCCGAAGGAGAGATGCACGATGATTACCCTGCGCAGGGCGGCTTTGGCCACGGCGGGAGTCGCCGCAGCCGGTGGACTGGTCTTCGGGGCAGCCTCCGCGTTCGCGGATTCGCCCAGCTCCACCCCTTCCGCATCTGCTACGCCCACAGGCAGCGCTGCGCCGGCCAAGCCTCACGCCACGAAGGACGGCGACACGCGCAAGGACGCTGCACAGAATCGTGCCCGTCTGTTCAAGCGCGGCGCGCACGGCCAGTCCACGATCAAGGACAAGACCGGCCAATGGGTCGTCCACGAGTGGCAGGTCGGCAAGGTCGGTTCCATCAACGGCAACAGCATTACCGTCACTGACGCTTCAGGCACCACTTGGACGTGGACTGTCGTCTCGACAGCTAAGGTGCACGTCTCTGGCAAGGTCGCGCAGCTGAGTGCGGTGAAGACCGGCGACACGATCCTGCTGACGGGGATTCAGACCGGCGGCGCCAATGACGCGCGCGCGGTCTTCGACCCCGATCAGTCCAAGCTCGGCTGACCGTCTCCACCGGTGAACGTGTGATGTGACGCCGCTTCGTCCGCGGGCTCGGTCAGATCGCGGCCAGCAGGTCGATCGCCTCGTCCACCGTCTCGCACACCCGGTCCGCCCACGGCCCCTCCTCGGGCTGCGGGTGGCCGTGCGGCAGCCAGATGGTGCGCAGCCCGGCCGCCGTGCCGCCGGCGATGTCCACGTCGAGGTTGTCGCCGACCATCCAGCCGTCGCAGCCCAGCTCGACGTCGAGCTTGTCCGCGGCGATCTCGAAGATGTGCGGGTCCGGCTTGCGCACACCGACGCTCTCCGAGACGAAGACCCCGTCCACTAGCGACCAGAGGTCCACCCGGTTGACCTTGGCCATCTGCACCGCGGTGGTGCCGTTCGTGATGACCGCGAGCTTCCATTCCTTGGCCCGCAACAGGCGCAGGCCTTCGGCGACGCTGTCTTCGAGCACGAAGTAGCTCGGGTAGGTCTCGGTGACCTCGTGGATGAGGCCGTCGACGCTGTCCGACAGTCCGAACTGCTTCTTGATCTGCCCCGCGTACGCCCGCCAGGTCGGCGCCGTGTGGTTCTTCACTTCGAACCAGTCGACCGCGGCCGGGTCGAGCCCGCGGTCGGCCACGAAGTCGCGCGCCCACGCCATGAGCGCGGCGGTCTGGTCGACGAGGGTGTTGTCGAGGTCGAAGAAGGCGAATCGGGTCACGCGGACCACGCGCCGTAGTGCACCAGGTCCTCGATCGGACGCCGCCTGGATCTCAGGTCGCGTTTCTCCGTCTCGCTGTCGTAGCCGACCGCGATCGCGCCGATCGGGTCATACTCCTCGGGCACGCCGAATGCCTCCTTGAACGCCCGCACCTGCGACGGGATGATTCCGAAATAGAGCGCCCCGAGACCTTCGTCGACCGCGGTCAGCAGCTGAAGCATCGCCGCCATGCCGGTGTCGATGTGCCAGAACGGCACCGGCCAGCGCGCTTCGTCCATGTCTGTCCAACCCTTGTCGGGTTGCGCATAACGCTCCAAATAGATGCGCTTGCACGAAAACGGGACGATGACCAGGGGGGCGGTACGGACCGAATCGCCGACCGCGTCCGATCCGTACATCCAGAACTTCTCCAGTTCCGTGCCGCGTAACACCAACCAGGCCTGACCTTGTGAAAAACCTGCGGAGGGCGCGCGCGTGCCGTTGCGCAGAATCCGTTGCAGGGCCTCCTCGGGCACCGGGCGGTCGGGATCGAATGTGCGAACCATCCGCCGAGCACTGATAGCGTCCTGCAACTCCATGGCGTTGACCTTATGCACCTGGAGAGAGGGTCCGTCAACCCCGCGCCCACCATCCGGACCGGGGGTCGTGCGCAGCCCCGCTAGGCTAGGCGGCGTGAAGATCCTGGTCATCGGTGGGGGCGGGCGCGAGCACGCGATCTGTCGCGCACTCGCTTCCGACACTTCTGTCACCGCGCTGTTCTGCGCCCCCGGCAATCCCGGCATCGCCGCGGTCGCCGAGCTGCGCGCGGTCGATCCGCTCGACCCGGACGCGGTCGCGGCGCTGGCCGTCGAGGTCGCCGCGGACCTGGTGGTCGTCGGACCGGAGGCTCCGCTGGTGGCCGGTGTGGGCGACGCGGTGCGTGCGGCCGGGATTCCGGTATTCGGTCCGTCACGGGCTGCGGCGCAGCTCGAAGGATCCAAAGCCTTCTCGAAGGACGTCATGGCGGCCGCGGGTGTGCCGACCGCTGAAGCTTTCGTCTGCACGACGCCTGAGGAAGCCGGGCGTGCCTTGGACGCATTCGGCCCGCCCTACGTCGTCAAGGACGACGCACTCGCCGCAGGGAAGGGCGTCGTCGTTACTACGGATCGTGATGCGGCGCTCGCGCATGCGAATGCTTGCAGCAGGGTCGTGATCGAGGAGTTCCTCGACGGCCCGGAGGTGTCTCTGTTTGCCATCACTGACGGCACGATCGTCGTGCCTCTCCAACCGGCGCAGGACTTCAAGCGCGTTGACGATGACGACACCGGGCCCAACACGGGTGGCATGGGTGCGTACTCGCCGCTGCCTTGGGCACCGGACGATTTGATCGACGAGGTGCTGGAGCACGTACTTCAGCCGACCGTGGACGAGCTGCGCAGGCGCGGCGCGCCGTTCGTCGGACTCCTCTACGCCGGACTGGCCCTGACGAAACGCGGCGTGCGCGTGATCGAGTTCAACGCGCGTTTCGGCGACCCCGAGGCCCAGGTCGTCCTGCCCCTGCTCAGCACGCCACTAGCCGGGCTGCTGCACGCTGCTGCCGTCGGAACGCTCGGCTCGATCGAACGGTTGAGGTGGCGCGACGCGGCGGCGGTGACCGTCGTGCTGGCGGCCGCTGGATACCCGGGCAAGCCGCGCGGCGGTGACCCGATCACCGGCATTGAGGCGGCCGAAGCGCTCGGCGCGGTCGTGTACCAGGCAGGCACTGCTTATAGAGCCGAGACGGAAACGCTCGTTTCGTCGGGCGGCCGGGTCCTCGCGGTCACCGCTTTGGGTGACGATCTCGCCGCTGCCCGCATGTCGGCATACCGTGCCCTGGCAGAAATCCGCCTGGCTGATGCGCACCACCGCACCGACATCGCCGCCCGCGCCGTGGCCGGAGCGATCGCCGTACCCTAGCGAATGGCGGCTGGTCCAGGACGCTCACCCGAACGAGCGGAAATCCCGTCCGCCCGGGTGCCCCGCAGCGGACCCCGGCGCTACGCTCCGAACGAGGGAGCGTATCCCACGCCCGTCCGTACCGGCGGCCGCAGGCGAACAGCCGAACTGGCCGTCGGCGCCGCGCCGGCCCGCCGTCCCGCCAGGAGGGCGATCCGCGTCCAGGATTCGGGGTGACCACGGTTGACCGCGGCATCCAGCAGCGCAGTCGTCCGGCAGGCGCGCGCGATCACGAGGATCTGCGCCGTGGCCGCCGGAAGCTGGATCGCGCTGGCCGTCGCGGTGTGCGCCGTCCTCGTGATCGTCCCGGCGACTCCTTACGGTCTCGTTCCCGCTGCCGTCGTGCTCGGCCTGTGCGCTTGGCCGTTAGTCCGCTTCCGCCGCATCGCGCCGCCGGCTTCGCCCACGGTCAGCCCGGCTTCCGGCAGCTGCGGTGAACTGATGCTCGCCGTCCGGCAGGTCACCGCCGCCCTCGGGGTGAGCGAACCCGCGACGATCGAGCTGTCCCCCGACTGCGACGCCTGGCTGGAACCGCGCCCGAACGGCCCCGTCCTCGTCATCGGTGCGCCTTTCCTCTGGTGGCTGCGGGTCAGCGAGCTGCGCGGGCTGCTCGCTCCGGTGCTCGCCGGCATGGACGCGGCGCACGACAGCTTGGTCGCGCGCGCTCGTCGGCTCATACGACGGCTCGACATAGCCGAGCGGCGCGGCTGCCCCCCATGGCCTAAGACAGTCGTCGCTACAGTCGCCGCGGCCTGCCGGATCCGCGCGGAGGCGATGGAGCGCGCGATCGGCGCGGCCGCGGCGGAGCGGGCCCGCGTCGTCGAGCCCGCCGGGCGGGTATACGCACATGAGCAGGCCGGTCTGGTAGCGGTCGGCTGGGATCGGCTGCTCACCCGGCTGGCGATGCCCGCTTGGAAGCGGGGCTACGCGCCGGAAACCCTGAATGCCGCGCTCGTCGCCGCCCTCACCGAACTCGGTCAGCGGGACCGGGTGGGCGTTGGCCTCGCCGACCGGCTTACCGAACGCCCCGCCTGCGATCTGCTCGACGAGCCGGGGGAGGTGGATCGCGCGGTCTCGGCCCTCGCGCCCGAGGTGTACCAGGGGAAGACGGTCGAGCAGGTGCTGCCCTGGTCCCGCTACGTGAAGCGGGTCGCGGAACCGGCGCTCAGGGCGGAAGCGGCGCAGGCCCCCGATCACCCGCTCATCTCGAAGGTGCGGTCCCTGCTGGAGGTCCCCGCGCAGACTCACGGATCCGGCGAACTCGCCGCCGGGCTGCGCGCCGTCGTGCAGTGCGGCCTGGTGGACCGTGGTGACGCGGTCTGGGACGTCGACTGGCTCGACGGCGTCATCCTGCGCGACCGCGCCGGGCTGGTGGTCCCGATCGACGAACTTGTCCACGGGCTGCTCGACAATGCCGACTTCGCGGCCGTGCGCGACTGGGTCGGCTACGCCACCGGCCTGCGTTGATAGCCCTGAACCAAGAAACCCGCGCCCTGTTATCCACAGGAGTTATCCACAGCCCTTACGTCTCGACCCCTGCCGTTCGCCCGTCTCGTGGAGAATGGACTACGGGCGGGCCAGGTCTGTCCCGCCGAAACCGCTTGATAAGGAGCAGTTCGCCGTGATCGGACGGTACACCCTCCCCGACATGGGCCGCGTGTGGAGCGAGGCCCACAAATTCCAGCTGTGGTGCCGGGTCGAGACCCTGGTGATGGAGGCGCACGTCGCGGCTGGCGTCGTGCCCGCGTCCGCGCTCGAGGCGGTGCGGCGGGCCCCCGCGCCGACTCCGGAGGCGGTGGCCGAGATCGAGGCGGTCACCCAGCACGACGTCATCGCCTTCCTGTCCGCCTGGGCCGACAACACCGAGCCGCGCGACGCCGCCGCGTACGTGCATTTCGGCATGACCTCGTCCGACCTGCTGGACACGGCGCTGGCGCTTCAGCTGGTCGAAGCCACCGACATCCTGCTGGAGAAGGCGGACCGGCTGGTCGGCGTGCTGCGCGACCACGCCCTCGAACATCGGGCCACGCTGCGCGTCGGGCGCACTCACGGCATCCACGGCGAGCCTGACGTCTGGGGCCACCGGGTCGCCGACTTCGCCTTCGCGGTCGCCCGCTCGCGCGACCGGATCCGCGCGGCCCGCTCGGCCGCCGGCGTCATGGCGATCTCCGGAGCGGTGGGTACGTACTCGAACATCGATCCGGCGGTCGAGCGCTACGTGGCCGGGAAGCTCGGCCTGAAGGCGGCGGACGTCTCGACCCAGGTGGTCATCCGGGACGGGATCTCCGAGTGGGTGTCCGCGCTCGCGATCATGGCGACCGTGCTGGAGGCGATCGCCCTCGAGGTGCGGCACGGCCAGCGCACCGAGGTGCGTGAGCTCTGGGAGCCTTTCGGCAAGGGCCAGAAGGGCTCGTCGGCGATGCCGCACAAGAAGAACCCGATCATGTCCGAGCGGCTGGCGGGCATGGCGAGGATCGTGCGTGCGCAGATCGTGCCGGTGATGGAGGGGATCCCGCTCTGGCACGAGCGCGACATCTCGCACTCCTCCACCGAGCGCATCGCCCTTCCCGACGCCTCGATCGCACTCGACTACATGCTCAACCTGACCATCCGGCTGATGAGCGGACTGGTGGTCGACGCCGACCGGATGCGGGCCAACCTCGAGTCCACCGGTGGTCTGATCTACACCTCGGCGGTCCTGCTCGAGTTGGTGGAGATGGGACTGGCCCGGGACACCGAGGCGTACCCGCTCACCCAGCGCGCGGCGATGAAGACGTGGGAGACCGGGCGCCCCTTCCGCGAAACGCTGCGCGAAGAGGCCGAGGTGGCAGGTCTGAAGATCGACGAGGCCCGGTTGGACGAGGTCTTCCGGCCCGAGTGGTATGTGCGAAACCTGTCCGGGATGTTCGAGCGGCTGGCGGAGCTGAGCTGACATGGCCGTGACGTCCTTCTCCGGAGCGACCCACCTCGGTTCCGGCAAGATCCGCGAGCTCTACGGAGTCCGCGATACCCACGGTGTGGAGCGCCTGCTGCTCGTCGCCTCCGACCGGATCTCCGCCTACGACCACGTTCTGCAGACCCCGATCCCGGACAAGGGCAGGGTCCTGACGCAGCTGTCGCTGTGGTGGTTCGAACGCCTGGCGGATCTCGTGCCCAACCATGTCGTCACGGCCGACCCGCTCCAGTACCCCGAAGCACTCGCCCCGCACGCGGATGAACTTCGCGGCCGCTCGATGCTGTGCGAGAAGCTGGACATGATCGCGGTCGAGTGCGTGGCGCGCGGCTACTTGGCCGGCTCGGGCCTCGCCGAATACCGGGTGTCGGGGACCGTATGCGGAATCCCGCTGCCCGGTGGCCTGCTCGACGGTTCCGGGCTTCCCGAGCCGATCTTCACCCCGGCAGCGAAGGCACAGGTCGGCGAGCACGACGAGAACATCGGCTTCGACGAAGTGGTCTCCCGCGTCGGCGCCGAACGGGCGGCCGCGCTTCGTGACCTGACGCTCGGGGTCTATCGTGCCGCCCGCGACATCGCCCTCGAACGCGGGATCATCCTGGCCGACACCAAGTTCGAGTTCGGCGCCCGACCCGATGGCACGCTCGTCCTCGCCGACGAGGTGCTGACCCCGGATTCGTCGCGCTTCTGGCCGGTCGACGGCTGGGAGCCCGGCCACGCACAGCCGTCCTTCGACAAGCAGTTCGTGCGCGACTGGCTGACCTCACCGGCGTCCGGCTGGGATCCGAAGTCCGACCAGCCGCCGCCCCCGCTGCCCGACGAGATCATCGAGCGTACCCGCGACCGCTACATAGAGGTGTACGAGCGCCTGACCAGCCGCACGTTCCAGTAGCTGCGCAGCATGCCGCGTACCTCGGCGGGCATGGCGGCGGCGTACGCGCCCGGGTCCCACACGGCGCCAGGATCCTCGGCGTCCTCGGAGTAAGCGCCAAGAGCGGCTGAGCGACTGGGCAGCGGTACCGTCCGTGGCTGGTGGCTGGTGGCTGGTGGCTGGTGGCTGGTGGGCGACCGGCGGCTGGCGACACGGGCACGGCACTGTACGTGCTCGGACAGCACGGCACCGTCCGTGCCCGGGCCGCGCGGCGCTGCGAACGCGCATTGAATGCGTTCGATGCGGCTTGCGTCGTCGAGGACGACGCGTTCGCTGGAGGGAAAGGGCGTCGTCGTCACTTCAGAACGCGGCGCGGGGCGGTATCCGACTTGGTCGGATACCGCCCCGCCGCTGTCACATGCAGTGTTGCCCGCGCTGTGCCTTGGGGTTGCCCGCGCTGTGCCTTAAGGCACCAGCACAGCGCTCAGGACCAGCAGGGTCCATACGTCCAGCGTGGTGCTTTAGGGCTGGCGTGGTGCTTTAGGGCTGGCGTGGTGCCTTAGGCCAGTGCAGTGCCTAAGAGGTGATGGCCCTAAGAGGTGATGCGCACCGGCGCCACGTTGTTCGTCCAGACGGTGTCGTACACATCCGGCCCGGTGGGGGTTCCGCCGTTCGAGCCGTGGTAGACGAACACCTGGCCCTCACCGGTCGCTCCGGTCGCCGAGACCTGCAGCGTGAAGGTGACCTTTGCTGACGTCGAGTACCTGAGGATCTGCGCCATGCTGCACACGTAGGCCCCGTTGTTCGCGAGGAAGCAGTTCGATGGCACCGCGGTGACCGTCGTCCCAGGCGGGGGAGTGAACTGGAGGTCGGCGGCATCGGCGAGCGCCGGCCCGAAGTCTTCCGTCCCCGGACCGTTGTTGTGCACGCCCACCGTGACGTTCACGGTCGAACCCTTTGGCGCCTCGACCTTGGCGCCGATCGCCGCGAGGTCCGTCGAGACCCCGTTGGACGCCTGGTAGACCAGGTTGTTCCAGCCGTCATACGGGTCGATGTTCGTCTGGGTGACGTGGACGGGCGTGGTGGTCGGCGTCCCCGGACCGCTCGTCTTCGTCAGGACCAGCGGATCTTCGGTGCCCGGAACCCACTTCAGGGTGCTGTCCACGGCCGTGGGCGGCTGGTAACCCGGGACGATGTCCGCCGAGAAGATGGACTCGAAGTCGTGGATCGTGTCTGGCCGCACGGTGAACCGCTGCGTGTTCTCCAACGTATAGGCGTCGCCGGGAGTGATGACGTTCGGGAAGTAGCAGCTCGCGAAGAGCAAGCTGCCGTATGAGTAGTGGTTCGCGGCGTACTCGCAGTTCCGCGCCAGGCCGTAGAACGGGAATTCATAGGCGGAGTTGAAGACGATCGTCACGCCCTCGGCGCTGGCGCTGCCGTCGTTCGTGACAGTCAACTTCGGCGTGGAGACCTTGCTCTTCAGCGCGACCGGCACTGGCGGAGGACTCCCGTAGGGGGCGTACCCGGAGCCGGTCATGTCGGGGCCGTCGGCGAGGGTGACGTTCTGCGGGATTGAGACCGGCGCGACGCCATCCGCCGATCCGGTCAGCGTGTACTGCCCGACCTGGCTCACCTGTGCGCCCGCCACCGGGCTCACGTGGATCTGCACGGTCGGGGACGGGATGGCGATGTAGTCGGTGATGTTGACCGCGCCGAAGTCGCAGGTGATCACCGTGCCCGACGTCGTGCAGGCCGGGTTCGACGTGGAGATCGTCGCCATACCGGCCAGCCCGGAGAAGTCGATGGCCAGCGTCACGTTCGTGGCCGTTCCCGTCGGGCTGGTGCTCGTCTCCACATTGAGCCCGGCCGTGAGGTCCTTGCCGATGCCCGAAACGCCGAGGGTGGTGTCGCTGCCGAAGACGCTGATGGAGATTGGGTTCGAGTCCGCGCGGGCCGGAGCGGCCGCGAGGCCTCCGGAAACCGTCGCGACCGCGGTGAGCGCAGCCACGCCCATGCGGCGTGCGCTCAGGAACTGTGTGAGTGGCAAAGTGCCCCCGATCTCGTTGAATGTGTCGGGAGGCGCCCAAAAGATGATGTTGCCCCCCGGTCCCCGCACCCGCCGACCCGCTGACGCCGAACCCCGGTCGTGAGTGCCGCCCCAACAAGTAGCACGGTTGGCACTTCTGCGCGAGGGGTTATGTCACGACGTTGAAACCAGAGCGCGCGATGCGATCCTGCGCACCGGCAATGTTCGTGAGGTTTGTGCGCGGTGTGGGAGCGCGACCGACGGCGCGCACGGTCGATACCCGCGGCGCAGGTTCGCACCGAAGCCTGCGCCCCGTCCCCGGCCCGCTCTGAATCCCCGCCCCAAACCCTTGAGGGGGAACCGTGCCCACCCAACTCTCGCCGTGCCGGGGCAGGGCTGCGCTCCAGGTAGGCTAGGGCGTACCGCCAACAGCCGACCGCACGCGGACGTGCGCGGTCAGACACTTGGAGTGCTCATATGGCACGCGTCGTGGTCGATGTCATGCTCAAGCCCGAGATCCTCGACCCGCAGGGGCAGGCCGTCCAGCGCGCGCTGCCCCGCCTGGGCTTCGACGGGGTCGTCGACGTCCGCCAGGGCAAGCGCTTCGAGGTGGAGCTGGACGGTCCGGCCGACGAGGCCGCGCTCGCCCGGGTCCGCGAGATGGCCGAGAAGCTGCTCGCCAACACGGTCATCGAAGAGTTCGACGTCAGGGTGGAGGCGTAGGTGGCCCCCGCGATCGGCGTCGTCACCTTCCCCGGTTCCCAGGACGATCAGGACGCACTGCGCGCCGTCCGCCTCTCCGGTGCCTCGGCGGTCCCGCTCTGGCACCGCGACCCCGACTTGCACGGCGTGGACGCGGTCGTCCTGCCCGGCGGCTTCTCCTACGGCGACTACCTGCGGGCTGGCGCGATCGCCCGCTTCTCCCCGGTGATGGAGTCGGTCATCGCCGGCGCCCGGGATGGTCTTCCCGTGCTCGGCATCTGCAACGGCTTCCAGGTGCTGTGCGAGTCGCACCTGCTGCCCGGCGCGCTGATCCGCAACGGGGGCATGCTCTTCGTCAACCGGGACGAGCGGCTGCGTGTGGAATCGGCCTCGACCGTCTGGACCGCCGACTACGCGCCCGGCCAGGAGATCGTCATCCCGATCAAGAACGGCGAGGGCCGCTACACCGCCGACGAGCGCACCCTGGACGCGCTCGAGGCCGAAGGGCGCGTCATCGCCCGCTACCTGGACAACCCCAACGGCTCGGCCCGCGACATCGCCGGGATCGCCAACGCCGAGGGCAACGTCGTCGGCCTCATGCCGCACCCCGAGCACGCCGTCGAGGAGCTGACGGGCCCTTACCCGGGCCCGGCCACCGACGGCCTGCCCTTCTTCACCTCGATCCTCAAGCACCTGGTGAGCGTGAGCGCCTGATGTCTGACCCGTCCCCCGCGACCGTGGCACACACGGTGGACAGCGTCGAGAACGCCGCGGCCACCCCCGACGTCGAGCAGCCGTACGAGGCCCTCGGCGTGAAGCCGGACGAGTACGCCCGCATCAGGGACCTGCTGGGGCGCCGTCCGACCTCGTCCGAACTGGCGATGTACTCGGTCATGTGGTCCGAGCACTGCTCCTACAAGTCCTCGAAGATCCACCTCAAGCAGTTCGGCGAGAAGGCCCCCGACGTCGACTTCCTGCTCGTCGGCCCCGGCGAGAACGCGGGCGTGGTGGACGTCGGCGGCGATCTCGCGGTCACCTTCAAGATCGAGTCGCACAACCACCCGTCCTACGTCGAGCCGTATCAGGGCGCCGCGACCGGCGTCGGCGGCATCGTGCGCGACATCCTCACGATGGGCGCCCGGCCGATCGCCGTGATGGACCCGCTGCGCTTCGGCCCGGCCGACGCCCCCGACACCCACCGCGTCCTGCCCGGCGTGGTGCGCGGCATCGGCGGATACGGCAACTCGCTCGGCCTGCCCAACATCGGCGGCGAGGTTGTCTTCGACGCCTGTTACGCAGGCAACCCGCTCGTCAACGCGCTGGCGGTCGGCGTGATGCGCAAGAGTGAGATCAAGCTCGCCCAAGCGCACGGCCCGGGCAACAAGGTCGTCCTGTTCGGCGCGCGCACCGGTGGCGACGGCATCGGCGGCGCCTCGGTCCTGGCCTCCGCGACCTTCGACGAGGACAAGCCCGCCAAGCGCCCCTCGGTCCAGGTTGGCGACCCCTTCATGGAGAAGGTCCTGATCGAGTGCTGCCTCGAGATCTTCGCCGAAGATCTCGTGGTCGGCATCCAGGACCTCGGCGCGGCCGGACTTTCCTGCGCCACCACGGAGCTGGCCGCCGCGGGCACCGGAGGCATGGACGTCCAGCTCGACCTGGCCCCGCTGCGCGACGCGACGCTCGTGCCCGAGGAAATCCTCATGAGCGAGTCGCAGGAGCGCATGATGGCCGTGGTCACCCCGGCCAACGTGGCGCGGTTCTTCGAGCTCTGCGAGAAGTGGGACGTCACCGCGACGGTCATCGGCACCGTGACCGAAACCGGCCGCCTGCGCATGACCTGGCACGGCGCGACCATCGTGGACGTCGACCCGAAGACCCTCGCCCACCAGGGACCGGTCTACGAGCGCCCGTACCACCGGCCCTCCTGGCAGGACGCGCTCCAGGCCGCCACTCCGGACACGCTCAGCCGCCCCAAGACCGGCGACGAGCTGCGCGAGACCGTCCTCAAGCTGGCCGCCGGCCCCAACCTCGCCGACAAGAGCTGGGTGGTCCAGCAGTACGACCACCGGGTGCGCGGCAACACCGTCCTGGCCCACGGCGAGGACTCCGGCATGCTCCGCCTCGACGAGTCCACCGGCCTCGGCGTCGCGCTCGCCACCGACGGAAACGGCCGCTACACCAAGCTCGACCCTTACTCCGGCGCCCAGCTCGCCCTCGCCGAGGCGTACCGCAACGTCGCGGCGACCGGCGCCCGCCCGCTCGCCGTCACCGACTGCCTCAACTTCGGCTCCCCCGAGGACCCCGCGGTGATGTGGCAGTTCGCCGAGGCCACCCGCGGCCTCGCCGACGCCTGCCAGATCCTCGGCACCCCGGTCACCGGCGGCAATGTCTCCTTCTACAACCAGACCGGCGAAGCCGCCATCCATCCGACCCCGATCGTCGGCGTGCTCGGCGTCATCGACGACGTCACCCGCCGCACCCGCAGCGCCTTCACCGGCGAGGGCGACATCCTGCTCCTGCTCGGCGACACCCGGGACGAGTTCGGCGGCTCCGAGTGGGCCCACCAGGTGCACGGACATCTCGGCGGCCTGCCCCCGAAGGTGGACCTGGAGCGCGAACGCCTGCTCGCTGAGGTCCTGATCGCCGGGTCGCGCGACGGGATGCTCTCCGCCGCGCACGACCTGTCCGACGGCGGCCTCATCCAGGCGGTGGTCGAGTCGGCGCTGCGCGGCGACATGGGTGTCCGCATCGTGCTGCCCGGCGACCTTGATCCCTTCGTCGCCCTCTTCTCCGAGTCAGCGGGCCGCGCGGTCGTGGCGCTGCCCCGCAGCGAGGAGCTCCGGTTCACCGACATGTGCCGGTTCCGTGGTCTGCCGGTGGCCCGCATCGGCGTGGTCGACGGTGGCGCGGTCGAGGTCCAGGGCCAGTTCTCGATTCCCCTCGGCGAACTGCGAGAGGCCCACACCGGCACCTTCCCCGCCCTGTTCGGCTGACCAGCCGGGACACGCCCATGGACGCCAAGGAACTGAGCGCCGCCCGCGCCGGACTCGAACCCGGCGACCGGGCGGCGCTCGGCGCCCTGGTCAAGGCCAGCCTCAAAGCCTTCGCCGAGAAGGCTCCCGGCCGCAGTGTCGAGCTGCGCGTGCCGCCCTTCGCCGCCGTCCAGTGCGTCGAGGGCCCCCGCCACACCCGCGGCACGCCCCCCAACGTGGTCGAGATGGACGCGGACACCTGGTTCGCCCTCGCTCTCGGCGATCTCGCCTGGCCCGACGCGGTCGCCGACGGCCGCATCGACGCCAGCGGTCCCCGCAGCGACCTGAGCGACTACCTCCCGCTCTGATCCGCGCGCGCACCGTATCGGACGAGCACCGTATCTGACGAGCCGTAATAAACACCGTCGTGTGATCATCCGAGCGGCTGATGACAAGGCATGGCGTAAGCTGGGTGACGTGACTCGCCCTGACGGACGTCTCTCCCACGAAATTCTCCCCAACGAAAAGGGCCCGCAGGACGCTTGCGGGGTCTTCGGCGTGTGGGCTCCCGGGGAGGAGGTGGCGAAGCTCGCCTACTTCGGCCTCTACGCCCTCCAACACCGGGGGCAGGAATCCGCCGGAATCGCGGTCTCGAACGGCTCGCAGATCCTGGTCTACAAGGACATGGGGCTGGTCTCACAGGTCTTCGACGAGTCGACGCTGGGATCGCTGCTAGGGCACATCGCCGTCGGGCACACCCGCTACTCCACGACCGGCTCCTCGGTCTGGGAGAACGCCCAGCCGACCTTCCGCGCCAGCGGGCACGGCGCGCTCGCCCTGGGCCACAACGGCAACCTCACCAACACCGCCGAGCTGGCCCGGCTGGTCTCCGAGGCCCGCGCCAACGGCGACCTGGTCGGCAAGGACCGCGGCGCCACCTCGGACAGCGACCTGATGACCGAGCTGCTGGCCATCCAGACCGGTCGGCCGCTCGAGGAGTCCGCGGCCGACATCCTGCCCCGGCTGCGTGGCGCCTTCTCGCTGGTGTTCATGGACGAGACCGCGCTCTACGCCGCCCGCGACCCGCAGGGCATCCGGCCGCTGGTGCTCGGCCGCCTCGAGCGCGGCTGGGTGGTCGCCAGCGAGACGGCCGCCCTGGACATCGTCGGCGCCACCCAGGTGCGCGAGGTCGAGCCGGGCGAACTGATCACCATCGACGAGAACGGCCTGCGCTCGCAGCGCTTCGCCGTCCCCGAGCCCAAGGGCTGCGTCTTCGAGTACGTCTACCTCGCCCGCCCGGACACCACCATCGCCGGACGCTCGGTCAACGCCGCCCGGGTCGAGATGGGGCGGCGGCTGGCCCGCGAGCACCCGGTCGAGGCCGACCTGGTCATCCCGACCCCCGAATCCGGCACCCCGGCGGCCATCGGATACGCCGAGCAGTCCGCCATCCCGTACGGCCAGGGCCTGGTCAAGAACGCGTACGTGGGCCGCACCTTCATCCAGCCCAGCCAGACCATCCGACAGCTCGGCATCCGGCTCAAGCTCAACCCGCTGCGCGAGGTCATCGAGGGCAAGCGGCTGGTGGTGGTCGACGACTCGATCGTGCGCGGCAACACCCAGCGCGCCCTGGTGCGGATGCTGCGCGAGGCGGGCGCGCGCGAGGTGCACGTGCGGATCTCTTCGCCGCCGGTCAAGTGGCCCTGTTTCTACGGCATCGACTTCGCCACCCGCGCCGAGCTGATCGCCAACGGGCTGAGCATCGAGGAGATCGCCGCCTCGCTGGGCGCCGACTCGCTCGGCTACATCTCCCTCGAGGGCATGATCGAGGCCACCACCATCCCGGGCGACCGGCTCTGCCGCGCCTGCTTCGACGGCGTCTACCCGGTCGAGCTGCCCGACCCCGAACAGCTGGGCAAGCACCTGCTCGAGGTGCCCGCCGAGGCCGCCTCGGCGCTGGCGCGTCCGTGACGACGAGAGAGTCAGGCACCCTGTGAGCGAGACTCCAGCGACGCCCGCGACGTATGCGGCCGCCGGCGTCGACATCGAGGCGGGCGACCGCGCGGTCGAGCTGATGAAGACCTGGGTCGCCAAGGCCACCCGGCCCGAGGTGGTCGGCGGGCTCGGCGGCTTCGCAGGGCTCTTTGACGCTTCTCGGCTGACCGGTTACCGGCGCCCGCTGCTGGCCACCTCCACCGACGGCGTCGGCACGAAGGTCGCGCTCGCCCAGAAGACCGGCGTCCACCACACCATCGGCTTCGACCTGGTCGGGATGGTGGTCGACGACCTGGTGGTCTGCGGGGCCGAGCCGTTGTTCATGACCGACTACATCGCCACCGGCAAGGTCGTGCCGGAGCGGATCGCCGCGATCGTGCAGGGCATCGCCGAAGCGTGCGTCCAGGCCGGCTGCGCGCTGGTCGGCGGGGAGACCGCCGAGCACCCCGGACTGCTGGGCCCCGAGGAGTACGACGTGGCCGGCGCGGCGACCGGCGTGGTCGAGGCCGACGCGCTGCTCGGCCCGGACCGGGTGCGCGAGGGCGACGCGGTGCTCGCGCTGGCCTCCTCCGGCCTGCACTCGAACGGATATTCGCTGGTGCGCCACGTCCTGCTGGACCGGGCCGGCTGGAGTCTGGACCGGGAAGTGCCGGAGTTCGGCCGCGCGCTCGGCGCCGAGCTGCTGGAACCGACCAGGATCTACGCGCTCGCCTGCCTGGAGCTGGCCCGCAGGGTCGAGATCCACGCCTATGCGCACATCACCGGCGGAGGCCTCACGGCGAACCTGGCCCGGGTGATCCCGCCCGGACTGCACGCCCGGCTGGAGCGCTCCACCTGGCGACCGGCGCCGGTGTTCGACCTGGTCGGCGCGGTCGGCGGGGTTCCGGGCGAGGAACTGGAGCGCACCCTGAACATGGGTGTCGGCATGGTCGCGGTGGTTCCGGCACGCCTCGCCGACGCCACGCTCGCCGAGCTGCGCGCCCTGGACCAAGACGCCTGGCTGCTCGGCGCGATCGAGAAGGGGTCCGACCCGGCGAAGGGTACGGCGGAACTGATCGGCTCGTACGCCACCTGACCCGAAGGCTATGCCACGCGGACGAGGGCGGGATGACGCGACAAAGGCGCCCGGCGCGGTGAAGCGCCCGGGCGCCTAAGGGATGAACCGGTCAGCGCGAGCGATGCCCGTTGGCGCCGTGGCTCCCATTGTTGCGGGAGCTGTAAGAATCCCCGTCTTCGTCGTCTTCTTCCTCGTCCTCGTCTTGATCCGCCCACGCTGCGTACGGGTCGTCGAGGTCATCACGGTCCTCGGCGCCGTTGCGCTGCGAATCACTGACGCCCAGTTCAGACCGCAGACGATCCAGGTCAGTCCCGCCGCTGCTGTACTTCAGCTGGCGGGCGACCTTGGTCTGCTTGGCCTTGGCCCGGCCGCGCCCCATTGGCTCGACCCCCTCAACGACGGGGCGCCTCGGCCCCGGGTCTCGACACACGATCAACGACACAGTCACTTACGCGACCGGTGCCTCGGTGGGGATCGCGGGACCGGTCACAAAGTCAAAGGTACCTGGTTCTCCGCTGGATCGGTACGGCACTCGGCCCGCGATTTGAATCAGCGCAGAAGGGATACCTCGCACGAGGATACAGTGCCCGCCGCCCTCTGGTCGATTTGGCCTCGCGGCGCGGACGCGCGGCCGGAGGCCCCGGCCGCGCGCCGTCGTCTCACCTGTCGGTCACGGCCGTCCCGGCAGCAGGACCGACCGCAGCCGCGAGACATTGCGCATCCGAGCCTCGGCCAGTCGGTCGGCCGCCACCGCCGGCGGCACCCCCTCCTCGCCGGCCAGGCGCAGGATCTCGCACATGGTGTCGAAGATCCCCTCGGCCCGCTTGCGCGCGCGTTCGAACGAGAAGCCGCCGTGTCCGAGGTTCGCCGCCTCGTCGCCGACCTGGATCACCCCGCCGGCGTTGACGAGGTAGTCGGGGGCGTAGAGCACGCCGCGGTCGGCCAGCGCCTTCTCGATGCCGGGGTGCGCGAGCTGGTTGTTCGCCGCGCCGCAGACCACGGAGGCGGCCAGCGCCGCGACCGTCTCGTCGTCGAGCGCCCCGCCCATCGCGCACGGGGCGTAGATGTCGATCGGGCCGCGGATGAGCTCCTCCACCGCGTCGGTGACGCGCACGTCGGGGTGGGTGCGCCGGACCCAGTCGAGGGCCGCGCCGTTCACGTCGGTGACCGTGACCTCGGCCCCGTCCTCGAGCAGGTGGGTGATCAGGTGGCGGCCGACCTTGCCGACTCCGGCGACACCGACGCGGCGGCCGGACAGCGACGGGCCGTCCCAGAGCGCCTCGGCACACGCCCGCATGCCCTGGAACACGCCGAACGCGGTGAGGATGGAGGAGTCGCCGGCCCCGCCGTACTCGGGCGAACGGCCGGTCACGAAGTCGCACTCGCGTGCGACGACGTCCATGTCGGAAACATACGTGCCTACGTCGCACGCGGTGTAGTAGCGTCCGCCCAGAGATTGGACGAAGCGGCCATAGGCGCGCAGGAGGGGCTCGGTCTTGTCCTTGGCCGGGTCACCGATGATCACCGCCTTGCCGCCGCCCAGATCCAGTCCGGCCAGCGCGTTCTTGTACGCCATGCCGCGGGCCAGGTTCAGCACGTCGGCCAGGGCATCGGCCTCGGTCGGGTACGGATGGAAGCGGGTGCCGCCGAGCGCGGGCCCGAGCGCCGTGGAGTGGATCGCGATGATCGCCCGCAGGCCGCTCGGCTCGTCGTGGCAGTAAACGACCTGTTCCGGGCCACCGGACTGGAACGGCGAGGGACCGGACGGGAAGAGAGGCGAGGGGACCGTAGCGCTTGTGGCGTCATGGTTGGTCACTGCTGTCAGACTCCTTTTCGAGTGAGCAGTTCAAGCCTGCGCACAGCGTAGAGCCGAGCGGACGGCTGAGAGCGCAGGGGTGTTCCCCGGAACGCGATGATCCATCTATCGTGTCGGATACGCGAAAAGTGCGGCCGTATCGGCCGTGTGGAGACAGCCGCCACCGCGTGTGACGAGACGTCACACCGTCACTACTGTCCGCAATGGGCGGTGTCGTGCGATTCGTAGAAGTTGCACGTCCTGTGTATCGATTTCATAGACTTCGCCGCCAAACCGCGCTGGATGGTGTAGTTCTAGTTCTTGAACGACAAGACGTTCGTCCGATCACCGACACGCCCATCGAGGTTCATCGCGGGCATGACGGGCCATCGGGGAGGATCCAGTACGAATCGGGCCGCGAGGAGCGGCCCGTTCTTGGAGGAGGCCGTTCATGACCGCGCGTACGCCCGAGGCGGAACCGCTGCTCACTCCGGCGGAGGTCGCCACGATGTTCCGGGTGGACCCGAAGACGGTCACCCGCTGGGCGAAGGCCGGCAAGCTCACCTCGATCCGCACGCTCGGCGGGCACCGCCGTTACCGTGAGGCCGAGGTTCGGGCACTGCTGGCCGGCATCCCCGCGCAGCGTTCCGACGCATAGTCGGGGCGAGACGGGGAGGCTGGCGGGTTCGCCGTAATACGGGAAAACCGGCTCGCGCGGCAGTTGCCGCGCGAGTCTTTCGGCGCACTGGGTTTCTGCCATGCCGGACGGGGATGATCTGCTCCTGACGCCTGAGCCCGCTCAGGCCTTGGCTTCGAGCGCCTTGCGCACCCGCTTTTCCGAGATCGGGTATGCCGTGCCCATCTGTTGGGCGAAGAGGCTGACCCTCAGTTCCTCTAGCATCCATCGAGCCTGCCGCAAGTCGGGTCCAGGTCG
>NZ_DASZGI010000383.1:0-14246 GCF_035938995.1 Actinocrinis sp.
CAGGCGCACCAAGGGTTGGCGCAGACGCTCGCCATCCTCGGCGCGGTCATGTTCTTCGTCTTCGGGATCAGCGCGGTGCGCTCGGCCACCAAGGAGATCCTCAAGACCGTCCCGCATACGATCGACGACAACCGGAAGAACGGGCTGCGCTGGGTCTGCCTGCTCGTCGGCTATCTCGTGATCATCTTCGGCACCCTCGGCGCGCTGAACGTCCCGATCGAGCGGCTGCTGGTCGGCGGCGCGGTCACCGGTGTGATCCTCGGCATCGCGGCCCAGCAGGCGCTCGGCAACATCTTCGCCGGGCTGCTCCTGCTGATCACCCGGCCGTTCGCGATCGGCGACGAGGTCTCGCTGCGCTCCGGGCCGATGGGCGGCGTGCTGACCGGGCTGGTGGCGGACATGAACCTCAACTACGTCAAGATCGTCACCGACCGCGGCACGGTCCTGCTGCCGAACTCCTCGATCCTGACCGCGAGCGTCGGACCGGCCGGCGTATTCGACCGCTGACGAGGGCACAGCGGCGGGCCGGCGTTGTTCGTCGCCCGCCCCTCACCGCGGCCTTGCTCGTCGCCCGCCCTTCACCGCGGCCAGGCGGCAAGCAGCGCGTCGGTCACGTCCGGCGCCCGGACGGCAATGCGCAGCCAGTCCGGGCCGAGGCCGGGGAACGTGTCGGCGCGCCGCACCGCGAACCCGCTCTCGCGCAGCCGCAGCCTGATCTTGTCCGCGCCCGGCACGCGGACGAGCACGAACGGCGCGCGAGCGGCAGCCCTGGCCGGCAGCGAGACTCCTGGCACTGTGCTCAGCCGGTCCTCCAGGTACAGGCGGTCGCGTTCTGCCTCGCGCGCCAGCCGCTCCGCCTCTTTGAGCGCATGCGGTTCGCTGCACGCCTCCGCCGCCGCGAGCGCCGGGCTCGACACCGACCACAGCGGCTGGGCGGCGCGCAGCTGCTCGACCAGATCTTCCGGCCCCAGCACGTATCCAACGCGCAGCCCGGCAAGGCCCCACGTCTTCGTCAGGCTTCTGATGACCAGGAGCCCGGGCACGTCGGTCCCGCGGGCGAGCGACTCAGGCTCGCCGGGCACCGCGTCGACGAACGCCTCATCCACTACCAGCGTCCGGCCTGGGCGGGCGAGCGCCACGAGCGTCTCGGCGGGATGCAGCACGGCTGTCGGGTTTGTGGGATTGCCGACGATGACAAGGTCCGCGGACGAGGGTATGGCCGCCGGGTCGAGCGCGAAGCCGTCTTCGGCGCGCAGCAGGATCCGGTCCACCCGCCGCCCCGCCGCGCGCAGAGCCGCCTCAGGCTCGGTGAACTGCGGGTGCACCACGACCGGACGCCGCGCCTCGATAGCGCGGGCTATCAGCACGAATGCCTCGGCTGCGCCGGAGGTCAGCAGCACTTCGCGCGGGTCGCGACCGTGCCGCGCGGCGACGGCCTGCGTGGCCCGTCCGGCGTCCGGGTACGCGGCGAGGCCGGTGAGCGACGCCGCGATCCGGTCGAGCAGCCACTGCGGCGGCTGCGGCACCCGGACATTCACCGCCAGATCCACCAGCCCCGCCGCGGTCTCACGGTCGCCGTGGTGGGAGAGGTCGTAGCCGTCGTAGCCACCCTCGGACGGGACCTCGGGCGACGCGGGGGCACTGTCGGGATCAAGATGGTCGGGACCGGCGCTGTCGGGATCGGCATGGTCGGGCATCGGGCCATTGTGCCCCGCGCGGACCAACGGCCGGTATGGTGCTGGCGTGCGGACGAGATCTTCAGGGGCCGTTCTGGCCGCCGGACTGGCCACCGGATTCGTCGCGGACCTGGTGCTCGCGGACCCCGAGCGGGGGCACCCGGTCGCCGTCTTCGGCCGCGCCGCGGAACGCCTCGAAGGCGCGCTCTACGCCGATTCCCGCTCGCGTGGTGCGATTCACACCGCCCTGTGCGTCGGAAGCGCCGCGGCCGTCGGAACCGCGATCTCGCACCGCAACACTCCGCCGCTCGCCGCATACCTTGCGACCGCTGCCGCGACGTGGTGCGTGTTGGGGGCGGCCTCGCTGCGCCGCGAGGCCGCGGCCATCGGGGATCTACTCGAGAACGGCGATCTGGAGGCGGCGCGCGAGCGGCTGCCGAGGCTGTGCGGGCGGGACCACCGCGGACTGTCTGAGGGCGAAGTCGCGCGCGCGGTCGTCGAGTCGGTCGCGGAGAACACCTCGGACGCCGTGGTCGCGCCGCTGTTCTGGGGAGCGGTAGCCGGGGTGCCGGGGCTGCTCGCGTATCGGGCCGCGAACACGCTCGACGCGATGGTCGGCCACAAGTCCGAGCGCTACCTCAAGTTCGGCTGGTCGGCGGCGCGGCTGGACGACGCGATGAACCTGGTCCCGGCGCGGCTGACCGGACTGCTGACCGTGGCGATGGCACCGAAGGTGGGCGGCTCGCGGCAGGAGGCCTGGCGTGCCCTGCGCTTCGACGGCGCAAAGCATCCGAGCCCGAACGCGGGACGCTGCGAGGCCGCCGCGGCCGGCGCGCTCGGACTGCGGCTCGGCGGGACGAATTCGTACGCGTCAAGGATCGAACACCGGCCCTACCTGGGGGTCGGCCGCTCACCGCGCGGGTTCGACGTAGCGCGTGCCAACCGCCTGTCCGCGGCGGTATCCGGCGGCGCGGCCGGGGTGCTGGTCGGCGGCGCGTTGGCGAGCAGACTCCTGATGTCTGCGGCGCTGCGGCGGCGGCACCGTGCCTAGCGGCGCGCTGCTCATCGCAGGCACGACCTCGGACGCGGGAAAGAGCGTGGTCGCCGCCGCGCTGTGCCGATGGCTGGCCCGGCAGGGAGTACGCGTCGCCCCGTTCAAGGCACAGAACATGTCCAATAACTCAGCCGTCTGCGTCGACCCCGTGACCGGGCAGGGCGCGGAAATCGGCCGAGCCCAGGCGATGCAGGCCGCGGCAGCCGGCGTGCACCCGGAGCCTGCGATGAACCCGGTGCTGCTCAAGCCCGGTGGCGACCGGTCGAGCCAGGTCGTGGTGCTCGGCCGGGCGATGGCGCAGGCGGACGCGCAGTCGTATCAGAGCCTGAAGAAACAGCTCCTCGGCACCGTGCTCGACGCCTTCGACGACCTGCGCTCCCGCTACGACGTCGTGGTCTGCGAAGGGGCCGGATCGCCGACCGAGATCAACCTGCGCGACGGCGACCTGGCCAACCTCGGGCTGGCCCGGGCACGGCGGCTGGCCACGGTGGTCGTCGGCGACATCGACCGGGGCGGAGTCTTCGCGGCCTTCCACGGCACGGTCGCGCTCCTCGACGCCGCCGACCAGGCATTGATATCAGGATTCATCGTCAACCGGTTCCGCGGCGATCCGGCGCTGCTCTCCCCCGGCCTCAGGATGATCGAGGGCCACACCGGGCGACCGGTGCTGGGCGTGCTGCCGTATCTGCGCGACATCTGGCTGGACGCGGAGGACTCGCTCACCCTCGAGGCGCGGCCCGGCACGCTCGGCCGCCGCGCCCCAGCCGGCCGAGAACCACTCGCGGTCACCGTGGTACAGCTGCCGCGGGTGTCCAACTTCACCGACGTGGACGCCCTGATGCTCGAGCCGGGCGTCGAGGTCTCCTTCACTACGGGCCCGCGCGGCATCGCAGACGCCGATCTCGTGGTGCTGCCCGGCACTAAAGCAACCGTGGGCGACCTGGAATGGCTGCGCGACCGGGGCATCGCCGACGCGCTCGCGCGCCGGGTCGCGGCGGACGGGCCGGTGTTCGGGATCTGCGGCGGCTACCAGATGTTGGGCGAGACGATCGACGATCAGGTAGAGAGTCGCGGCGGCCTGGTCAAAGGGCTCGGACTGCTTCCGGTGGCCACACGCTTCGTCGAGACCAAGACGCTCGCCCGCCCGGTCGGCACGGCCCTCGGCGCGACCGTCACGACGGCGTACGAGATCCATCACGGCCAGGTGCGGGTGCACGGCGGCGATCCGCTCTTCACGGAGGATGGCGACGGCGCCGCGTTGGACGGATGCGTCTCGGGCCCGGTGATCGGCACGCTGTGGCACGGCACGGTGGAATCGGACGGATTCCGCAGGGCGCTGCTGGCCTGGGTCGCGCGCCGGACGGGCCGGGCATTCACCGCCGATCCCACGACGAACTTCGCCGCCGCGCGGGAGGCACAGTACGACCGCCTCGCAGACGCCTTGGCCGAGCATGTCGACACCGGCGCCCTGCTGCGACTGATCGAAGACGGACCGACGCCGGGACTCAGGCTCCTTCCGCCGGGCGCGACCGCAGGCTCCTGACCTCCGCGCGGCGCGGACTGCCCGGCGGACCCTAGCGGCGGCGACTACGTCGTGATAGTCAACAGTGACGCCCCGGAACCGCCGGAGTCGGGCGACTCCGCGGCGCCGGCAAGACGCCGCCGACCCTTGCAACCGAGAGGCATACCCGACCGTCCCTGTGGATGATTCGGCCAGGCCGGACGACCTGTACGCGGGTGTGATACGGTCGGCGATCCTGCTCGGGCAAGGGAATATTCATAGGTGGAGGCCCGGAGAGGATGCGTAGCCGCGCCGACGACTACGACGAGCACACCGACGCGCAAGACCGCGAGCGGGAGCGAGAGCGAGAGAATGAGCAAGAGGACACCGGCGAGGAGCCCCGCGGCGTAGACGCGAGCCGTGACGGCGACACCGACGCTGGCACTGATCGCGCGGAAGGTGAAGAGGACGGCGCCGGCAGCGGCGCCACCGCCGAGGACGACGACGAGCCTCTCGGTGCCGAGCGCGATGAGCGCCGCGATGACGATGACGACGTCGACCACGCGGACCTCGACGAGCGCACCGAACCGGAGAGCCCTGAACCGGAGAGCATCGACTCCGACGAGCAACCAGCCGAGCAGGACGAGCGCGAACCGGCCCCCGACCAGCTCGCGCCGGACCCTGCCGCGACAACCCGGCCGCGCCGCCGTCGGCTCACCCAGCAGCTGATCGCCGGCGCCGCAACTCTAAGCCTGATCATCGCCGTGTGGGCGGCGGTGAGCGGCTCCGGCCCGCACAACGTCGTCTCCATCGCCGACTCGACCTCCCCGAGCCCGGCGGTCCACACCACGGCGCCGCCGGCGCCCAAGACGCTCGCCCAGACGATCGCCTCGACCTTCACCCTCCCCGGCGGCTCTCCCGCACTCGCCTGGCCTGCGCGCGGCCAAGCCGCCGTGGACGTGGTCGGCATGGGCTCGCTCGGTACCTATGGCAGCACCGACACACCCGTCCCGATCGCCAGCGTGACCAAGACGATGGTGGCGTACGTGATCCTCACCGACCATCCGCTCGCCGCCGACGAGTCCGGGCCGACCATCGTCATCACAGCCGCTGAGGCCGCCGCGTACGCCGCCGAACGGGCGCTGGGTCAGTCACTCGTCATGGTGAAACCCGGTGAGGGGCTGACCGAGCGTCAGGCCCTCGAAGCCCTCATGCTCGCCTCCGCCGACAACGTCGCGCAGATCCTCGCCCGCTGGGATGCTGGGTCGGTGTCCGCGTTCGTGAGCAGGATGAACGAGACCGCCCACCGGCTCGGGATGTCGCACACCAAGTACACCGACCCGTCCGGCTACGCGCCGTCGACCGTGTCCACCGCCACCGACCAGGTGACCCTCGGCGAGGCGGCCATCGAGATGTCCACCCTCAGCCAGATCGTCGGCGAGCGCTGGGCCACCGTGCCAGTCCAGGGCACCATCGGCAACTACAACACGCTGCTCGGCCAAAACGGCGTCGACGGCATCAAAACCGGGTCCACCGACCAGGCCGGCGGCTGCCTGCTCTTCTCCGCGACATTCACCGTCGGCGGCCGGAGCGAGACGGTCATCGGCGCCGTGCTCGGCCAATACCTCGGCTCCGGAAGCGGATTCCTGGACAACACCATGTACGTCGCGCGCCGGCTCATCACGAGCGCGCAGGCCGCCGTGGTCTCCTCGACGATCGCGGTGCCCGGGAGGCAGGTCGCCGTGATCCGGCAGGCCGGGGCGGCGGACGTCCCGCTGGGCGTCACCTCGGCCGTCACCGTGGTCGGCTTGGCCGGGACGACGTATCAGGTCTCGGTTTCCGGCGACCCGTCCGCCGCCACCCTGACGGTGACCGCATCGGGCGGCTCGTTGGTGATCACGAGCTCGCCGCTGACACAGATATCGTCGGCCGCTCCGAAGCGTCCAGGCCCGACATCGGACGCACACCTCTCCGCTCCTGACCCCTTCTCGACGCGCTCCTCAACCCCGGACGCCGGACCGGTCTGAGGCGCCGGACCGACCTGACCAGGCCCAGACTCGGGAAACAACGCCGCCGCCCGATCCGCACTGGCGATCGCCCGCGGACCGGTGGTCACCACCGCCAGGATCGTGACCAGCACGCCGCAACCGGCCAGGATCGCCCAGCTGATGTGCCCTGCCGCGGTGAACCCGGTCCGCAGCGACGCCCCCGCCTGCGAGGCCACCACCGACCCGATCACCGCGACGCCCAGCGACTGGCCGACCTGGCGGCTGGTCGAGGCGACCGCTGCGGCCACGCCGGCCTGCGCGCGCGGCATCCCGGAGACTGCGGTGTTGGTGATCGGCGGGTTGACCATGCCGAACCCGAGCCCGAACAGCGCGTACACCACCCCCAGGAACAGGACCGGGCTGGTCGGCGTGACGAGTTCGAGGAGCAGCGCGGACAAGGTGAGGAAGCCGCCCGCGGCCAGCAGCGACAGCCGTGAGCCGCGGCGGGCGACCAGGCGGCCGGACAGCGGGCCGGTGATCGCGGTGACGGCGGCCATCGGCAGCGTCAGCAGCCCCGCGTGCAGCGCCGTGTAGCCGCGCACCTCCTGCAGATACAGGGTGTTGAGGAACAGGAAGCCGGCCAGCGCGATGAAGGCCGCCACCGCGATCACCGTGGCGCCGCTGAACGGGATGGACCGGAAGAACCGCAGATCGATTAGCGGTTCGGACCGCCTGCTCTCCGCGCGCACCAGCGCCACCAGCGTGACCGCGGAGAGGGCGAACAGCCCCAGGATCTCCGGCGAAGCCCATCCGCGACCGGGGCCCTCGATGATCGCGTAGGTCAGCGAGGCGAGGAGCACGATCACCAGCAGCTGGCCGAGCGGGTCAGGCCGGCGGGCGCGTGCGGCCCGCGACTCCGGGACGAAGAGCGCGGTCAGCACCACGGCCAACACGCCGACCGGGATGTTCACCCAAAAGATGGACCGCCAGCCCACCAGCTGGACGAGCAGACCGCCGACGACCGGCCCGGCCGCCATCGACAGGCCGACCACCCCGCCCCACACGCCGATCGCCCGCGCGCGCTCCCTGGCGTCGGTGAACGTGTTGCTGATGATCGACATGGCGACCGGGTTCAGCATGGAGCCGCCGACTGCCTGCAGCGTCCGGAACCCGACCAGCCAGCTGAGCGAGGGGGCGAGCGAGCAGAGCAGCGACGCCACCGTGAACAGGACGAGCCCGGTCTGGAAGACCTTGCGCCGGCCGAGCCGGTCGCCCATCGAGCCGGCAAGCATGAGCAGGCTCGCCAGCACGAGCGTGTACGCGTCGATGATCCACTGCAAGCCGGAGACCGGTGCGTGCAGGTCGCGCTGGATCGACGGCAGCGCGACGTTGACGATCGTGTTGTCGATGGCGACGATCAGCAGGCTCATGCAGCAGATCGCCAGGATGAGCATCCGGCGGCGGTAGGTCAGCTCTTGCACGGCCACCCCCAACCTGGTTCGTGCGCGCCGGCGACTACTTAGCTACGCTAATCAAGACTGATCATCATAATCCTCCCGCGGGGTGCCGACCACCGCAGTCCACCGGTCGGATAGCATCGGACCCGCTCATTGATCGCACCACCTGGACCGCGGGGGTACGTCGAACCATGGGGGCGCGCGACACGGCCGTCATCGCCGGGCAACGCCCACGCCGCGGCGCCGGCCTCGGGCTGGCCGCCGTGGTCCTGCTCGTCTTCGCTTTCAGCCTGATCACCGTCCAGCACGGGCAGTTCAATCTCAACGTCTACCGCATCGACCTGGACGTGTACCGGCTCGGCGGCCGCGCCTGGCTGAACGACCAGGCGCTTTACGGCCAGTTGCCACTCACCCAGAACGGCCTGAACCTCGGCTTCACCTATCCGCCGGTCTCCGCGGTCGTCATGTCGCCGCTCGCGCTGGTGTCGTCGCGGATCGCCGGAATCCTCATCACCGCTGTCACGCTGGCGCTGCTCGTCGCCGTCACCGCGCTCTTCCTGCGCACCGCGGGGCTCGCCGACTCGCGCCGCTTCTGGCGGCTGGCGGCCGCGCTGCTGCCGGTCGCCGCGCTGATCGAGCCGGTGCGCACGACGCTCGCGTACGGCCAGGTCAACGTCGTGCTGATGGCGCTGGTCGCGTTCGACTGCCTCGCCCCGGCGACGGTGCGGCGGGTGCGGCTGCCGGGCAGCGGTCGGGAGATCCCGCTCGGCTGGCCGCGCGGCGCGCTGATCGGGCTGGCCGCGGCGCTCAAGCTCACCCCGGCCGTGTTCGTCCTCTTCTTCCTCGCCCGCCGCCAGTGGCGCGAATCGGCGACCGTCGCGGCGTCCTTCGTCGCCGTCACAGGCTTCGGATTCCTCGTCGCGCCGCACGATTCGGTGAGCTACTGGACGAGCAAGGTGTTCGACACCGGACGGATCGGCCCGCTGGTGTTCGCCGGGAACCAGTCCGTCAACGGGGTCCTGATGCGGGCGCACCTGTCCGGCAGCGCCCGGCAGGACGTCTGGCTCGCCTGCGCGGCGCTGATCGCAGTCCTCGGCCTGGTCGCGATCGGCCGGGCGGCGCGCACCGGGCGGACCGTGCTCGCGCTGGCCCTCAACGCGTGCACCTCGCTGCTGGTCTCCCCGGTCTCCTGGTCGCACCACTGGGTCTGGGCCGCGCCGGTGCTGCTCACCGCCGTCGTGTACGGCCACCGGATCCGTGACCGGCGGGTGCTGGCCTTGAGCTACACGGGACTGGTGCTGTTCCTCGCCTCGCCGCAGTGGTGGTTCCCGCACACGCAGAACCGCGAGTACGGCTGGGCCTGGTGGGAGCAGATCATCGGCAGCGCGTACGTGTGGATCGGGCTCGGGGCGCTGATCTATGTCGCAAGCCCGCTCTTCCGGAAGCACCTCGAGCCGGAGCCGAACGCCCCCGCCTCACTCGACAACGCGCCCCCGGCCCCGGCGCGGGCGCCGGACGAATCGGTGCGCCGCACCTGAGCCGCGCTCCGCGGAGCCGACACAGACAGCTGATATCTTCAGACCGCTCAGGAGCGGTCGCGCCAGGCGAGCACGGCGTCGAGCAGGTGCGGAAACGCGCTGTCCAGGTCGTCGCGGCGTAGCGAGACGTACCGGTGCGTGCCCTGGGTCCGGGTATGTGTGACGCCTGATTCGCGCAGCACCTTCAGATGGTGCGAGAGCGTCGACTTGCCGACGGTCAGCCCGGCCTGCTCGCCGACCTTGACGCAGCACTCCTCGCCGCACTCGGCCAGCGCTCGCACGATCGCCAGCCGGCCCGGATCGGCGAGCGCGGCCAGGACCACCGGCAGGTCGAGCCGGTCGGCATCCGGCTCCTCTACAGCGGTCGCGGCGCGACCGGGCGGGGCCACCTGATCTTCGACGGACATCCTCCTACTGTAGTACCGGTGCGGGATAGTTCGACACACATCGGACCAGCTTGGAAACCCGCTTGCCTTCGCGATCGCGCCACGGAACGTTATGACCATGACAGCAGCGGTCCACAACATCACCTTCGACGCCGAGAACCCCTACGAGCTGGCCCGATTCTGGTCCGCGGTGCTCGGTCTCCCGCTCGATGACCGTGACAAGCCGGGCGACGCCGTGGTCTCCCTGGTCGCGCAGCCGGGCCAGCCCGGATACTTCTTCATCAAGGTGCCCGAGGATAAGTCCGCGAAGAACCGGATGCACCTGGACCTGACGCACGACACGACTCGCGACGGCGAGGTGGACCGCATCCTGGCCCTCGGCGCGAGGATCGTGCAGGACCACCGCCGCCCCGACACCACCGGCTGGGCCTATATGGCGGACCCGGAGGGCAACGAGTTCTGCGTCGAGCGCAACGCGGCCGAGCGGGCGGCGACCGGGCACGGCCCCAACTCCGACTAGCGCCGCCCCGGCTGACGTCGAGAGCGGCGATACAGCGTCGGCGTCGGCTATACGGCGTCGATCCAGTCGAACAGGACGCGCCGAGTGGCCGGGTCCGCCGCCACCAGCCGGACCCGCAGCTCAGCGCCCTGGGGCAGGTCGTGCCCGTCGAGCCGCCCTATCACCGCGGGGTCGCGCAGCATCACCACGCCGGCGTCCGGCTTGCCGTTGTGGTCCCAGTCCACCCGGTCGTTGAGGTCGAGCACCACCCCGTCGAAGACCTCTCCGACGCGGTCGCGCAGCAGCACAGCCTCGGCCAGGTCGACGCAGGCCCGCTCCACCGCCTTGGCCCGCTTGTCCCCGGCGTCCATCCGCTCGGGCAGGGTCGGCAGCGCCTCGTGCACCCAATCGGGGATCTCGCCGGTCTCGCACAGCGACACGCAGATCTCCCCGGCGAACCGGTCGACCAGACGCCGCAGCGGGGCCGTGACATGCGTGTATTCGGTCGCGAGGGCGGCATGGCCGGGCCGCGCCGGCATCGCCCCGTCGAAGGCCTCGTATCCGGCGCCGCGCAGCAGCGACGCCGCCTCGGTCAGGAACGCGGCGTGGCGCGGCCGGTTCCCGTCCATCCGCCGGATCAGGGTCGCGTAGGGCTCGCCCTCCGGCCAGCGCACCCGCAGCGCCCGGGCCGCCCGGCGCAGCCGGTTCACCGTCGCCGGGCCCGGTTCAGGCAGAACCCGCAGGATGCCGACTTCGGCGTAGAGCATCAGGTCCGCCGCGGCCATCCCGGTCAGCAGCGAGATCTGTGCGTTCCAGTCCTCGATCGGCAGGGCGCTGCGATACTCCAGGCGCCAGCCGCCGCCCCGGTCCGCGACCACCTGCTGCACCGGGCCGTTCAGGCTGATGCCGCCACGGCTCACCTCGCGCTGCTGCAGCAGCGTGCCTACCTCGCGCAGCAGCCGGACGGTATCGGGCGCGATCCCGTTGTCCAGGGCCATCTGCGTGGTCGCGTAGTCCATCCGCCCCCGGGAGCGCACGATCGCGCGGTGCACGTTCACGTCCGTGGTGTCGCCGGAGGAGTCCAGGTCGATCCGCCACAACAGCGCGGGCCGGTCCTCGTCGGGCAGCAGCGACGCGGCGCCCTCGCAGAGGGAGCGCGGGTGCAGCGGAACGTTGCCGTCCGGGAGGTAGTAGGTCTCCACCCGGGCGCGCGCCTCGCGATCGAGCGGCGAGCCCGGCCGCACGAACGAGCCGACGTCCGTGATCGCGTACCAGACCCGGTATCCGCTGCCGCGCCGGCCGATCGCCATCGCCTGGTCCAGGTCCATCGACCCGGGCGGATCCAGGGTGATCAGCGGCAGCCCAGTGTAGTCCGGCAGATCGGGCAGCGGCTGCCGGACGGCGCGGTCGGCGTCTTCGAGCACGTCCGCGGGGAACTCGGTGGGCAGCGCGTACTCGTCGCGGATCTTCGCGAAGCCAGCGCACAGCGCGTCCCGCGCCTCGTCCGGAGCCCCGGAGCTGTCGACGACGAGGACACGGTGCGGCACAGCGCGCAGCGTACTTGGTGCCGCGACCGATTGCACCAATAGATTCCCTTTCTCAGACCGCCGTGCCCGCGGGGACCGGATCCCCGTGGGCCTCGCCGTCGGCGGATGGGTCCTGCTCGTCGACCGGGCCCGGGCCGACCGCGTCGTCTATCGCGCCCGCCACGGCCACCGCCCCGGACCGCGGGCCCCGCCACCGGCGCCGCCACGGCAGCACCGGACCGGTGACGGTGGACCGCCACAGGTCGACGAAACCCACGCCGGCGGCGACGACCAGCAGGACGTCCCTGGCGGCGACCACCAGGGCCGGCGTGGAGCGGCCGTGCACAAGCCCGTAGAAGTAGTGTGGGAAGTCGGCCTGGCTCAGCGGCAGCGAGATCAACAGGATCAGTGCGGCGCGGCGCTGGCTGGTGTCCTTGAACATGAGGCAGAACGCCGCGACGCCGAGCAGCCAGATCATGTACTGCGGGCTGATCACCCGGCTGGTGACGATCATGAGCAGGGTGCCGACGAGGGTGGCGTCGGCCACCACGACCGGCCGCCAGTCCTTCACCAGCCACCAGTAGCCGAGCGCGGCGAAGGCCAGGACGGTGGTGAACAGCGCCAGGACCTCGACGACGCCGACCCCGTGGCCGAGCAGCTCGAACGAGCCGTACTGCCACTTGACCCGGACGCTGGCCAGGCCCAAGTGCTTGAGCAGCAGGAACGGCGCCGCCCAGACCGACTCGATCTCCACGCCCCGGCCGCCCTGCGACTTGAGGAAGCCGGTGCCGTTCTTGAACAGGGCCATCGTCATCAGGGTGGCCGCACCGCCGCCCGCGACCGCCGCTACGGCCGTCTCCAGCCCGCGGCGGGTGCGCGGCAGTCCGAACAGCGCCAGGCCGGGCCACACCTTGAGCGCGGCGCCGAGGCCGATGAGGACCCCGGCGATCCAGCGGCGGTTGTTGAGCTGGCGCCCGGGCTTGCCATCCGTGCGCGGCACGCCGAGGCCGAGCAGCGCGAGCGCGGCGACGACGGGCAGAGCGGAGAAGACGTCGAAGCGGCCGTAGATGAGCGGGCCGAGCAGCGGCACCCCGACGATCCAGTACCAGGCGCCGAACCAGCTGCCGCGCCGTGTCGCGGTCCAGATCAGCAGCGCGACGATGACCGCGTCGGCGATGAAGGCCAGATGGATGAACTGGCTGGTGTAGTTGCTGCCCGGCATCGCCTGCGGGAGCATCAGCAGGGGGCCGACCAGGGGCGGGTACTGCCAGGTGCTGACAGCGGGCAGGACCAGGTGGTTCAGGTCCGTGTGCACCCAGGTCCAGTAGAGCGAGACGTCGCCGCGGCTGTCCTTGCCGTACTTGTTGAGCTGGTGGCCGAGATGCCCGGTCATCAGCAGGTACATCGGGATGCGCGTCACCAGCCAGCCGACCGCGGCGAGAACGATGCGGCGACGCAGGTGGATCATCTGAGCTCGGCTCCCTGAGGTGTCAGCTTCTTTCACGGCCGGTGGCCAGCCGAATCCTAGACGGATCAGATATCGTCACGCGGCAGGAAGACGACGCTCGGCGAGGATCGTTCCAGAATGTTCATCTTCATTCCGCCCTCGGAGGGCAAAGCCGTCCCGACAGACGACGAACGCTTGTCCGCCGGTTCCCTGGTGCTTCCCGAGTTGGCTGAAACGCGTCGGTCGCTGGTGAAGTCGCTGGCGCGGCTCAGTGCCGGACCTGCGGATAAGGCACTGAGCGTGCTTGGCTTGACCGAGGGGCAGCGTGGAGAACTCGAACACAATCGCAGGCTGACAACCGCCCCCACCGGACCGGCTGCGCACGTGTACTCCGGCGTGCTGTACGACGCACTCGACCTGCCGGGACTGCGTGACCGAAACGAGGCGGCTTACCGGAGGGCGCAGGAGTCCGTGCTGGTGTTCTCAGCCCTTTGGGGAGTCGTCAGGCCGGAGGACAGGATCCCGTACTACCGCTGCTCCGCGGGGGTGAAGCTGCCTGGCGTCGGATCGGTGACGGCGGTGTGGAAGGCCGCGCTGAACGGCCCGCTCGAGGATCTGGTCGGCGAGCGCCTGGTGGTGGACCTGCGCTCGTCCGCCTACGCCGGCCTGTGGAGGGGGCGGACGCAGGCGAGAGCCGTCACCGTGCGCGTGCTGCACGAACGAGAGGTCGGCGGCCTAGTGAAGCGGACCGTCGTGAGTCACTTCAACAAGGCCACCAAAGGTCGGATCGTCAGGGCGCTGCTGCTCGACGGCGCCGAGCCGAAAACCGCGGAGGAGTTCGCGGACGTCCTGCGCGACCTCGGCTTCACCGTGGAGCGCGCCGGGCCCGGCGCGGTGGACGTGATCGTCACCGAGCTCTGATGGAGGCGTCCGCGTCAGCGTCAGCCCCAGGGCGAGCCACGGCACGAAGATGCGCGGTGTCGTTGACGCAGCGCACGTTCAAGATCCCGTCGCCGTAGAAGTCGACGACGGTGAGCGAGGCCGCGCTCAGCTCCATGCGATGCACGGCCGAGAGCGGCGCGCCGAGTGCCTGGCAGAGCAGAGTCTTGATAGGCGTCACATGGGTGACGATCAAGACGGTCTTGCGCGGAAAGCGGGCGATCGTGCGGTCCCT
>NZ_DASZGI010000384.1:0-2499 GCF_035938995.1 Actinocrinis sp.
CGGGTCACGCCGGTGTAGAGCAGGTTGCGCTGGAGCATGGTCCAGGCGCTGGTGGTGACCGGGATGATCACGGCGGGGTACTCCGAGCCCTGCGAGCGGTGGACTGTTACTGCGTACGCGTGCTGGAGCTCGTCGAGTTCGGCGAAGTCGTAGGCGATCTGCTCGTCTTCGTCGGTGCGGACGGTGAGTTTCTGGTTCTCGGGGTCGAGGTTTATGACTACGCCGCCGGTGCCGTTGAAGACCCCGTTCATGCCCTTGTCGTAGTTGTTGCGGATCTGGGTCACCTTGTCGCCGACGCGGTAGACCCGGCCGCCGAACCTTCGCTCGGGGGCGCCGTCTTTGTGCGGAGTGAGGGCCTGCTGGAGCAGCACGTTGAGGTTGCCTGCGCCGGCCGGGCCGCGGTGCATCGGGGTGAGTACCTGGATGTCTTTTCTCGCGTCGAGGCCGAACTTGCGGGGGATCCGGTTCACGGCCAGGTCGACGACGAGTTCAGCGGCCTTGTCGGAGTCGTCCTCGGCGAACAGGTGGAAGTCGGGGAATTCGCCGAGGCGTAGGGGTTTGCCCTCGTTGATCCGGTGCGCGTTGACGACGACGCCGGACTGCTGGGCTTGGCGGAAGACCTGGGTGAGCCGCACGCGGGGCACGGGCTCGGCGTCGAGGAGGTCGCGCAGGACCTCGCCGGCGCCGACGCTGGGCAGCTGGTCCACGTCGCCGACCAGGAGCAGGTGTGCGCCTGGTGCGACGGCTTTCGCGAGCTTGTTGGCGAGCAGGACGTCGAGCATGGACGCCTCGTCGACGACGATGAGGTCCGCGTCGAGCGGGCGGTCGCGGTCATAGGCCGCGTCGCCGCCGGGCTTGAGCTCGAGCAGGCGGTGGACGGTGGCCGCTTCGGCGCCGGTGAGCTCGGCGAGGCGTTTCGCGGCGCGGCCGGTGGGGGCGGCGAGCAGCACCTTCGCGCGTTTGGCGCGGGCGAGTTCCACGATGGAGCGGACGGTGAACGACTTGCCACAGCCGGGGCCGCCGGTGAGCACGGCGAGTCGGCGGGTGAGGGCGAGCTTGACGGCTTCCTGCTGTTCGGGGGCGAGATCGTGGCCGGTGCGGCCGCGCAGCCAGGTGAGGGCCTTGTCCCAGTCGACGTCCTGGAAGGCGGCCAGGCGGTCGGCGGGGGCGCCCAGGAGGAAGAGCAGTTGGGAGGCAAGGCCGGTCTCGGCGCGGTGGAAGGGGACGAGGTAGATCGCCTCGGTGTCGGCCCACTCGCCGGGGAGGATTTCGCGGACGGCGCCCTGGGCCACGATCAGTTCGTCGAGGCAGGAGGAGCAGAGCGAGGCATCGACGGTCAGTATCTTGGCGGCGGCCTCGATGAGCTTGTCCTTGGGCAGGAAGCAGTTCCCGGCGTCGGTGCCCTGAGAAAGGGTGTATTGGAGGCCGGCTTTTACGCGTTCGGGCGAATCGTGCGGGATGCCGACGGCGGTAGCGATCGCGTCTGCGGTCTTGAAGCCGATGCCCCAGACATCGGCGGCGAGTTTGTAGGGCTCGGCCTTCACTATGTCGATGGAGGCATCGCCGTACTGCTTGTAGATGCGCACGGCGATGGATGTCGTTACGCCCACGGATTGCAGGAAGACCATGACTTCCTTGATGGCCTTCTGCTCGGTCCAGGCGTCGGCGATGAGTTTGGTGCGCTTGGGGCCGAGGGTGGGGACCTCGACCAGCCGCTCGGGGTCGGTCTCGATGACGGTGAGGGTGTCGGTGCCGAAGTGCTCGACGATGCGCTCGGCGAGTTTCGGGCCGATGCCCTTGATCAGGCCGGAGCCTAGGTAGCGCTGGATGCCCTGGATGGTGGCGGGCAGCACGGTGGTGTAGTTCTCGACGTGGAACTGGCGGCCGTACTGCGGGTGCGCGCCCCAGCGTCCGCGCATGCGCAGGGATTCGCCCGGCTGGGCGCCCAGCAGCGCCCCGACGACGGTGAGCAGATCGTCGATTCCGCCGCCGCCGGAGGAACGCGAAGGTGCGACGCGCGCGACGGTGTAACCCGTCTCCTCGTTGGCGTAGGTGATCCGCTCGAGTACGCCTTCGAGGACGGCGAGGTGGATTTCGGGAGCCGCCTGCGCTGTCATATCCGCAGCCTAGCGGGGGGATGGGACAGTGCGAGTCGAAGGTGGTGGGTTGTGGATAAACGGCTGGGCGGGGGAAGCGAGGCGGCTCAGGTGTGGAGGGCGGGCGGGATGAGATAGCGCTGCCCCAGCCGTGGGGACCGGGGCAGCGCGTACTTGGTTATAGGGGCGGCGGCTAAAGAAACCGCATGGATGGACGGTTGAGACCGCGTCAGCCGGTGGTCGATGCGGTGCCTGCGGAGGAACTCAGGTCGTAGACGGTGACGCCGTCGACGGTCTGGGCGGTGTAGTGCGCAGCGACCCAGGTTGCGATCTGCGAGGCGGCCGAGGAGGGATCGTTCTGACCGGTCGAGCCGGAGATGTAGTAGTGGATCTTCCCCTCCTG
>NZ_DASZGI010000385.1:0-6246 GCF_035938995.1 Actinocrinis sp.
GGCCGCCCTGCCGTCCCGGTCGCAGCGCCGTGACATTGTTCGCGGCCGCCGCATTGTTCAAAGGCACGGCGCCCAGCGGCCCCCTGCGCCCCGGCGCACCCGGCCCACCGGACTCCCCCGCGGCACGGTCGAACTCACCCGCACCGAACTGCTCGGTGCCAAACTCGTCGGTGCCGCTCATCGCGCCTCCTCGTTCCCAAAAAGCTCCGCCATCCGGCGCCGCCCCCACACCGAAACCGGCCGCGCACCGGGCTCAGGCGGCCCGCCCCCGGCCGCCGCGAGGCGATCACGTACCCTACCGGCATCCACCGACGGCCCCGCAAGACGTTCCGCGCCCCGGACCGCACCGCGCACTGAGCAAGTATTGGCCACGCCCCGCCGAACCGGGAACCATCCGGCGGGCCGTGCGGGTGAAGGCTTCCACCCATAAGACTGACGCCCCGCCCGCACCCCCACACCCGGGCGAAGATCGCTGCTCACGCCCGCTCACCCCAGAGCACGAACACCGGATTGACCGCCGCGAAACGATGCGCGTCGCCCGGCAGCGCCGCCAGCCGCGACGACTGCAGCAGCACCCCGTCGACCTTCCGCCCGGACGCCTTCAGCGCCTGCTTCGCCTCCGCCACCCGGTCGATCGCCGCGAGCGTCACCACCACGATCCGTGGATCCCGGTTCACCGCGGCCCGTATCACCTCGACCCCGCCGCCGCCGACCATCACCGCGTCCGGCTGAGGAAGATCCAGCAACGCCGCCGGCGCCTGACCGCGCACCACCCGCACCTCCACCCCGTGCATCGTCGCGTTCAGATCGATCCGCTCGCACGAGTCCGGGTCCCGCTCCACCGCGATCACGGCCGCGCCCAGCCGCGCGCACTCGATCCCGACCGACCCCGACCCCGACGCCACATCCCACACCAACGACCCCGGGCGCGGCGCCAACCGCGCCAGCACCAGCGCCCGCACCTCGGCAGTCGTGATCCGCGCCGTGCGGTGCACGAACGCGTTCTCCGGCAGCGCCCACCCCCCCGGCGGCCCCGCCCACCCCGCCACCAGCGCCGACCGCGGCGCCGACGCCCGATCCTCGTCGAGGCACAACACCACGTTCGGGTCACCCCAGATATGCCGGTCCGCGGCCTCCGCCAAGGTCAGCCACTCCACCGACTCCTCCGGCTCCCCCAGCCGCTGCGCGACCACCAGCGTGCGCTCCGGTCCGCTCTTGTCCTTGCCCAGCAGCTCCGCCGCCAGCTCCCGCGGCCCCGCCCCCGGCCCGGTCAGCACCGCCACCTTCGGATACGCGCGGCACAAATTCGCCGCCGTGCGCAGCGACGACACCGGCCGGCCCAGCGACGGATCGAACACCGACCGCCCCGCCCCGCGCCCGCCCTCACCGCCCCGGTCCGACCCGTCGGACGCCGCGTCGACGGTCACGACCAGCGCGTCCTCCCACGCCATCCCGACCCGCCCGAACGCGCAGGCCACCGACGAGACCGCCGGCAACGTCCGCACCGGGATCTCCTGGTCCCGCAGCGCCCGCACGATCCCGAAGAACCCCGGATCCCCTGACGCGACCACCACCGTCGGGCCCTCGTTCAGCGCCAGATGCGTGATCGCGGAGGCCAGGCCCCCCGCGTAGATGCGCCGCGCCGACTCGGGAATCGGCAGCGCGTCCAAATGGCGGATGTTCCCGATCACCAGCGTCGCCTCGGCTAGGGCCCGGCGCGCCTGCGCGGACGGCGGCTGGCCGTCGAACCCGAGCACCGTGACCCGGGGACGGCGCCCGCTCATCTCGTCTCGTCCCATGGCCGTCCGATCATCGCACGGATGACGACTCGGCGTGGCGGCTCTCCGCTGAATCATGGCCCTGCGCCGCCCCCGCCGCGGCAGGCGCCGGAGCCGGGGCATGAACCGGAGCGCGCGCCGACTCATGCGAATGCATGTGCGGATGCGCATGAGCCCCGTCTGACTCGTGTCCCCCATGCCCAGCCACGGCGTGCGCGTGCGACGGATCATCGGGGTGGTCGTGCGGATGCTGCGCGGCACCGACCCGATGTTCGAACCCCGGCAGCGCGATCCGGTACACGCACGCGTCGCAATTCACCGAAACCGGCCCGCGCGCCACCTCGGCGTACCGCTCCAGAACCAGATCCGCCAGCGCGTCGCAGTCCCCGATGACGCCCGCGACCGTCACGTCCATCCCGAGGTCCGCCGAGGCGGCGGCTGACTGCGCCACGATCCGGGTCGGCAGCACCCCGGGGAACAGAAAGAACGGCAGCACCGTCACCCGCCGCGCCCCCAGCCGCCGCAGCCGCGCCAGCCCTTCGGCGACCGACGGCCGCGCCAGCGACACGAACGCCTGCTCGACCTGTTCCACACCCAGATCCCGGGTGGTCTCCCACAGCAGCCGGCCGGCCCGGTAGAGATCGGCGTTGGCGTCGGGGTCCGTGGTGCCCCGCCCGACCAGCAAGATCGCATCCGCGTCCGGACGGTTGCTTTCGGCCAGGCGCTCGCGCAGCAAATCCAGAATCACCGGATGCGGGCCGAGCGCACGGGCGTACCGCGTGCGCAACCCGGGATGCCGCGCACGCTCCCGAGCCAACGCCGCCGGGATGTCCCCCTTGGCGTGCCCGGCGGCCAGAAGGATCAGCGGTACCGCGATCAGATCCCGAAGCCCCTCGCCGACGAGCCCCGCGACCGTGTCCTTGACCGGTGGCGGCGACAGTTCGATGAACCCGCCGCCCACGCCGTCGATCCCGAGTTCAGGCCGCTGCGCCGCGCGCCGCCCCACCCGCCCGGTGAACCGACGGAACTCCTCGGCGCCCGACGCGTCACGGGTGCCGTGCCCGACGATCAACAGCGCGGTCATCGGACGGCCTCCTGATCGAAATCCACCGTATCAATTCCGGCAGTATCCTGATAAAGCATGATCTCCTGATAAAGCAGCGCGTTGAGGGCGGCCGCGGCCACCGCCGACCCGCCCTTCCCGCTGACGTTCGACACCGACGGCAGATCCGCGCGCTCCCGCAGCGCCCGCTTGGACTCGACCGCGCCGACGAACCCGACCGGCAGACCGATGACCAGCCGCGGCTGGAACTCCTCGGCGTGCTCGATCAGCTCGAACAGCGCCGTCGGCGCGCACCCGATCACATACACGGCGCCCGGCCCGGCCTCGGCGGCGGCAAGGCGTAGCGCGGCAGCCGAACGGGTGCGGCCCGCGGCGCCCGCCAGTTGCGCCGCCCGCGGATCAGAGATGCGGCACAGCGCGGGCCGCGCGGTGATCCCCGCGGCGACCATCGCGACGTCCGCCACGATCGCGGCGCCTCCACGCAGCGCCTCCACCGCCCCGGCCAGCACGCCCTCGTCGGGCAGCACCAGATCTGCCGCGTACTCGAGGTCGGCACTGGCGTGCACGACACGTTCCAGCACTGCGCGGGCCAGCGGCGGCCATGCCCCCACCGACGGGTACCGCTCGGCCAACTGCGCCCGCAGAATCGCGTACGACTCCTGCTCGATCGCATGCACCGCCCGCACCGGCACCGGCTTCACCGCACGCCGCCTTCCAACTCGATCGCGTCGACGGGACAGACCTCGATGCACTCCCCGCACCCCGTGCACAGATCGGCCCGCACCGCCAGCCGCCCGCCGCGCGGACGGATCGCGTGCGCGGGGCAGGTCAACAGGCACGCCCCACAACCCTGGCACGCCCCGACCACGGCGATCAGCCGATCACAGCCGTCTGGCATCAAGCCGCCCACGTATACCCCCGCGGCGTCACGAACCGGCCGGCCACGATCCGCGACTGCGAGCAGCCGACAATCACCACCGTATACATGTCGACCACCGCCGGATCGAACAGGTCGAGCGTCGTCACACCGTATGACTGATCGGCGCGGGAGGCGTTGCGCACCCACCCGATCGGCGTACCCGGGGGACGGCGCGCCGCCAAGATCTCCAGCGCCGCCCCGAGCTGCCAATCGCGCTGACGCGACCGCGGATTGTAGAAGGACACGACGAAGTCGCCCTCCGCCGCCGCACGCACCCGCCGCTCGATCACCGGCCACGGTGTGTGCAGATCGGACAGCGAGATCGCGCAGTGGTCGTGGCCCAGCGCGGCCCCCAGCACGTTCGACGCCGCGGTCGCGGCCGTGACGCCAGGGACGCAGAGCACGTCGATATCGTCGCGATCGGCGTAGTCCAACGCCGGAGACGCCATCGCGTACACCCCCGCGTCCCCGGAGCCCACCAGCGCCACGGCTTGACCGGTCCTGGCCAGCTCGACCGCGCCGCGGGCCCGCTCCTCCTCCGCACCGAGCCCACTGGCCACCACCTGAGTCCCGGGCCGCAGCAGGTCCCCGATCTGCGCGAGGTACTGGTCCAGACCCACGACCACCGCGGCCCGGCGAAGCTCTTCCACCGCGCGCGGCGCGAGCAGGTCGCGCGCGCCCGGCCCGAGCCCGATCAGCGCGAGCCGCCCGCGCGGACGAAGCCGCCCGACCGCCGCGGTGGCCATCGCGGTCGCCCGCGCCGACTTGACCTTCTCGACCACCAGATCGGCCAGAGGCCGCCCCGGCCCGTCGTACCGCGCCGCCGCTTCCGCGACCGACGCGGTCCCCGTCGAGGCCGAGACGACCGGTGACGGATTGGGCACCGGCACCTGCGCCAGCTGCGCGGCCGGGTAGAACTCCACCGGCCAGCCTCGGCGCGCGGCGGCCTCCACCAGGCCCGGCTCGGAGGCTTTGATATCAAGCGAGGCCAGGCGCGCCACCGACACCGCGGAGAGGTTCCCGGCCGCGAGCGCCGCGTCGATCGTCTCGAGGATCTCGTCCGCGGACGCGCCGCGCGAGGCCCCGACCCCGACGACGAGCGACGGCGGACGGTAACGCAGCGTCCGCTCCGCAGGCTCGTCTGCGAGATCGCTGATGGCAATGGTGTACGCGCCACCAGCGTCCGAGCACACGTTCGGCGGCAGTGCGGGTAACGGCCACTGCCGATCGACAAGCAGATTCACCGGCGAGCCGGAGAGAACGGCTGCGCCAACCGGGGCGAGCAGCTCCGGATCGGCGACGCCAAAGCCGAGATCGGCGCCGAATCCGTCCAGCGCAGCGACCCCGATGGCGTCCGAAGCCGTGGTGACGACCGCCTGGCAGCCCGGGCCGAAGACATCCGCGACACGCCGAGCGAGGTCGTTGGCCCCGTGATGCCCGCCGAGCAGCGCGATCGCGAACCGCCGCGCCTCGTCGACGCACACCACCGCCGGATCAGTGGTCTTGTCCCCCAGCACCGGCGCGAGCACGCGAACCGTGGCCCCCGTCGCGAGGAACGACACGACCGCGGAACACTCAGCGAACGCCGCCCGCAACGCCTCCCCCACCGAACCGGAGTAGACACGCACGTCCCACTGCCCGGATCCCCCGAGCGCCGCCGCGAGCACATCCGCGGCGACTTGGCCTGTCCTCGTCGCTGCTATGAGACCGAGCTTTTGCGCTGGAACGGTGCCGTGTGTTGAGTCTTTAGAACTTGATGGGCCTGTTAATAACGTGTCTGTCATCGCAAGTCCCCCCAGAGCACGAAGACCGGGTTCTGCGCGGCGAAGCGATGAGCAGACCGGGTTCCGGATTCCGACCCCGACGTGGCCGGGTTCCGCGCGGCGCCTGGCAACGCAGTCAGCCTCGAGGCCTGCAGGAGCACACCATCCACCTCTCTCTTCGCGTCCGAACGAAGCAGCGCGACGACCTCGCCGACGCGTTCGACCGCGGCCAGCGCGACAACCAGCCGCCGCGGCGCGAAGTCCAGTGCCGCGCGCACGACCTCGACCCCTCCCCCGCCGACGAACACGGCGTCGGGCCGCGGCAGCGCGGAAAGAACCTCCGGCGCACGACCGCACACGACCGCGATCTCGACGCCGTGCGCGGAGGCGTTCGCGGAGATCCGCGAGCAGGACTCGGCATCCTGCTCGACGGCGACCACCGCGGCGCCGAACCGTGCGCACTCGATGCCGACCGATCCAGACCCGGCGCCCAGATCCCACACGAGCGAACCCGGCGACGGTGCGAGCCGCGCCACTACCTGCGCCCTGACCTCGGCCTTGGTGATCTGCGAAGCACGGTGGCCGTAACGCTCCTCGGGCAGTGCCCATGGTCCGGTGGCGCCGTTCCATCCGGCGAGCCAACGCTTGCGCGGCGCGATGGGGCGGTCGGCGAGGCAGAGCACGACATGCGGCTGCGGAAAGTCGGCGCGCGAGGCGGCCTGG
>NZ_DASZGI010000386.1:0-2555 GCF_035938995.1 Actinocrinis sp.
GGTGAGTGCTCACGGCAAGTGTTTCAGCGCCTCGCGTCGTGACAACGGGCTCAGTTCGTGGGTTTCGGCGAAGGATCGCACCCATGCCGGGTCGGTTCGCGCGTAGTCCCGCAGCGCCCACCCGATCGCTTTGCGCAGGAAGAAGTCGCCGTCGCCTATGGCTGACTCGATCGCGATCGTGAGTAGCTCTACGTCGGCCCGGTCACGCGTCCCGAGCTGGCAGATGATTGAGGCCCGCCGCAGCCACCGGTCCTCGCTGCGGGTCCATGTCAGCAACGCCGGGCGGACCTCGGCCGGCCAGCTGAGCAGCAGGTCACCGACCCGGTGCGCTAGCTCGTCCACGTAGTCCCACCACGCGCCGGTGACGATCAGTTCCCGCAGCGTCTGGAGGACGGTTGGCTCCCGGAGCCGCCGCGCCGCAGGTGTGTCGAGCAACGTGATCGCGGCGTACCGCTCCTCGCGATAGCCCGCCTCCCGCCATAGCCGCAGGACCGTGTCAATGAGGTCCGCTGAGGTGGTGAACGGCCGCAGCTTCGCCTCCGCCTGGGTGAGAGTTCGCATCATCGGCACCCGGACGCCGAGGAACGGGGTGGCTGACTTCATGTACGCCTGCATAGGCCGGGCCAGTTCCGGCTGCGCAGCCCCGCGGAGCGCGGCACGCACCGCTTCGATCAGCTCGACGTCCGCAGCCACGCCGGAACGGTAAACCACTCGGCGGCGCTGCACAAACGACCTGCGATGGACGTTGCACGGGCAGGCCGGCGACAGGCCAGGATGTCCTGGAGGGCGGGCTGTACTGGCCGGCGGGTTTCAGCGGGCTTGCAGCGCTCGCGTTCAGCTGGTCTTCCGGTGGTGGCTGCATCCTCGGGTCGCAGGGCTGCTAACGCCTGGGCGGCAGAGGCATGAGCGAGGGTTGCCATGATGATGGCGAGTGCGGCCCGCCCGGGCAGGGGAGGCGATGTGCTGGCTGAATGGGCGCAGAGCCTCACCGGCCAGACCGCCGGGCGAAGCCGGGGCCGTCTGCGGTTCGCGTTTTACGGGCGGGTGTCGACCGAGGACTGGCAGGATCCGGTGACGTCGCGGGCGCGGCAGCTGCAACAGGCGGTAATGATGTTGGCGGGGCACGGCGTAATCGTGGCAGAGTTCTTCGACACAGGTGAGAGCCGGACCTTGCCGTGGGCGCGGCGGCCGCAGGCCGCCGCCCTGGTCGCGCAGCTGGCCGATCCGGACCGCGGGTGGGATGCGATTGTGATGGGGGAGTACGAGCGCGCGTTTTACGCCAGCCAGTACGCGTCGATGGCGCCGCTGTTCGAGTATTACGGCGTCGGCCTGTGGATGCCCGAAGTGGGCGGTCGGGTCGACTGGCACGCTGAGGACCACGAGCAGACCATGCTCGCGCTCGGCCTGTCCTCCAAGCGGGAGATTTCGGGGTCGAGGGCCGCGGCAGGTTCTACGACTCCGTCGGCGCGCTCCGCGACGTGGTCCAGAACCACCTGCTGCAGGTGCTGGCCCTGGTCGCCATGGACCCGCCGGCCGACGCTAGCGCCGGCGACACGCAGGACAAGAAGGCGGAGGTGTTCCGCGCCATGCCGCCCGCCGACCCGCAGTACTACGTGCGCGGCCAGTACGAGGAGTACGCCGACGTCCCCGGCGCGGCGCCGGATTCGACCACCGAGACCTACGTGGCGCTGCGGCTGGAGATCGACAACTGGCGCTGGGCCGACGTCCCAGTCTTCCTGCGGGTCGGCAAGGCGCTGCCGCACAAGGTGACCGAGGTGCGGCTGTTCCTGCGTCGCGAGCCCCGGCTGGCCTTCCTTTCCTTGCCGACCAGGGCCGACCCCAACCAGATCGTGCTGCGGATCGACCCGGATCCGGGCCTGCGGCTGCAACTGTCTGCGCTGGCCGAACAGTCCTGGCGCCCGGTCCACCTGGACACCTCGTTCGCCCGCGAGCTGGGCGAACCGCCGGAGCCGTACAAGCGGCTGCTGCACGCCGCGCTGGTCGGCGACCATCAGCTCTTCGCCAGAGAGGACAGCGTCGAGGAGACCTGGCGCATCGTGCAGCCGCTGCTCGACCACCCGCCCGACGTCCGCCCCTACCCGCGCGGATCCTGGGGGCCCGAGGAGGCGGAAGCCCTGGTCCGCGGCTACCCGCGCTGGCAGCAGCCATGGCTGCCCACGGAGAGCTGAGCCCAACGGACCGCTGAGCCCGCGGACGGGCTCACCGCGGGTCGGCGATGGCGTCGATCTGCGTATCCGGCTGATAGGTGTAGGCCGCCTCGCGCACGGTCTCGCGGGTTTCGAGTACCGCGCCGAGGGCGCCGCCCAGCGTCGCGATCGAGGTGGCCAGCCAGGCCAGGCTGACCTGGTCGGCCACCCCGGCCCGGTGCCCGAGGACCAGGCTGAGCAGGTTCCCCGGCACCAGCAGCAGCGCCGCGGCGAGCATGGCGATGAACAGGGCGAGGTACAGAGCGGCCACGCCGATGCCCACCGTGGCCGCGGTGACGACGTTGAACAAGGCCACCTGCTCGCGCGCGGCCGGGTGCGGGCTGCGCT
>NZ_DASZGI010000387.1:0-5839 GCF_035938995.1 Actinocrinis sp.
CGGCCCGAGTCCTGCGGGGCAGGACTCGGGCCGCGTATGTCGGGGCGTTGATCAGCTGATCGGGACTGCGTTGCTTTGCTGGGCCAGGTCGTTGCGGCGAGCCTTGACCAGCAGGCCGACGACCACGGCTGCGGTGGCGAGGATGGCGGCGCTCCAGGCGAAGGCGACGGTGTAGCCGTGCACTGCGGCCTGCGCGGCCAGGGCGTGCGCGTTGGCGGTCGGGGAGAGGTGGGTGGTGAGGTAGTTCGTCGTGGCCGAGGTGGCGAAGGTCACCAGCATCGCCGTGCCGAGCGCGCCGCCGATCTGCTGGGTCGTGTTGACCAGTGCGGAGGCGACGCCGGCGTCGTGGTTCGCGACACCGATCAGCGCGGTGGACGAGAGCGGCACGAAGAACAGGCCGATGCCGAACGCCATCACCAGTTCCGCCGGGACGACGTGCGTGGCGTAGGCGGTGTGCACGCCGAGGCGGGTGAACAGCACCATGCCGGCCGTGGCCAGGACGAAGCCGACGAACATCAGGATGCGGGGGCCGAACCTGGGCAGGAAGCGGGTCGACACGCCGGCGCCCAGGACCACGGCTCCGGTGAACGGAAGGAACGCGAAGCCCGACTTGAGTGCGGAGTATCCGAGGATCTGCTGCATGTAGTACGTGAGGAAGACGAACACGCCGAACATGCCCACGCCCATCAGCAGGGAGCTGAGGAACGAACCGCCGCGGTTGCGGTCGAGGATGACGCGCATCGGCAGCAGCGGGTGCGTGGCGCGCAGCTCGACGAGGACGAACAGGGCGAGCAGAGCGATTCCGCCGATCAGGAGGCTGAGGGTCGTCGCCGAGGACCAGCCGGCGGTGTTGGCCTTGTTGAAGCCGTAGACCAGGGCCGCCAGACCGGCGGTCGAGGTCAGGGCGCCGGGGATGTCGTACTTGGTGTTGCCCCCGGCCTTGCTCTCGCCCAGGACGCGGGTCGCGGCGAACGCGGCCAGCACGGCGATCGGGACGTTGACCAGCAGCGTCCAGCGCCACGAAGCGTATTGGGTCAAGACGCCGCCCATGATCAGGCCGATTGCGCTGCCGCCGCCGGCGATGGCCCCGTAGACGCCGAATGCCCGCGCGCGCTCGTTGGCCTCGGTGAAGGTGACCGTGAGCAGCGAGAGTGCCGCGGGAGCCATCAGCGCGCCGAACAGGCCCTGCACGGCGCGGGCACTGAAGAGCATGGCCTCGTTGGTCGCGGCGCCGCCGAGTGCGGAGGCGGCTGCGAAGCCGACCAGGCCGATGATGAACGCCCGCTTTCGACCGGTGAAGTCCGCGATGCGTCCGCCGAGCAGCAGCATGGAGCCGAAGGCCAGGGCGTAGGCGGTGATGACCCACTGCTTGTTCACGTCGGAGATGTGCAGCGAGCGCTGCATCGTGGGCAGCGCGATGTTCACGATCGTCGCGTCGAGCACGATCATCAGCTGGGCGATGGCGATGATGCCGAGTGCCGCCCAGCGGCGGGGATCGGGGGCGACGCGGGGCGTGCCGACGGGCGAGGGTGCCCGCGCCGCGAGTTGTGTGGACGTCGGCTGTGGCGTCGATGATGCTCGCCCCGAGGCTGCCTGCTCGGTGATGGTTGACATGATTTGCTCTCTTTCCGGGCGCGTCATGAGACAGCACTCGATCAGCGCGCGGCCCGATCAGGCCGTACGTGGCGGGTTTGGGTTCAGATGATCAGTGTCTGGTCATCAGAGGTATGAGAATGTCGTCGGTGAGGCGGGTCAGGTAGGCCTCGTCCGCGGGCCTTCCTTGGATGAAGATCCGCGTGAACAGCACGGCGGGGGCGATCTCCGGGAAGATCTCGGGGTCGGTGTCGGCGGGCAGTTCGCCGCGGGCGATCGCCCGGTCCAGCATCTGCCGGATGAGGTGGTGCTTGTCCTGGAGTATCGACGCGCGCACGGTCTGGGCGAGCTCGGGGTCCCGCTGCATCGCGATCATGACGCCCGCCATGATCTGGCCCGTGGGACCGGTCATCATGTCCCGTATGGCGTGCACGGCCGCCAGGAGGTCGCCGCGAAGGCTGCCGGTGTCCGTGTCGGCGGCGAGATCGGCCTGCTTGTAGCACTTGACCGCGGCGACGACCAGATCGGCCTTGCCCGGCCAGTGCCGGTACAGCGTGGCCTTGCTCGCCTTCGCGCGGGCGGCGATCGTGTCCAGGCGCAGGGCGTCGTAGCCTGTCTCCGCCAGCACCTCGAGGGTCGCGCAGAGTATGGCCTGCTCGCGCTCCGGGTCGAGCTTGAGCGTTGTGGCGGTGGTCTCCATGGCCTCCTCCTCTCGCGAGCACAAGGTGTACGAAACTGTTTCGTACACCACAAGCGCGGCGGGCCCGGAACTATTCCCCGGCTGGGCTGTGATGGCCGGTCTGGTCTCAGTGCTGGTCAGCGCTGGGGGATTGCTGGGGCGGGCGGCGCCGTCGGGCGAAGATGATTTGATTTGACCAATCAAACTATCTGTGCGAGGCTTTCCCCCGTGGACGACGTGCAACGTGTCCTGGCCTACTACCCGCAGATCTACTTCGCCTGCCACACGCGGCACCGGCGCGATCCGCTCAGCAGCGACGTGCTCAGCGAACGGCAGGCCAGCGTGCTCGACCACCTGACCGCCGACAAGGGCATCCCGCTTAAAGAGCTCGCGGCGCATCAGGGTGTGACGGCTTCGACCATGTCGCTGATGGTCGACCGGCTCGTGGCCGGCGGGTGGGTGGTGCGGGAGAAGGACACCCACGACGCCCGGCGGGTCCAGTTGCGGCTGACCGTGGCGGGCGAGCGGATGAAACAGGCGAGCACGGTCCTGGACCCGCAGCTGGTGCGGGCGCTGCTCGACCGGCTCACGCCGCAGCAGCGGCAAGCGGCTGTCGACGGACTCGGGATCCTCGCCGCTGCGGCGGCCGGCGGACCGACCGGTAAATCCGTTCACCGTGCGGATGACAACACAACCCAGTCGGATACACAGGAGGACTGAACATGCTCTGGACTGTCGTGGGCATCCTCGTGGCGCTGGCCATCGTCGGCGTCGGCGTGGTCGTGCTGGTCGGCCGGGCGCTCCCGGTCGACCACGAGGCAACGTGCGCCGTCAGGCTGAATCAGCCTGCGCAAGCCGTCTGGGGCGTCATCACCGGGATCAACGAACTGCCGACCTGGCGACCCGGCTTGAAGAAGGTGGAACTCCTGCCGAGCGACGACGGAACGGTGCGCTGGCGCGAGTTCGACCGGCACGGAAATATCGCTTATGAGATCACCGAAGCGGACCCGCCCAAGCGCCTGATCACCCGGATCACCGACACCGGCCTGCCCTTCGGCGGCACGTGGACCTGGACACTCGAGCCACAGGCCGACGGTACGACGTCGGTCAGCGTGACGGAGAACGGCCAGGTGTACAACATCCTGTTCCGAGTGATTTCGCGGTTTGTCATAGGCCACACCGCCACCATGCGCAAGAACCTCACCGCCCTTGCGGCGCACTTCGGCGAGAGCGCGACGATCGACGGCGCCTGACACAGCTCACTGTCGCGCAGCCGAGCCAGACCGAATAGCGCCTGCCTAAATAGGGTCAGCACAACGCCGTGCGACTTTCTGGGAGCATGGCTGTTGCTGGTGCCACTCTCGGTGTGGTCAAGCGATAATGCCCATGGGCCGGGGAATGGGGGTCTTATGCGTGCCGGTCTAGACGCGGTTCTCGCCCGATTTGGGGCACACCGACGGTTGGCCGAGTACCGGCGGCTGGCCGATGAGGCCACGTCCTCTTACCTCGCCGAGCGGGACCGAGCCGATCGCGGCGCGCATGCGAGCGCCATGCCGAAGGACGACGATCTCTCACCGAGCGCGTCCAGGCTCCCGATGCGGCGCAGGCTGATCCTGATCCTGGCAAGTGCGATGGTGTCGCTGGCAGTTGTCGAGCTCACCGCCGCGTCCACGGGCGTGTCAGAGTTCAACCAGGGGGCACGATCCCGCGTGCCGCCCGCCCTGACCAATCTGACCGAGGCCGCCGTCGTCTCTCCGAGTGCGGCCTCCGACGCCGCAGGTGGTGCGAGCGGCCGCGCGCCCACCGCACCGCCCCCGATCACCGCCGCACCCACGCGCACGGCACCAGGTGCGTCCCCGGTGACCACGGGCACGGCACCAGGCACGATCCCGGTGGCGACTGGCTCAGCGCCGAGCGCGGGCGCAACGACGGTCAGCGCGTCGCCCGGCCTACTCCACCTGCTCGACCTGTGCCGTTCTGTCGTTGCGGCCGGGAACAGTTGGCCGTCGGTCCTTAAGGGGGCCGACCGGGCAACCGTCATCGCGGCAGCAGGAAAGAAGAACAACGTCCTTGCCTACTGCACGAACCTGCTCGCGACTACAGGCTAAGATCGCGGGTCTTCACCGGCTGGGTCAGCCAGGCGGCTTGAAGCCCGCGGATCGGGGCAATACGCCCAGCCATCCTCCCGCCTGAGTTAGCCGACCAGCAGCACGAGCTTCCCGCGTACGTGGCCTTGCTCGCTCACCCGGTGTGCCTCGGCAACCTCGGTGAGCGGGAAGGTCTGCGCGACCGGGGGCGAGAAGCGCCCGGACTCGATCAGCTCGCCGATCTCGCCGAGCACGTAGACCGCGCGGCCGGCGTCGCCCCTGCTGAACGTGACCCCGTGCTGCTGGGCACCGTCGAAGTCGGCGACCGTGATGACGTGCTCGACACCGCCGGCGAGCTCGATGAGCTCGGGAAGTACCCCGCTGCCGGCAACGTCGAGCGCGAGGTCGACGCCGCCGGCAGCGAGCGCGCGCACTCGCTCGACGAGGCCGTCGCCGTAGGCGACGGGCTCGGCCCCCAGCGAGCGAAGGTACTCGTGGTTTGCCGGACTGGCGGTGCCGATCACCCGTGCCCCGCGCGCCACGGCGAGCTGAACCGCGGCGCTGCCCACGCTTCCGGAAGCGCCGTTGATCAGCAGCGCGCTGCCGCTGCCGACGCCGAGTTGGTCAAGGGCGCGCGCGGCCGTCTCGATGGCGGCTGGCAGCGCGGCCGCGCCAGGGAAGTCAAGCGACGGCGGGATCGGTGCGTAGTGGGACAGCACCACCAACTCGGCCTGAGCCGCCGGGTCGATGGAGAAGCCGAACACGCGATCGCCGACGGCCACGTCCGCAACATCCTCGCCAAGCTCGTCGACGACGCCCGCGGCCTCATAGCCCAGAGTCTGCGGGAGTTGCGGGTCCATCAGGCCCTTGCGTTTCTTCCAATCGCTCGCGTTGACGCCGGCTGCGCGTACAGCAATACGGACCTGGCCGGGACCCGGATGCGGATCGGGCAGATCCACGATCTCAAGGACCTCCGGACCGCCGAACCGGCTGAAACCGACCGCCTTCACGATTGCTCCAATCTCTTCTCTGCCCCGCGTCGCGCTGCCGACAGTCTGCCAGCCCGGCCGCGACATGATCGCTGTGGACACACGTCAGCCAACAGGACAGCTCAAGAACTCGCACGTGGCGAGAAACGAGAGGAGAGGCACACGAGCTTGAGCGTGGAGCAGATGCGGCGAGTGCCCGGACTCGTCATGCGACTGACAGCAGGAGGCATCCGGCAGTGTCCGTTCGGGCACACGCGCTCCGCCGAACCTGACAGGGGATTTGGTCTGAATAGCGTGTGACTGATGGGGTCGGCGTGCGGACGCCGATCACCTCGACCAAGGAAAGAACTCAGAGGTCAGGGGGTTCGAATGGCTAAGGCGACGTTGGTTGACGCCGACCGGATGGCCAAAGCGCCAGGGCTGGTCGATGAGTTTGTGCGGAATGTCGCGGCAGCGCGCAACCGTATGGTGGCGGACCTACCGGACCTGAA
>NZ_DASZGI010000388.1:0-6617 GCF_035938995.1 Actinocrinis sp.
GCCCTGCGAGCGCGTCGTAAAGCCAATCGGCGAACTCCCGCTCGAAGTGCCTGCGCCGTTTCAAAACTCGACACAAGCGGTGACCTGCGGGTTGTCGAGGCGGGTCGCAGAGGGCTTATGCCGCGTTGTGGTATTCGTTGAGTAGTCCGCCGAGGCGTGCTCGCCGTCGGATCTGGGCCGAGGGGAAGGGATCACGTTCGGGTCGTCGGCTGGCGCCCGCCCGCCGAGGGCCATGTGGGCTTGCTCGGTGTTGTCGTGCTCTTCCCAGTGCCGCATCACGTGGCGCAGGTGACGCTCGCCGAGGATGAGCATCCGGTCAGTCACACTCGTACGCGTGGCCAGCACGAAGCGTTCGGCATGGGCGTTCATCCTCGGGCGCTGTGGGGCGCTGCGCAGTGTCTCGCCCGGCCGCGGCGAGCACGGCGTCGAAGGCGGCGGTGTGTTTCGCGTCCCGGTCGCGGATCAGGCGGTGAAAGTCCCCCCGCGTGCTCGCCCAGGCGCATCAGCAGTTCGCGGGCACACCGGACGGCAAAGCCCGCGTCCGGGTGGGTCCGCGACCCAAGGATTACGAGTTTGCATCCTGATATTCCGACCCGTATTTGGGAAGAAATTAGGGACGACGCAGATACCCGCACGGTAACCCGCGTCGACTTGCCTCCACGGCCAACAATGCCTTAATAAATGAACGCTGGTTTAGTTTATATTGATCTTCCCTTTTCAAGGCGGCGGTCCCCGATCAAAATGACGGCAGCGATAGAGAAACAAAGCACTAGAATATAGCCCGCGAATGCATATCTTGAAAATGTCCAGCTTTTCAAGGTAGCAAGTGTAATAGCGGCGCCAAGAGCCGCGCCGACATAAACTGCCCAACTCTCGCTCTTGGGATCAATGGCGGCTTTTCTGATAGTAGGAATCGATGCCAGAGCATCTGAAAGTATTGAAAATGCAACGGCAAGTTCAGCCTTTTGGAATACGATCCAGACGCCAATACCAGCCAACGAGAGTAGGCCGCAGAAGATATCGAATTTTGAGATTGCCCAGTGAGCTTCTTTATCGCGAATCGAGACCATGAAGATGAGTGCCGGATTGACACCTACCATCAGTGTCATAAGCGATGGCAATCCGATTTTTTCAGTGGCCTGCGCAGAAAATGCGATAAGTGGCGCAAGTGCCCACAGGAACCAGGTTACGAGATGAGGCTTGATTTCCCGCCTGAGCGCTTTGCGCAAGTAATATATGGTTCCTGAAAAATTGAAACAAAGCCCCAGGAAGATAAATCTCGAGTCAATCAAGGCATCTACCTTCGACACATTGGATCGATAGAGCGAATCCCTTACCTTCGGTAGGTGGTAAGTAAAGCCATGTCTGGCCTGTGCCTCGGTATTCGGAGATGGGAATAGGCTCGACACCGGGACGCATCTTCGCCCGGTAGAGCACCCCGTACAGATGATCCACTTCGTGTGCAACGAGCCGCGCTAGGCCATGCTCAATAAACGTGATCTTGCGCCTGCCATCGATATCTTGGTGCCGACTTGGAGCGCTAGCGGACGAGGAACCATACCCCGGACGTCGAAGAAACTGAGACAACCCTCGTACTGCTCGTCAGTCCGGGCCGACTCATCGATCACGCGCGGATTGACGCGCGGATTGAGAAGCGTGATCGTCTCACCCTGAGCGGTTCGAACGATTGCTACGGCTCGAACGATTCCGATCTGTGGCGCGGCATTACCCATACCCTTGCAAAGGTATGCGCGGACGCGACACGTTCAGCAGCAGGCACACTGGCAGGTCCCGGCGCCCGGTGCGCCCGCATCCCGCCGTCCAGTCAGCGGCCGATTCAGCGAACACGCACGTGTGTTCGCGCAGAACACACCTCGGGCCCGGTGACACGCGCGCCCCCAACCACCAGCCGCCACGCCGGGCCGCAAACCGATCCGAGCAGCGCAGTCGCGATCTGGGGACACGAGTCGAGCCGGCCGATCGCCACCACCGCGCCGGCCCAGCGGGCCGATGTCGAACCTGTACTCGGCGCTCACCACGTCCACCCGATCCTCTTTGCTCGGTGAACAGGCCCAGCAGTAGCGCGCATGGCCCGCACCGCCGCGAGGGTGCACCGGATGTGCGCCTCTTGTTGGGACGGGTTGTCAACTTCGGACAGGCCCGGTTCGATCTTGATCAGATGTCGCGGCGCGAGTTGCCGCGCGTTGATCCGGCTCCCAGATGCGCAGGGGAGCGAACGTCATGCGTCGTTCCCAAGGTATCCAGCTTTGCGCCCGCTCTGCCGAGATGATCTGGCCGATGGGGGCAGCGACGCAGAGTCCGTCCAGCCTGTTGCCGCCGCGGACGGCCTCTATCACCAGCTGTGCGGCGCTGCGCCCGATGCCCAGCGTGTCGAGATCCCATGTTCCGTCGTGCATACAGTCTCTGACGAGCCGTACGGCGTTGGGAGTGCCGTTGCGTGAGACAGTCTTGAGTTCGCCCAGCCGACCAGCCGCGGCGAGCATATCGACGGCTCCGAGCGCGGACTCGTCGTTGTAGGGCACGAGCGCGTCCAGTCGCGAGCAGTCGCGCAGCAGGGCGCCGGTCTTCGCTCTGCCTCCATCGCGGTCGTCGGTGAAGTTGCGGTACCGCGGCTGCATCGGATCGTTGACCAGCTTGAGGCCCGCCAGCTTCAGGCCGCGCACGATTCCCAATACGAGCTCGTCGTCGTCCGGCGTGCCCGGTCCCCCGATCACCCCCACTCGCGCGCCGGGTGGGAGCTGGCGAGAGAGGAACTCGGCCATATACACCCCGTGGTTGAAGTTCGGCAGCACGAGCGAGGCGTCGACGGTGAAGTGCGGCCGCTCGAGCGTGATGACGGGAACGCCGTGGCTCCTAGCGTGGGCAACGGCCGCAGCGGGTTCCTCCGGGTCCAGCGTGTAGAGCACGATCGCTTCAATCTCGGCTGCCACGGCTTCATGGATTAGTCTCTCGGTCCGCGAGCGCCACTTGTCCTTGCGGAAGTCGGCGTATGCGACGGCGAACTCGATGCTGGCCTGGGTGAGGGTGTGCTCGAGCGAATGAGCCATTGCGTCGATCGAGGCGTTCGAGCCGTAGTCGAGCGGGCTGATGTAAAGGACCGACATGGTGCATCTCCCTGTGCATCCGAGTGGGCGCACGTGAAGTGAGGTTCACGTGCGCCCTGGATGAGGTGCTAACTGGACGTTGCGGTCACACGCGTGCGGCGGTGCGCAGGCGGTAGGCCGCGCCCTGGAGCGCCTCCTGCGAGATCTGCGCGTTGGGCGCCGTGTCGGCGTCCTCGGCCAGCATCAAGCCGACCGGCGGCACGGTGCGCAGCCGGTAGGCCGCGCCCTGGAGCGCCTCCTGCGAGATCTGCGCGTTGGGCGCCGTGTCGGCGTCCTCGGCCAGCATCAAGCCGACCGGCGGCAGAGCGTGGTTCGTGATGGACATTCAACTCACCTTCGTTACGGGATGGAGGGGCGTTGCTTTCGTGCGACGGACTTGGCGGCGGTTGCCGTCGTCCCGATCCGTCAGTTCGGGCCGAGCTTGAGGTGCACGCGATCCGGTCCCCACATGACCGGGATCGCTGCGCGGCGGTGGAAGGTCGGGTGCGGAGTATCCAGCCGCACGTCGCGGCGCGGTTGCGCAAGTGCACGCAGGACCTCTTCGGCCACCGCGGTCGCGAGGTGGTTGCCGAGGCAGACGTGCGGGCCGACGCCGTACGCTAGACTGGGGCCCTGACTGGGCCGGCGATGGTCGAAGAGGTCCGGCGCGTCAAAGCGTTGGGGATCCCGGTTGGCGTAGAGCACGGCGGTGCGCACGAACTGGCCCCGGCGAATGGTTTGCATGCCGATGCTGATGTCACGGGTCGCGCGGCGGATGTTCGTCTCTACAGCGGGACACGCGTAGCGCAACGTCTCGTGGACCACGCCGCGAATGACCGTGTCGTCGCGCCGGGCTTCCCGCAGAACGTCCTCGTCGCAGAAGAGCAGGTAGGCGGCCGACGCGACGAGGAACACGGTGGTGTAGACGCCTGAGGTGTATAGCGATCTCACATTCGTGGCCAGTTCGCTCTCGGACAGGCCTCCGTCGGCGCCACGTCGGGCGGCCGCACGGGCGAGCACGCTACCGGTCGGCAGTTCGTCCGCACGGCCCAGCAGGTCGTGAACCAGATCACCAAGCTGCTCGACCGCTCGGGCCGCCTCGACCAGCACGGCGCTCGACCATTGCGGAGTGGCAAGCTTCCCCGCATCCATGCTCGCGTTCGCGAGTAGGTCGAATTCCGCGCGGCGGTCCTGGGGGATGCCCACCACCTCGGCCATGACCTGCCGTAGCAACGGGCCGGCCACGTCCTCGATGACCTCGAGTTTCCCGCATGGTGTGCATGCGTCGATGGCCGCATCGGCAACGCGCCGGATCGTCGGGCGCCACCGGTCGACCGCGTCGTGGGTGAACGGACCACGCAACTGGGCTCTAAGCCGTCGGTGTGCCTTGCCCGACGAGTACAGCGGCGTGTCCATCGCCTGTTTCCACAGCGGCGTCAGGGTCGCCTGCTCGCTGTCGGCCAGATGCGCGGCGGGCAGCGGAAGCAGGGGTATCTCCAGGGCGGGCTCCCGCATCACCGCGACCGCCTCGGCGTATCCGTCAACGACCCAGCAGTCGAGCGAAGCGTCGAAATGCATTCCCTGAGCTGCGCGTGCGGTGCCCTGCTCTAGATCCGCGGCCATTGGGTGCCTCCAAACATAGATGTCGATGTGCGAGCGCCGGGGCGCACCCGTGCTCCGCGTGCAAACCCTCTGCGATGCGCATCCGCTCGCGGACAACGCGGCGAACCACGCCCGCTCCGTCGGCTCGTGCCGCACCCGGGCGACCTGGCGGCGCAGCACCGCATTGCCCTGACGCGGCGCGAGCACCTCTGCCATCAATGCGCGCTCGCTGCGCGCCACCGTGGCGAGCACGCCGAGCACCTTGCGGCCCACCCGGTACACGATCCCGATTCCCACTGCGTAAACCAGCCCATGGACGGCGCCGCAGCAAAACCCTGGTCATAGTGGAATCGTGTTTCAAGCGGCACAGGCTGCGTGGTCCATTCCGACTACGCCGCCGATGGGTCAGATGTTGAAGGCGGTGCGTGCAGCCCCGGCGGTCCGGCTGGTCAGTTCGGCTGCATACCGTACGGCGCGATCCGCGGACGCGAACTGCGCGAATGTGCGGTCTGGGCGCTGCGCCGGGTGGCCGAACTCGTCCCGCACGACGTAGCTGCCGTACCCGAGGCTCTGCGCGGTATAGATGTACGTCACTTTGATCGACAGGCCTTCCGGGTATCCGCGGTACCGGTCCTGAGCCTGGCACCTTCGTCGGCGGGTTGTTGAGGCCTGGGCGTTCCCGTATCTCGACCTCTTCACTCAAATCCTGTGCCGCGCGCTTCGCGGGGACATCCGCCATCTGCCGGTGACTCGATTCCAGCTCTTCCGCCCAGGCCAGAAGGCGCGTCCCGGCCCCCGAACCCGCCCGGCCACCCGTGGACGCCGCACCGAGCCCGCATCCGTCACCGTCATCTGGCGGATGTCTCCCCCGGGCGCTTGTCGCCAACCTGAAGTCACCAGAGCTGGATCCGCCAGGCCTCATCGAGGTGGTGCTCATGACAGTCAAGGCGCCAGAACAGGAAATCCACCCGATGGTCCGGATCACGCGAAGCGCTCGCCGAACGGCTGACCCGCGGCTACACGCGGCAGTGGCCATGCTGCCCGACACGATGCGGCATATCGGCGGCGACCACGTAGGACGGTGGGAAAGGCACGGCGTCCCACACAGCGGCGGCAGGGGCAAGACACTTCGTCCGGCACCGGTTCTGGCCGCGGCACGGGCCGTCGGCGGCGACAGCGGCGCGGCGATGACGGCCGCGGACGCTGCGGAGGTAGTGCACAACTTCACGCTGGTGCACGACGACGTTATGGACGCCGACCTGCTGCGCCGGCACCGGCCGATGGCCTGGACAGCGTGCGGGGACGCCGAGGCGATCCTGACCGGTGACGCGATGCAGGTACTCGCGGCGAAGATCCTCGCGCAGGACCTTCTCCCCCGCTGCCATGGCGGCGACGGCCCGCCCGGCCGACTGCACGCTCGAACCGTGCGAAGGGCAGAGCGCCGACTGCGCATTCGACAAGCGCGCCTGTGACCCTGGCCGAGTGCCTGGATGTGGCCGCGGCGAAGACCGGGTCGCTGCTGGGCTGCGCTTGCGCGCTCGGCGGCCTCTATAGCGGGTGTGGCGTTGGCGCACCTTCACCACAGCACCCACATCCTGGACGGTCACGACCTCGTCCACGTGCCCTGCCGGGCGGCGGAACGCATCTCGCGGCGCTGGGCCACGTGGCAGTAGCGGTCCCCGACTCGGGCGACGCGTACGAACTCGTCACCCTGGCTGACATCAACACCGATAGAGACGGGTAGCTACCATGTCCGACAGCGCGTGTGCGCCGTCACGGGTCAGCCAGCGCACGGTGCTGCTGGCCTCGCCGCGCTCCTTTTGCGCCGGGGTGCAGCGCGCCATCGACATCGTGCAGGCCGCCATCGCCGCATCCCCCGCGAATGAACCGGTGTACGTACGCAAACACATC
>NZ_DASZGI010000389.1:0-13230 GCF_035938995.1 Actinocrinis sp.
ATGTCCCAACCGGAGACCGGCCGCGTCCAGTTCGGCCGCCTCGTCGACGCCGACCTGCGCGTGGATCTCCTACCGCCCCTCCGCGACATCGACACCGCCCCCGACGCATACGCTGCCGCCGACCTCGTCCCCCACGGCGTATTCGCCCGCCGCCTCGCTTCCATCGCCCGCGCCTCGCGCGCCTCCGTTCCCGCGACCACCCGGCCGGTCCCTGCCGTCATCCCCGACGCATGGGACGGCCCCATGCCGTCCACGTGGCCAACCCCCGCCCCCGTCGCCCCGGCCTCCTGGAGCGGTCCGGTCTCGACGAGCTACGAGCGGGCGCTGTGGCTCACCCTCACCCAGGATGCCGGTTGCCTGCCGATTCTCCTGGAAGGCGAGGACGGCGAGTCGGTCGAGCTCGACGTGGCCCGCTACGCCGCCGCTCCCGACGCCGCCGACACCGCGCTGCTCGACCGGTGCACCGGCCCGACGCTGGACATCGGCTGCGGACCCGGCCGGCTGTCCGCCGAACTCGCCCGGCGCGGCATCCCCTCCCTCGGCGTCGACGTCGCGCCGGTCGCGCTGCTGCTGGCCCGGGCAGCTGGGGCGACCACGCTGCGCCGCTCGGTCTTCGACCCACTGCCTGGCGAGGGGCGTTGGCCGCACGCCTTGCTCATCGACGGCAACATCGGCATCGGCGGCGACCCGGCAGCTCTGCTCACGCGCGTCAAGGCGCTGCTGATGCCGACCGGCGGCGAACTCGTCGTCGAGACCGCCTCCGAGGACGTCGATGAACGCCACCGGCTCAGAGTCGACGGCCGCGGCACGGCGCTCCCGTGGGCCAGGCTCGGCACCGCCGCCCTGCGCGCCGTCGCTGAACAGCTCGGCTATGCGGTCAACGCGCAGTGGCAGTCGCAGGACCGCCACTTTGTCGCGTTGACCACCTGAGGAGCGCTGCCTCACCGCGCCGCATGCTCACGCGCGGCACGTCGACGCACGGAACGCTCCCTCCCGCGCGCCCGCTCGCCAACCTGCCGCGGCAGCTCAGTCCTCGTCCTTGCTCTCCTCCACGGGTGCGCCCGCGTCGACGTCGGGGCCCGCCTCGGCACCCGCAAGGGAGCCGAGCGGGACTTCGGGGTCTGCGAGCGCGTCGGGATCCACGGTCGCCCCCGACAAAATCAGGGCATTGATCGGATCGACGAGGTCCCACTCGTTGACCGGCATTCCGGCCAGCACCCGGCCCCCGCCGAGCCAGAACGCGATGAACTGGCCGCTCTCGGGCGCGCCGCGGGTGACGACGGAGTCGTAGCCGCCCGGTTCGACCAATCCGGTGAGCTCCATGCCGAGGTCGTACTGGTCTGTGTAGAAGTATGGCAACCGGGTGTACTGCGCCTCCTCGCCGAGCATGCCCGCCGCGGCGATCTCGGGCTGGTTCAGCGCGTTGGCCCAGTGCTCGACCCTGACTCGGCGGCCTAGCTCGGGATGGTGCGCCTCGGCGATGTCGCCGACCGCGAAGATGTCCGGGTCCTCTGTACGCAGCCCCGCATCCACGAGCACGCCGCTCCCGACCTCGAGCCCTGCGTCCTGGGCCAGCTGGATGTTCGGCACCGCGCCGATGCCGATGAGTACCGCGTCCGCCGGCAACACCTCGCCGCCGCGCAGCCGCACGCCGGTCGCGTAGCCACCCTCCGTGACGATCTCCGCGACCTCCTCGCCGAAGCGGAGGTTCACCCCGTTGCGTCGGTGCAGGTCGGCGAACACCTTTGCCATCTCGGGCCCGAGCGCGCGCAGCAGCGGCAGCTCCATCGCCTCCACCACGGTCACCTCGACCCCGGCGGCGCGCGCCGCGGCGGCCGTTTCGAGTCCGATCCAGCCGGCGCCGACGATGACCAGCCGCTCGGCCTGCCCGAGCACGGACTTCAGCCGTTCGGAGTCATCCACCGTGCGCAGGTAGAGCACCCGATCCGCGTTCGCGCCGAGGACAGGCAGGTGGCGCGGGCTCGAGCCGGTCGCGAGCAGCAGCTTGGAGTACGGGATCCGGCTTCCGTCGGTCAGCCGCACCTGCCGATGGTCCCGGTCGATGGCGGCGGCGCGGCGGCCGAGGCGCAACTCGACGTCGTGCTCGGGGTACCAGGACTCCTCGTGCACGAAGATCTTCTCGCGCTCGCTCTTGCCGGTCAGATACTCCTTCGACAGCGGCGGCCGCTCATAGGGGCGGTGTTCCTCCTCCCCGACCAGCACGAGCGGGCCGTCGTACCCCCGCTCGCGCAGGGCCTCGGCGGCCTTGGCGCCCGCCAGTCCCGCGCCGATGATCACGAAAGGTTCGGACGCTGACATCGGTACTCCTCGTCGGTCCCGCTCCGCTTCCGGCCGCCCGATCTTGGACTAGGGCTCGATGCCACTCTAATCACGCGCACTGGCCGTGTCCTGTGCTGACCGGCGGATTGCGCCCGGACGCGCGAAGCGGCGGCCGGACGGGTCCGGCCGCCGCCTTCAGCAGGTCACCGTCAACCGTGGAAGCTGGACGGGTTGTAGCACTTGTTGTTCGACGAGTTGAACAGCGGGGTCGTGTCGACCGGTTCGTTGCTCGGCGGGTTAACGATCACCGCTTCGGAGTTCTGGGTCAGATTGTCCTCGCAGTTGATCACGTCGTTCGAGTTGCCGCCCTGGCCGCCGATCCAGAGGTCGATGTGGTACAGGTGCGGGCCGCCGTCGGGGCCGTGGCCCGTCCAGTCCTGGTCGCACTCGACGCAGTCGTCCTCCATGATGAAGTACCGGTGCAGGTAGGGGTAGTAGACCTTGGTGCCGATCTTCAGTTCGGACTTGTCGGTCGCGTAGGTGATCGGGTTCGAGTAGGTGCCGACACCGGACGCCACGTTGTGCAGCGTCGGGTTGCCGTCGCTCTTCGGGTAGGCGATCGCGTTCCCGGGCGGGGAGTTGTCCGGCCAGCCGTACAGGGTGACCAGGAAGTTCCTCGTGGTGCTGGCCTGAGCGGCGGGCGCGGACGCGAAGAGACCGAAGGCCGCCATCGCGAGCCCGAGCAGACCACCGACCAGCGCCAGCAGGCGCGGCTTGGTCAGTCGCATGGTGGGTAGTTTCTCCTCTTGCTTTGATTCAGTGTGCTGTTGAAATCACGCCGTGCGCCGCCGGTGGTACGTCGAGGACTCCTTCCTGTCTCGTGGGCCTTTATCAGACCTGGAGCGGTCCGTGGACCTCCAGGTGGCTTTGGCCGCCGACGATCGCGGAGCCGCCGGCCGCGATGCGGACGATGAAGATGAAGTGGTCGAACTCGCCGGGCGCGAACGCGTCGCGGCCGGGGCGATCCGCTGTCAAGACGGTCCCGCCGCAGTCGTCGCGGGACGCGGGGAGCGGATCAGCGGCGCGGCTGATCGGCGCGGAATCGGAGAATGCCCCCGCTCCCGAGTCGCTCGGGGCGGGGGCAGAGGCCGGGGCGGAAGCGGAGGCCGGACGTCCGGCCTCCGCGATCCCCCAGCCGGCGAGCAGGATGGCGGTGGCGAGTGCGGCGCCCACCGCCACGCACAGCGGACGTGATCGGGGACGGCGACCACCACTCGCCTGAAGACCACCGACGTCCGCGCACAGGGGACCCGCCCCTCCTGCTGCGCCCTTCCGAGGAGCCATTGTTCTCCGCGAGTTAGTCAACTTTCCTAACTTTGGAGGAACGGTACGCCTACAGCGGAAGCGGGTCAAGAGACAGGGTGGTCAAAAGCTGCGCGCGGGCAAAGCGGTGGGATCGCTGGGCAGGGCAGGGAGCTCAAAGCCGTGCGAGGGGCGATGCCGTGCGAGAAGATCTTCGAAAGAAACCGGGAGGCGGTGTCGGATCGGGGCGGGGGTGTTCGTAGCAGGGGTGAGCGGCCGCCCACGAGGGCGCCCCGGACCATAGGAGATGACATGAAGCTGACGGCCACGATCCAGGTCTCCGTCGATGGGGTGATGCAGGGAAACGGCGGGCTGCATCTGGAGGACCGCAGGCGCGGATTCGAGCGCGGCGGATGGGCCAGGCCGCTGTTCGACAACGAGTCCATGACGTTCGTCGACCAGCTCTACCAGCGCGCCGACGCGTTCCTGTTCGGCCGGCGCACCTACGAGGTCTTCGCCCCCTACTGGGGAGCCATGGCGAATTCGGCCAGCCCGATCGCGGCGGCGTTGAACACGCGGCCCAAGTACGTGGCATCCACCACGCTCACCGACCCGAATTGGGCGGACACGACCGTCCTGTCCGGTGACCTCGCCGCGGCCGTTCGCGAGCTGAAGGCCAAGCCGGGCGGGGAACTGCAGGTGCACGGCAGCGGCGACCTTACCCGGTGGCTGCTCAACAACCAGCTTGTCGACGAGATCAACCTGCTCGTCTGCCCCGTGGTCGTCGGCCAGGGCACGCGGCTGTTCCCCGAGGCCGGGCTGGACATGGCGCTCGAACTGGTCGACTCGCGAGCCTATCCGAAGGGGATAACGCTCCACGTCTACCGGCCCAACGGGCGCCCGCAGTATGCAACTGACGTGCCGACCCCGAGCAGGTGACCTAGGTGGCGCCGAAACGACCAGAGCGTCCTCGAAAGAAATCCAGGGGCGGTGTCGGATCGGGGCGCAGGTGTTCGTAGTAGGGGTGAGCGGCCGCCCGCGAGGGGCGCCCCGAGACACAGGAGATGATCCGAGATGCAGTACCTGTTTTCCGTGATCCATGACGATTCCGGCCTCGCGACCCCCGACGAGGACGCAGCGATCGATGTGTTCAACGCGCGGATTCAGGCCGAGGGCCACTGGGTCTTCGCCGCCGGCCTCGCCTCGCCCAGCACCGCCACCGTCATCGACAACCGGGGCGAGGAGGCGATGTTCACCGACGGGCCCTTCCTGGAGTCGAAGGAGTACCTCGTCGGCTTCTGGATCATCGAGGCCCCAGACCTGGACGTGGCGCTCAAGCTGGCAGCCGAGGGGTCGAAGGCGTGCAACCGGAAGGTCGAGGTGCGGCCGATCCTGTGAGCGTGATCGACGTCCAGGCGGCGATCACCCGGGCCCACCACGAGGAGTGGGCGCGGGTGGTCGCCGCCCTGACCCGGCGTTTCGGTGACCTCGACATCGCCGAGGAGGCGGCGGCCGAGGCGTTCGCGACCGCCGTGGAGCGGTGGCCGGTCGACGGCGTGCCGCCCAATCCAGGCGCCTGGCTGACCACCACCGCCCGCCGCAAGGCCATCGACCGGATCCGGCGCGAGAACAAGCGCGACGACAAACACAAGGAGGCTCGGCTGTTGTACGACGACGACCCGCCCGAGCCTCTAGGCCCCATCGACGACGAGCGGCTCCGGCTGATCTTCACCTGCTGCCACCCGGCGCTCGCGGTGGAGGCCCGCGTGGCGCTGACGCTGCGCATGGTCGCCGGCCTGACCGTGCCCGAGATCGCCCGTGCCTTCTTGGTGCAGGAGAGCGCGCTGGGGCAACGGATCACCCGCGCCAAGGCCAAGATCAAAGCGGCGCGCATCCCCTATCGGGTGCCGTCCGCGCAGGATCTGCCGACACGCGTCTCCGGCGTACTGGCCGTCCTGTACCTAGTCTTCAACGAGGGCTACCTGGCTACCGGCCCCGATACCGATCCCGTGCGCGGCGACCTGACCGCCGAGGCGATCCGGCTGGCTCGCCTGATCCGCGCCCTCATGCCGGCCGACGGTGAGGTTGCCGGGCTGCTGGCACTGATGCTCCTGATCGAGGCCCGCCGCACCGCCCGGGTGTCGGCAAGCGGCGAACTGGTCGCCCTCGACGAGCAGGACCGCGGGGCCTGGGACACTGCGCTGATCGCCGAGGGCCACCGGCTGGTACGCGAGCGCCTGGCCTCAGGGGTGGCCCCGGGTCGCTACCAGATCCTCGCGGCGATCAACGCCGTGCACACCAGCGCCCGCGACACACGCGACACCGACTGGTCCCAGGTCGTCGCCCTCTACGACCAGCTGGTCCGCCTCGACCCGTCGCCGATCGTCGCCCTGAACCGGGCCATCGCCCTCGCCGAGCTCGACGGCCCGCAGGTGGCCCTGGCAGCCGTCGACCGTCTCGAAGACAAATTGGCCGGCTACCACCCCTACCACGCGACCCGCGCCGACCTGCTGCGGCGGCTGGGCCACAGTCGCGAGGCGCGCGCAGCGTACGACAGAGCCATCGAACTGGCCGGCAACACCGCCGAGACCACCGTCCTGACCCGCCGCCGCGACCAACTGGGGTAGTCGCGCGGCTCCGCGGACCGGGCCGTCAGAGGTCGAGGACAAGGCGCGGGCTGAGCGAACGCGACACGCAGATCAGCACGGCGTCTCCGGCCTCGCGCTCGTCGTCCGTAAGGACGCTGTCGCGGTGCTCGGGGCTGCCCTCGACGACCAGGGTCTCGCAGGTGCCGCAGGTTCCCTCGCGGCAGGAGAAGGTGGCCTCCACCCCCACGCCCTCGACCACGTCCAGGATCGAGCAGCCCGGCTTGACCAGGAGGGTGTGGCCGCTGCGAGCGAGTACGACCTCGAACTCGCGTTCGCTGGCCCGCTCCTCCTCGCTGATCTCCTTGGCGGTGAAGCGCTCGGTGTGCAGCGTGCCCTCGGGCCAGTCGGCGGTCGCGTCCTCCATCGCCTGGAGCAGCGGCTCCGGGCCGCAGGAGTAGACGAGCGTGCCGGGCCGGGGCCGGCCGAGGAAGGTCTTGAGATCGAGCAGGCCGTACTGGTCCTGGGGCCGGATCTGCACGTGCGATCCCCGCGCGGCCAGCGACTCGGCGAAGGCCATCGAGTCCGTGGTGCGCCCGCCGTAAAGCAGGCTCCATGGGATGTTCGCCCGGGCCGCCGCTTCGAGCATGGGCAGGATCGGGGTGATTCCGATGCCGCCCGCCACGAACAGGTAGCGCTGCGCGGGCTCTTGGCGGAAGTGGTTGCGGGGGCCGCGCACGCGGATCTGCTCACCGGCCGCCAGGCGATCGTGCACGAACGCTGAGCCGCCACGGCCAGTCGGCTCCCGCAGGATGGCGACGCGCCAGGAGGCGCGGTCGGCCGGGTCGCCGCACAGCGAGTACTGGCGCACCAGGTCGTCGGTCAGCAGCAGATCGATGTGCGCTCCGGGTTCCCACTCGGGCAACTCGCCCCCGTCGGGGCGGACGAGGGTGAGCGCGAGCACTCCCTCGGCGAGCCTTTCGCTCGCGGAAACGGTGACGGTGAGGACGGGCTCGGAAGTTGAGGTCGTCATACCTTCGCCAAGGGCTCGAGGGGCAGTGTCCTGCGTCTGTTCGGCAGCGGCCGACGGCATTGACCGTCGCCGCCACAAACGTCGCAGCGTTGTCAGAGTGGCGATTTGCGTTAAGGACGGGCCGGACCCGCAGTTAAGGCCGAGCAAAGCCGCCGACATCACGCGTGGTCGCCGAGCCGTTCACGGGCGCGAGAGTGCGGCAGTCCGGCGCTCCAGGTCGACGTCGCACGGATGCTCACCGCGCCCTGTCCGCCGGGGAGCACGTTCACATCGCCGTCGTCCACGGTCACGTCGACCACCGAGACGGCGTGCGTGGCGGTCCAGGACGTCGTCGCAGTCTGCTGAATCAACCAGTCATAGGCGCTTCCCGGGACCTGGTCGCGGCGCGGCGGAAGCACTCATGATCAGGAGCCTAGGCGGCAGCGCGGCCACGCCGCCAGGGCGCAGGGTTCAGATCGGGGGTGTAGCCAGCCATACCCCCGAGTCGGCGCCGTGCGTTACTGAATCGCACCGCCTCAAGTCAGCACTCTTGATTCATGCGAGAGCCGATGTCGAGGACGGGGAGTGCGCAATGAGTACCGTGACGATTTCCGGAATTAACAGGACAACGGACCGGATCGGGAGGCAGCGGGGGACGCGGACGCTCGACCAGGTGCGCGGGGGCGCCGCGATCGCGGCGTCGCGGGTGGCGGACGTCTCGAGCGCGGCAGCCGGCGTCTCGAGTACGGCAGGAGCGGCGGCCGGGCCGCGGTGGACGCGCTGGATCGGGATCGGCCTGACGGGGGCCGGGCTGGCGATGGTGCCCTGGTTGGGAGTGCTCGCGACCGGTCTTCCCGCGAGCTACCACGCCGGGAACTGGAACGCCGCCTGGGTGGGACTCGACGCGCTGGAAGCCCTCGGCCTCTTCGCCACGGGAACGCTGCTGCGCCGCCGAGATCCGCGCGCCGCCCTCACCGCCGCGGCGACGTCGGCGCTGCTGTGCGTCGACGCCTGGTTCGACGTTCTCACGTCAGCGCCCGCGGACCGGGTCACGGCGATCGTGATGGCGGCCGGTGCCGAGCTTCCGATCACCGCCCTGTGCGCGGTGCTGGCCGTGCGGACGTTCCCACAGCGGTGAGAGCGGAAGGCTTGCGGAAGGCGGGTCGATGCGCTGCGCGCCGCGCGATCTTTCGCCGCCGCCCGGCCGTCGCCCGAACGCGCGCATGGCTGGAACCGGGTCGCCCTCAGACCCGGTTCCAGCTGCTTTTATCCCCTTGTCGGCCGCGCTCGGGCGCGGTCCGTGGATCAGGCGGCGCGCATCCAGGACGACGGCGACCGGTACACGACCGGCTGCGGGCGGTCCCAGGAGGCGACGGGCGGCAGGTGGACGACGTTGTCCAGTCCGTCCTCGGCGGCGTTGCGGGCGCGGACGTGCGCGAGCGCGACCACCAGCGCGGCCACCTCGGTGGGGTTCGGGTTGCCCCGCAGCACCTTGAGGATCGCCGTCTCGGCGGACACGCCGTCGTTCACGGCGTCGTCGGCGGCGGCCTGGTCCCGCGCGGCCCTGGCGTCAGCGAGTGAGATGGTCATACAACCAAGGAGGTCATAGCGGACTAATCCCGCGCTTGCGACGCGGTTGAGCGCGGCAAGCGGTCGCGACGCGACCCGCGCCGAGCGGCCGGGCGAAGGCGTCTCCAGGGTCTGATCAGCGACGACCCCGGCGATGCGCCCTCCCCGCCGGGTGAACCCGGGCCCGGTTCCGGGTGCTCATCCGGGTGCAGCCCGACGTGCTCGCGCTCGCTGCCGTCGACGTTCTCGCGTAGGACGCCGCGCAGGCCGCGCGACCGACTCGACTCGGCCGGCACCAGATCCAGCAGCGCATCACGTTCCCGCGCTCCTTCGGCACGTCGACGGACAGGGCCGACGGCGACTCGCGGTCGCGCGCCGGTCGGGATGACAGAAGATACCGCACGCCCCGTGAGCGGATCGGAGCGCCGTGAGCAGCGAAAGCGGCGACGATCGAGGTCCGGACGGGTGCGTGCACTGAGTCCAGTTCGTCTGTTGTCACCTTCTCGCCAGTCGCGCGGCACCCGGCGTCCCACATAGTCCGGCCGTGCCGGGGGAAGGGGAGGGACCATGCGCACCCAGTGGGACACCGAAGCCCAGGCGAACGCTTTCACCCAGGGCCTTTTCGACGGCTTGCCCGGCCGCTACGACCTGCTCGCCGAAGTGCTGTCCTTCGGCCAGAACCGCCGGTGGCGGCACGCGATGGTGGACGGCGCGCTGAGCGTCGCGCCCCGGCCCCAGCGGGTCCTGGACGTGGCCACCGGAACCGCCGGAGTGGCCCTCGCCTGGATCGACCGCGGGCCGGCGGACGTCGACGTCACCGGCGTGGACCTGACCGAGAAGATGCTGCGGCGCGGCAGGCGCCGGGTCGCCGAGCGCCGCGCTTCCGACCGGATCCGCCTGGTCGCCGGCCGGGCCGAGCAGCTGCCGTTCCCCGACGGCGCCTTCGACGCGCTCACCTTTACCTACCTGCTGCGCTATGTCACGGATCCCGCCGCGACGTTGCGCGAACTCGCCCGGGTCGTGCGGCCCGGCGGCGCCATCGCGAGCCTGGAGTTCGCGGTGCCCGAACATCCGGTGTGGCACACGGCGTGGCGCGGATACACCCGCGGCGTGCTGCCGGTCGCGGGCTTCGCGACCGGTGGACGCGAGTGGGCGCAGGTCGGCTGGTTCCTCGGACCGTCCATCAGCGACCACTACAGCCGCCACCCCGTCTCCGACATCGTCGAATACTGGCGTGCCGCCGGGATCGAGGAGCCCCGGGTCCGCCGGATGAGCCTGGGCGGCGGCCTGGTGATGTGGGGACGCAAGTCGGATGCCTAATCCGGGGCCGTCCGCGCCCGATCTGCCGGCCCCCGCCTTTTACGCCCGCCGCAGCGGCCCGCTCGCCGACTGGTGGACCCTGCTGCACCCGCCATACACGCTTTGGCACATTTCCTATGCCGCTCTGGGCGCGGCGCTCGCCCCACGCGTCGATTGGGCGATCCTCGGCGCGACAGTCCTCGCATTCGCCCTCGCCGTCGGTGTCGCGGCGCACGCGCTGGACGAATGGAACGGCCGCCCGCTGCGCACCGGGATCAGCGCACGCGCGCTGTGGATCGCGGCGATCGTGTCGCTCGCGGGCGCCTGCGCTCTCGGCGTGACCGCGGTGAATCACGCGGGCGCGATCCTCATCCCGTTCATCCTGGCCGGGGTCGTCCTCGTGCTCGGCTACAACCTCGAGCTCTTCCACGGCGCCCTGCACACCGACCTCGGGTTCGCACTCGCGTGGGGCGCGTTCCCCGTCGCGGTCGGTTACGTCGCGCAGGCTCCGCCGCTTCACTCACCGAGCATCGTCGGCACCGTACTCGCGGTCATCTCCGCCACCGCCCTGTCCGCAGCCCAGCGTCGCCTCAGCACTCCGGCCCGTCTGCTGCGCCGCCGAGCCACCGGTGTCGACGGGGCGATCCGCTTCGCCGACGGCACCTCGATTCCCGTCGATCGCAGCACTCTGCTCGCACCGCTCGACGGAGCGCTGCGGCTGCTCTCCTACGCTGTCCCCGCGCTCGCCGCCGCGGCCCTCATCGCCCGGGTCAGCCGGTGGTGACCATCACGACGAGCGTGCTCAACGGCTCCCGCACGGCCTCGCCGACCAGCGGCATCGCCGCGAGCGCCGCCAGCGCCTGATCTCCGAGTGCCGCGATGCGCTGTTCGACGGCCGTTCGCGCGCCGGTGTCCTCGATCACCGCGCGCAGCGCGTCCACCGCCGCGTCGGTTCCCTTCTCGGTCAGCTCGGCCAACCGCGCTCGCCCCGCCGAATCAGACCTCAGGTAAGCCTCCGCGAGCAACGCAGTGCACTTACCGTCCTTCAGGTCGTCGCCGGAGGGCTTGCCGCTGGCGTCCGGATCGCCGAACGCGCCGATCACGTCGTCCCTGAGCTGAAAAGCCGTGCCCAGCGCGATGCCGTACTCGTCGAACCGCGACAGCAGCGCCTCGTCCGCCCCGGCGAGCGCTCCGCCGAACCGCAGCGGGCCCTTCGTGGTGCACGCCGCCGTCTTGGCCCGGGCGGCTTCGAGGGCTTCGTCGAGTTCGAACGAGCCGCGCGCCTGCATCAGCAGGTCGAGATACTGGCCGCGGATGGTCTCGGCCCGCATCTCGTCGTAGACCGGGCGGCCGCGTTCGACGACGGTCAGTTCGAGACCGCTCTCGCGCAGCAGGAGATCCGCCCACACCATGCACAGGTCCCCCGCCGCTATGGCGACGGCGTTGCCGAAGCGCTCGGCCGGACCGCGCCATCGCTGTGCGGCGTGCCGCCGCGCGAAGATTCGGTGCACGGCCTCGCCGCCGCGCCGTGTCGCGGAACCGTCCATGACGTCGTCGTGGATCAGGGCACAGCCATGCAGCAGCTCGAGACTGCACGCCGCGCGCACGATCGCGTCGTCGACCGGGCGGCCCGCCCCGCTCCAGCCGAGCAAGCAGAGCGCCGCGCGCAACCGCTTCCCACCGCGCATGACCAAGTCGGCCGCGCCCTGCACGAGGGCCGCTCCGCCGCCCCCCACCTCCGCGATCCGCGCCCCGAGAAAGTCCTCCAGCACCTGGTCGACCCGGGGACGCACCGCCGCAAGATCCGGCACCGGCTCGCGAAGAGTCGTCAAGGCCCGTGCCACTCCTCGCGCGCTGATCGAGTACCTGGTCTGGCTCCATACAACACCAGATCCCGCGCCTTGCCCACCCGCCACAGCAGGCGGAGCATAGCCGGGAGAGGACACCAACCGGGACGCTCCTAGGGAGGAACCCATGACCAAGGTGTTGATCTTGACCGGCGACGCCGCCGAAGACCTCGAGGTGATGTACCCTTACCAGCGCCTTCTCGAAGAGGGCTACCAGGTGGACATCGCCGCCCCCGCCAAGAAGAAGCTCCAGTTCGTCGTGCACGATTTCGTCGACGGTTTCGACACCTACACCGAGAAGCCCGGCCACACCTGGCCTGCCGACCTCGCGTTCGCCGACGTGAACCCCGCCGAGTACGCCGCGGTCGTGCTGCCCGGCGGACGGGCGCCCGAATACATCCGAAACGACCCGGAATGTCAGCGGCTCATCCGGCACTTCTTCGCCGAGGACAAACCGATCGCCCAGCTGTGCCACGGCCCGCTGATCAGCGCCGCCGCCGGGGTGCTCGCCGGCCGCCGCTCGTCGGCGTACCCCGCGCTCGCCACGGACCTGGAAGCCGCCGGTGCGCAGTTCATCGACGGCGAGGCGGTGGTCGACGGAATGCTGGTCTCCGGTCGGGCGTGGCCGGACCACCCGGCATGGATGCGCGAGTTCATCAGGCTCCTGCGAGCCAAGGCGCCAGCCACCGACTGAGACGCGACGTCACGGCCACCGACTGAGGCACGGCGCCAGAACGCAAGGGCCACCAGGGCTCATCGCCGACGCCTGACACAATGCGCCACACGGTCACCCGGCGTCGCATGGTCACCCGACAACGCACCATCAATGCCCATCGAAGCTCACAAGTCCACTCCGGCGGTCGCCACGTGCGGCCGCCGGGCTCGTTTCAAAATCCCTCAGAAATCCCGCGGCACGGCGAACCGAGTCAGCTGCGCGCCGCCGGGAGCGAGCGCCGACCACGCTCCGGGAGCCTGAAGGACAGCGATCGCGCAGGTCGGGTACTTCTCGGTGACGCGCTCGAGATCTCCCTCAGACGCCGCGTCCCCCGCCAGCGCGACCGTCAGCCCCTGCATTCCCGGATTGTGCCCGATGAGCATCACCGAGCGGGCCGACGGCGGCGCCCCGCGGACTACCGCGAGCAGCGCCGCCACCCCCGCTGCATAAACGCGCTCGTCGTATTCAACCGGAGGTTCGGCCGACCAGACGCCGCTGACCAGCGCGAGCGTCTCGCGGGTACGCCGCGCCGGAGAGCAGATCACCCGGTCGGGTACGAGCCCTTCGTCCTTCAGCCATCGCCCTGCCCGAGGCGCGTCCGATCGCCCTCGGTCCGCGAGC
>NZ_DASZGI010000390.1:0-8448 GCF_035938995.1 Actinocrinis sp.
GTCGCGATCTCCGGCGCGGTGAAGATGTTCGACGACACGCGCTTGAGGTTGATCGGCCACACCGCTTCGCCGAGCGCGTGATACATCGCGATCCTGCCCTGCATCGCCGCCACCGATGCGAGCGGCAGTACGCCGGTGCAGTCACCCGCCGCGTAGACGCCGGACACCGACGTGCGCGAGACCCTGTCGACGACGATGTGTCCCGAGCGCGACGTCTGGACCCCCGCCTCCTCTAGACCGAGATCCTCGGTGTTAGGCAGCGAGCCGACCGCCATAAGACAGTGCGTGCCGCTTACCGTCCGGCCGTCTTCCAAGGTCACTAGTACCCGGTCCCCGTCGCGCGCCGCTCCCGCCGCACGCGCACGGCTTAGGACCCGCATGCCGCGGCGCTGGAAGACCTCCTCAAGCACCGCCGCCGCGTCCTGATCTTCGCCCGGCAGCACCCGGTCCCGCGATGAGACCAGCGTGACCTGCGAACCCAGCGCCTGATACGCACCGGCGAACTCCGCCCCGGTCACCCCCGAACCGACCACGATCAGTTCCTCGGGCAGCTCGTCCAGGTCGTAGAGCTGAGTCCAAGTCAGTATCCGCTCGCCGTCCGGACAGGCCGCGGCCAGTTCACGCGGCCGGGCGCCCGTGGCGATGATGACCGCGTCGGCTGGAATCCGCTCGGTCTTCCCGCCCCTGGTCGTCACCTCGACCGCCGCGCCGCCCTCGGCCAGCCGCCCCGCGCCGCTGATCACCGTCACGCCGGCCTTCGCCAGGCCCTCAGAGATGTCCTCCGACTGCTTCGCCGCCAAGGCCTTCACTCGCGCGTTCACCCGCGCCATGTCCACGCCCGTGACGCAACGCGGCCCTCCCCCGTCCACTCGCACGCCCAACTCCGGCGCGTCCTCGAGGGTGGTCATCACGTCGGCCGTCGCGATCAGGGTCTTGGACGGCACGCAGTCGGTGAGCACCGCCGCGCCGCCGATCCCGTCCCGGTCGACGATGGTCACCTCCGCGCCGATCCGCGCGGCCACCAATGCCGCCTCGTAGCCGCCGGGCCCACCGCCGATGATCGCTATACGTGTCACAGGTCAAGTGTAGGTGAGCTGTGGAAACAGGTGGAAAATCGCTGGCGCACCGTTCGCGGCGCCAGCTAACGTCGATGAAACGTGCGCCGTCGCGCACGGGCGCATGCGGTCGCAGGGAGCGGGATACCGATGTCGAGGTCCACATCGAGTCGGTCCGGCGTGCTCCGACACCGCGACTTCCGCTATCTGCTGATCGACCGCTTCCTCGCCCCGTCGGCGTTCGCTTTCTCCATGGTCGGCGTGTCGTTCGCGGTCCTGGCCGCGACGCACTCCACCGCCGACCTGTCCTATGTGCTCGCCGCGCAGATCGCGCCGAACCTGGTCTTCGCGCCGGTCGGCGGGGTGATCGCGGACCGGATCAAGCCGCAGTACCTGATCGCGGCGGTCAACCTGACGATCGCGGTGTGCGAGGGCGTGCTCGGTCTGCTCGTCCTGACGCACAGCGCGCAGCTATGGCAGATGATCGTGCTCGAAGCAGGCACCGGAACCGCCGTCGCGATGTTCTACCCGGCGTCGACGGCGCTGCTGCCCCGGCTCGTCCCCGACGCCGAACTCCAGCAGGCCAACGCGATCAGCCGGCTCGTCATGAACGGTGCGACGATGGGCGGCGCGGCGGTCGGCGGCTTCGTCGTCGCGGCGGCCGGACCCGGCTGGGCACTGGTCGCGGACGCGCTCGGGATGCTCTGCGCCGTCCCGCCCAACCTGCTGATCCGGGCCGCGGCGACGGCGCGCGCGCAGACCCCCGGCGTCCTGCGGGAGCTGCGCGAGGGCTGGCAGGAGTTCCGCGCGCACACCTGGCTGTGGGCCATCGTCGCGCAGTACTCGGTGATCATGATGGTCTGGTACGGCTCGTTCAGCGTGCTCGGTCCCGCGGTCGCGGCCGCGCACCTAGGCGGTCCTGCGGCCTGGGGTTCGATCATGGCGGCCGAGTCGGTCGGCTTCATCGTCGGCGGCGTGGTCTCGCTGCGGTATTCGCCCAAGCGGCCGATGCTGTTCGTCACGGCCATCGGCGCGGCGATCGCGATCCCGCCGCTCGCCCTGGCGATGCTCTGGCCGGTCTGGCTGATCTGCGTGGCCAGCCTGGGCGTCGGGATCGTCATCGAGGCGATGATGGTGCAGTGGAATGTCGCGATGGCCCGCTACATCCCAGCGGAGAAACTGGCGCGGGTCGCCGCGTATGACGCGCTCGGCACGGTGATGTCGATGCCGCTCGGCGCGCTGCTCGCCGGCCCGATCGCGACGGCGGTCGGGGTCTCGGCGACGCAGTACGGCGCCGTGGCCGTCATCCTCGCCGCGACCGGCGTCACGCTGGTGTCTCGAGACATCCGCACCCGCCGGTACGCCGACGCACCGGTCCCCGCAGCAAACTCGGAAGTCGTGACGGAGGGCGCCTTGACGGTGTCGGCTATATCGTCTGAGGCGTGACGACTGAGACGAGCACGGGCCCATACGCCGATGCCTATACCGGTGCGCAGGACGCGGCTAAGGCGCTCCTCGCGCGGACCGGCGTAGCGCCGGACATGGCGCTGGTGATGGGTTCCGGGTGGGTGCCGGCGGCGGCTGCGCTGGGCGAGACCGAGCACGAATTCCCGGTCACGGACCTGCCCGGGTTCGCCCCGCCCACCGCGCTGGGCCACGCCGGGAAGATCCGGGTGGTGCGGCTGGCCGCGTCCGGCAAGCTCGCGCTGGTGTTCCTCGGCCGCACCCACCTGTACGAAGGCCACGGCGTCGCGAGCGTGGTGCACGGGGTGCGCACGGCGGTCGCGGCCGGCGCGCGGACCGTGGTGCTCACCAACGGCTGCGGCGGAATCAACGCGGACTACTCGGTCGGCCAGCCGGTCCTGATCAGCGACCACCTGAACCTGACCGCCACCTCGCCGATCGTGGGCGCGAACTTCGTGGACCTGACCGACCTGTACTCCCCCAGGCTGCGCGCGCTGTGCCGGGACGTGGATCCCAGCCTCGCCGAGGGCGTCTACGTGCAGATCCCCGGCCCGCACTACGAGACTCCGGCGGAGATCCGGATGTTCCGCACGATGGGGGCGGATCTGGTCGGCATGTCCACGGTGCTCGAGGCGATCGCCGTGCGTGAGGCGGGCGCCGAACTGCTCGGCGTCTCGCTGGTGACGAACATGGCGGCCGGGATGACCGGGGAACCGCTCAGCGCCGAGGAGGTCATCGAGGCGGGCAACGCCGCCGCCTCGCGCATGGGCGGGCTGCTGCGCGACGTGCTCGGCAGACTGTGACGACGGCGGCGAAACAGTGCCGACGAGACTGTGACAACGAGACAGTGACGACGAAGGAGGCGCCGCGGTGGAACGTCTGCTCTCCCTCGCCCGCGACTGGCTCGAGCAGGATCCCGATCCGGAGACCCGCGACGAACTGCGCGGACTGATCGAGGAATGCGCGGACGCCGACGAAGGCGCCTGCGACACCTGTTCGCAGCTGGCCGAGCGCTTTTCCGGGACGCTCCAGTTCGGCACCGCGGGCCTGCGCGGCGAGTTGGGCGCCGGGCCGAATCGGATGAACCGGGTCGTCGTCTCGCGCGCCGCGGCGGGTTTGGCGCGGTATCTGCTCGACCACGGCCACCTCGAAGAGGCTGTGGTGATCGGCTATGACGCGCGCAAGAACTCGGATGTCTTCGCGCGGGACACCGCCGAGGTGATGACCGGGGCGGGGCTGCGCGCGATGGTCCTGCCCAGGCCGCTGCCCACACCCGTGCTGGCGTTCGCGATCCGGTACCTGGGCGCCTGCGCCGGGGTCATGGTGACGGCCAGTCACAACCCGCCGCGCGACAACGGCTACAAGGTCTACCTGGGCGACGGATCGCAGATCACCCCGCCCGCCGACGCCGAGATCGCCGCGCGTATCGCGGAGGTCGGGCCGCTCGGCTCGGTTCCGCGGGGCACGGAGTGGGAGACGCTGGACGACTCGATTCTCGACGCGTACCTGGACCGGGCCGCGAGCGTGCTGGACCCGGACGGACCGCGCGACCTGCGGGTGGTGTCCACGGCGCTGCACGGCGTCGGTGGGTCCGTGCTTGCCGAGGCGTTCAGGCGGGCCGGGTTCGGTACACCGATTCCGGTGCCGCAGCAGCAGAATCCCGATCCGGCGTTCCCGACGGTCTCCTTCCCCAACCCAGAGGAGCCGGGCGCGATCGATCTGGCGCTGGAGCTCGCCCGCTCGTCGGGGGCGGAACTGGTGATCGCGAACGATCCGGACGCTGACCGCTGCGCCGTCGCCGTGCCCGTCGGTGCGACGGCGGGCGGAGCCGGCGGCGCGTGGCGGATGCTGCGCGGCGACGAGGTCGGTGCGCTGCTCGGGCAGTACATCGCGGAGCGCGGAGCAGCGCGGCTGTTCGCCACCACGATCGTGTCCTCCACCCTGCTCGGAAAGATCGCGGCAAAGCACGGGATCGAGTACCGCGAGACGCTGACCGGCTTCAAGTGGCTTTCGAAGCTGGAAGGCCTCACGTTCGCATACGAGGAGGCACTCGGATACTGCGTCGATCCGGGCGGCGTGCGGGACAAGGACGGCATCACCGCGGCGCTCGTCATCACCGAACTGACCGCGAAGCTTAAGGCGCAGGGCCGAACGATAAGCGACGAGTTGGAGCGCCTGGCCGCCGAGTACGGACGGCACGCGACCGACCAGCTTTCGCTTCGCGTCAACGACCTCAGCGACATCCCGAAGATGATGCAGGCGCTGCGCGCGGCGCCGCCGAAGGAACTGGCCGGGATCGTCGTGTCACGCATCGATGATCTGGAGGCCGGGTCCGAGAGTCTGCCACCGACTGACGGCCTTCGGTTCGTGCTCGACGGCGGAACGCGTGTGGTGATCCGTCTCTCAGGTACCGAGCCGAAGCTTAAGTGCTACCTCGAAGTGGTCACCCGCGGATCAGCACAGCAGGCTGCCGAAACGCTGTCGTCGCTCAAAGAAGCGTTGGAGCAGCGGCTCACTTCACAATGATCGCGACGATCAGGAACACCACGGCCGCGCCGAGGAGTGCGAGCGTCGGCCACGTCCAGGCGACGGACAGCGCTGCAGGCGGTGCGGTGACTTCCGCAGGTGCTGCCGTCGGCGTTGCCGCAGTCGCGGTTCCCTTGTCGGAAGGAGCGGTGTTTGCGGTTCCGGCGCCGTCCGTAGCCGCAGCTGCCTTGGCAGCGGCTACTTTCGCGCGTGCAGCCTGAGCGTCCCGGCGAGCGTTCATCTCGACGATCGCCTGATCAGCAAAGGCCAGCCGCTCAATGTGCGCATCGTGGTGTCGTTGCTGCGAGCGCGGCGCGCCGAACGGCAGCGAGCTCTGTGTGCCTCCTCCGCCGCCGCGCCGCGCCGCGCGCTGAGTCTGTGCGACCGCCCTAAGCCGCTGCCGGTCCGCCCTACGCCGTTCGCGAAGGGATACCGGAATGGCGAACACGGTGAATCGGCCGCTTTCGGTGTGGGCGACGAAGGACAGGCGCGCGGAGAGGTCCGTGACCTCAGACCAGGGCAGGCGGATATTGCGGAACGGGTTGCGGACCAGCAGCCCTTCGTCGTCCGAGAACGCCGCCGGGTAGATGCCGAACACGGCCGCGAGCACGGCCACGAGTACCAGGACCGCGATGCCGATCAGGTCCGGCGATCCGACCTCGACCGCCAGGTCGATCGCTCCGTAGAGGCAGAACAGCGCGGCCACGGCTCCGCCGAGGAGGGCCGCCACGCCGCGGTAGACGGTCGGCTTCTCGGCCGGGGAGGTGGAGGACGTGCCGCGCCTGGTCATGGTTTGTGATTCTGCCCCACGTCCAGAGCCGGGTCCACGCGGGCTCGTCGAGGCCGACCGGGGGGCGGACCGCGCGGTCACGGGGCGATCACGGCCGGGTTCCGATCGCGCGCCGGGCGCAGCAAAGCGCGTCTCGTCGACCGGCGAAAAGTTATCCACAGGCCGGATCACGGGGGGCGCGGGCGGTCTTGCCCCCGATTAGTCTGGATCGCGTGACGAGCATCGCCGAAACCGCCGCGACAACGCGGCAGCAGACCCCGCCGCACGCCGAAGTCGCGCATCCGGCGCCGGCTGCCGTGCCTGAATTGACCCAGGTCACCGGCAGCGAGGCGGCGCTGCGCCGTTTCCTGCACGGTCTGCCCGGCGTGGACAAGGTCGGGGCGGAGGCGCGGGCCGCCCGGCTCGGCACCCGCTCAATCAAGACCACCGCCAAGGGCTTCGCGCTGGACCTGGCGATCCGGATGATCGACCTGACCACGCTCGAGGGCGCGGACACGCCCGGCAAGGTCCGCTCGCTGGCGGCGAAGGCCCGGCGGCCCGACCCGGCCGATCCGAGCTGCCCGTCCGTCGCCGCGGTGTGCGTCTACCCCGACATGGTCGCGGTGGCCAAGCACGAGTTGCGCGGCACCGGGATCCGGGTCGCCTCGGTCGCGACCGCCTTCCCCTCCGGCCGTGCGTCACTCGAGGTCAAGCTGGCCGACACCAGGTTCGCGGTGGCCGAGGGGGCGGACGAGATCGACATGGTGATCGACCGCGGCGCGTTCCTGGCGGGCCACTACGCAGCGGTGCTCGAGGAGATCACCGCCGTCCGGCAGGCCTGCGGCGACGCGCACTTGAAGGTCATCCTGGAAACCGGGGAGCTGGCCACCTACGACAACGTGCGCCGCGCCTCGTGGCTGGCGATGCTCGCCGGCGCCGACTTCATCAAGACCTCGACCGGCAAGGTCTCCCCCGCGGCCACGCTCCCGGTGACTCTGGTGATGCTCGAGGCGGTGCGCGACTTCCGCGCCTCCGCGCACCGGACGGTTGGAATGAAGCCCGCGGGCGGCATACGCACCGCTAAGGACGCGATCAAGTACCTCGTCATGGTCAACGAGACCTGCGGGCCAGACTGGCTGACCCCGGAGCTGTTCCGCTTCGGCGCCTCCTCCCTGCTCAACGACCTGCTGATGCAGCGCCAGAAGCTCACGACCGGCGCTTACTCCGGACCGAACTACGTGACGGTGGACTGAACAGCATGCCCGCAACCAGCAAGCCCTCGGCGCCCAAGCCCGCCACGCCTCGCGGCGCCACTGTGTCCCCCGACGCGCGCCGCGGCTCCGCCGTTTCTACGGCCCTCTTCGACTATGCTCCGGCGCCCGAGTCCCGCGCCGTCGTCGAGATCAAGTCGAGCTACGACCTCTTCATCGGCGGCGAGTTCACCGCGGGCACCGGCGGGTCGCTCAAGACCGTCAACCCGGCCACCGAGGAGGTGCTGGCCGAGATCGCTGTAGCGTCGGCCGCCGACATCGATCGCGCCGTGGCCGCCGCCCGCACCGCGTACGACACCGTGTGGTCGAAGATGCCGGGCTCCGAGCGCGCCAAGTACCTCTTCCGGATCGCTCGGATCATCCAGGAGCGCTCGCGCGAACTGGCCGTGCTCGAGTCCCTCGACAACGGCAAGCCGATCCGGGAAACCCGGGACGTCGATCTCCCGCTGGTCGCGGCGCACTTCTTCCACTACGCCGGATGGGCGGACAAGCTCTCCTATGCGGGCTATGGCCCGGACCCGCGGCCGCTGGGCGTGGCGGCCCAGGTCATCCCGTGGAACTTCCCGCTGCTCATGCTGGCCTGGAAGATCGCGCCCGCGCTCGCCTGCGGCAACACGGTGGTCCTCAAGCCCGCGGAGACCACCCCGCTGACCGCGCTCGCGTTCGCCGGGATCTGCCAGCAGGCGGAGCTACCCCCTGGCGTGGTGAACATCGTGACCGGCGCCGGGGAGACCGGCGCGGCCCTGGTCGCACACCCCGGCGTGGACAAGGTGGCGTTCACCGGCTCCACCGAGGTGGGCCGCGGCATCGCCCGAGCGGTCGCCGGAACGACGAAGAAGGTCACTCTCGAACTCGGCGGCAAGGCCGCGAACATCGTGTTCGACGACGCCCCGGTCGACCAGGCGGTCGAGGGCGTCATCGATTCGATCTTCTTCAACCAGGGCCAGGTCTGCTGCGCCGGGTCACGGCTGCTCGTGCAGGAGTCGCTGGAGGACGAACTGCTCGACGCGCTGCGCCGGCGGATGTCCACCCTGCGCCTCGGCGATCCGCTGGACAAGAACACGGATGTCGGCGCGATCAACTCCGCGGCGCAGCTGGCGAAGATCACCGAGCTGGTGGCGGCTGGCGAGGAGGAGGGGGCCGAGCGCTGGTCGCCGCCGTGCGAGCTGCCGAGCACCGGCTACTGGTTCGCGCCGACCATCTTCACGAACGTCTCGGCCACACACCGGATCGCCCGCGAGGAGATCTTCGGCCCGGTGCTCTCGGTGCTGACCTTCCGCACCCCCGAGGAGGCCGTGGCAAAGGCCAACAACACGCCCTACGGCCTGTCGGCGGGCGTGTGGACCGAGAAGGGCTCGCGCAT
>NZ_DASZGI010000391.1:0-10476 GCF_035938995.1 Actinocrinis sp.
GAATGTGGACGTGAAGAGTGCGCCGAAGACCGGCGAGACGGTCGTCGTCGAGGACGCGAGCGCGGAACGCTCCGGCACGGACGGTTCCGTGCAGGAGCGGAGTGAGCGGGCCGGACAGCCGACGAGGCAGGTCAAGGTCAAGCAGTCAGCTCGGGCGAAGCAGACCCATGCGACCGTAGCCCCCGATGGACAGGTCAGGTCTACGGAAGGTGCGGCACCGGTGGCCGGGTCTGCCGCCGACTCGACCACACGTACGGACGCGGACAGGCGTACGGGTTCTTCTGGCGCAACCGGCGCGAGAGATCGCGCGACCGTCGCCGCAGGCAGTGAAACCAGCCGCGATGAGGGCACGATCGCAGACGGCGGCGATGACGCGAGCCCGGCCGCCGACACGAGCAGCGGCGGAGACCTGACCGCCACGATCGCCAACGTCGCCGGGTCGGTGCTCTCCCGCCCCCGTAAGCATCCGTGGATCCCACGCGTCGCTGGGCTCGCGTGCTACCTCATCGGCATCCTCGACATCCTGTCCGCGCTTTTTCCGCGCGTGCGCCGGATGGGGCCGCTGCACCGCCTCGGCCACTTCGTGCCCGGCGTCCAGGTGCCGGTCAATCAGATCAACCCGTACCCGGTCGCCGCGACCCTGATCGTCGGCGTGCTGCTGTTCTCGCTCGCCCACGCCTTGCGCCGCCGTAAGCACCGCGCCTGGATGGGCGTCGTCGCGCTGCTCGGCGTATCGATCACGGTGCACCTGATCCGGCGCGAGACGTTCGGCGGGGTGACGCTCTCGCTGATCCTGCTGGTGCTGCTGCTCGTCTTCCGCGCGGAGTTCTACGCGCTGAGCGACCCGCGCTCCCGGTGGCGGGCGATCTGGACCTTCTGGGTGATGGCGGCCGCCGACGTGGTCCTCGGCCTGACGCTGGTCTCGGCCCGCCCGCACGAGATCATCGGCGGCGACGGCCTGTTCGAACGCTTCTATCACGTACTGCTCGGGCTCGCCGGCATCAGCGGGCCGATGCACTTCAGGGGCGACGGCTACGGGGACTACATCTACCTCTCGCTCTTCGGCCTCGGACTGCTCACCGTCCTGGTCACCCTCTACCTGTTCCTGCGCCCGGCCGAGCCCGTCGCGCATCTGACGCCCGCTCAGGAGGAGCAGGTCAGGGGTCTGCTGGAGAAGCACGGCCCGCGTGACTCACTCGGCTACTTCGCGCTGCGCCGGGACAAGTCCGTGCTGTTCTCGCCCACCGGCAAGGCCTGCATCGCGTACCGGGTGGTCTCCGGGGTGATCCTGGCCAGCGGTGATCCGATCGGGGACCCCGAGGCCTGGCCGGGCGCCATTAAGGCATTCATGGAGCGGGCCGAGCGCTACGCCTGGATCCCGGCCGTGATGGGCTGCTCCGAGCAGGCCGGGGAGATCTGGCACCGCGAGGCCGGGATGGACGCGCTCGAACTCGGCGACGAGGCCGTCGTCGAGGTCGCCGACTTCTCCCTCGACGGCCGGCCGATGCGCAACGTGCGGCAGATGGTCAACCGGATCGAGCGGCAGGGCTACAGCTGCCAGGTGCGCCGGCTCAGCGACATCCCGGCCGCGGAGATCACCCAGATACGGCGCCTGGCCTGCGACGGGCGGTCCACCGAGACCGAGCGCGGCTTCTCCATGGCGCTCGGCCGGTTCGGCGACCCGAGCGACGGGCGCTGCGTGGTCGTCACCGCGGTCAAGGACGACGAGATCCGCGCGGTGCTCAACTTCGTGCCCTGGGGCACGGACGGGCTCTCGCTGGACCTGATGCGCCGCGACCGCTCGGCCGACCCGGGGCTGAACGAGCTGATGATCGTGGCGGCGCTGCGCGAGGCCCGCGCGCTCGGGGTCAAGCGGATGTCGCTCAACTTCGCCGTCTTCCGCTCCGCGCTCGAACGCGGCGAGCGGATCGGCGCCGGGCCCGTCCTGCGGCGCTGGCGCGGACTGCTGGTGTTCCTGTCCCGCTGGTTCCAGATCGAGTCGCTCTACCGCTTCAACGCCAAGTTCCGCCCGATCTGGGAGCCGCGGTTCGTCGCCTTCCGGCAGACCCGGGACCTGCCCAGGATCGCGCTGGCCGCCCTGGAGGCCGAGGCGTTCCTGGTCCTGCCCTCGCTGCTGCGCCGCGGCCCGAAGGAGCCGGCCGAGCCCGCCTCGCTGCGCGCCGGCTGAGCGCCGGCCGAGCGACTGCGGCGGGCTGGGTAGAGGGCTGGGGGCGGGCTGCGCGCAGCGACCGCCGGGTCGCCCGGGGCTCGCTAGGCTTGGGGCATGGCTGCGCTGGCGACACGACCGAACCGGCGGGTGGAGGGTCTGCCCGCGCTCGACCGCTGCGCCGTCATGGGCGTCGTCAACGTCACGCCGGACTCCTTCTCGGACGGCGGCCGCTACTTCGCCCCGGAGGCGGCCATCGAGCACGGCCGGGAACTGCTCGCCGCGGGGGTCGACTACCTCGACATCGGCGGCGAGTCGACCCGCCCAGGGGCCCTCCGGGTCGACGCCGAGGAGGAGGAGCGCCGGATCCTGCCGGTGATCCGGGCACTGGCCGGGGAGGGGGCCGTCGTCTCGGTCGACACCATGCGCGCCGAGGTGGCCGAGCGGGCGGTCGAGGCCGGCGCGGCGATCGTGAACGACGTCAGCGGCGGCCTGGCAGACGCGGCTATGGTGCCGTTCGTGGCAGCGGCCGAAGTCCCGTACATTCTCATGCACTGGCGGGGGCACAGTGTCGATATGAACGCGCGCGCGGTGTACGACGACGTGGTCGCGGACGTCGCCCGGGAGCTCGCCGACCGGCTGGCGCACGCCGTCGAGGGCGGAATCCGCCCCGAGCGCATCGTGCTCGACCCCGGTCTCGGCTTCGCCAAGACCGCCGCGCAGGACTGGGCCCTTGTCAGCCACCTCGACGCGCTGCACACCCTGGGGCGCCCGCTGCTGGTCGGCCCTTCGCGCAAGCGCTTCCTCGGCAGCCTGCTCGCCGGACCGGACGGGGAGCCGCGTCCGGCGTCCGACCGCGACGTCGCCACCATCGCGCTGGCCGCCCTCATCGCCGTTCAGGGCGCGTGGGCGGTGCGCGTCCACGCCGCCGCAGAAGCCATAGACGCCGTGCGAGTCGCCGCGGCAGTCGGAGATCCGGGCTACCTGACCCGGGAGGGGAACCGCTGATGGCGCCTCAGCCGCCGGTCGACGAAGAGCCCTTCACCGCCGAGCAGGCCGCGGTCGCCCTCGCCAATGAGGCGTTCTACCAGGCGGTCGAGGACGGCGACCTTGACGCGGTCCGCGCGCTGTGGATCGACGGCGAGCACGCCGACACCGCGCACTGCGTCCACCCGGGACAGCCCGCGGTGCACGGGCGCTCGAAGGTGCTGATGTCCTGGGCCGTCGTGATGTCCCGCCTGTCGTACCTTCAGTTCTTCATCATGGACGTGCGCGTGGTGGTCAGCGGCGAGATCGCGGTCGTCACCTGCGTGGAGAACGTGCTCACCGATCTGCCGGCCAGCGCGGATGCGGTCGACCTGCCCGGTTTCGCCGGGGGCCGGGCCGAGGCGACGAACGTGTTCCGCCGGATGGCCGACGGGCGCTGGCTGCTGTTCGCCCACCACTCCTCTCCCGTTTTCCCCAGCGGGGGCGGCGATTCGCCCGACTCGGCCGACTGATCCCACGCCCCGGATGAGAGTCGCCTGACCAGGTTATTCACGGCCGTGCCGTGGGCAGACGGGTGTCGTACACGTTGCACGGCCGGCCGGTGATCGGCCCCGGCCGACTCGAAGAGGACACTGACGGAGCGGCGCATGGGCGAGGGTTTGGATCGGGCGCGGACTCAGGACCGGATCACGCTGCACGGGCTGCGCGGACGCGGTCGGCACGGGGTCTATCCGCGCGAACGGGCCGAGGGCCAGACCTTCATCGTCGACGCGGCGCTGTCCGTGGACACCCGGGCGGCCGCCCGCGACGACGACCTGAGCGCGACGGCGGACTACGGCGCGCTGGCCGAGAAGATCGTCGCGCTGATCGAGGGCGAGCCGGTCAATCTGATCGAGACGCTGGCCGAGCGGATCGCCGCCGCCTGCCTCGCCGATCCGGCGGTGCGCGCGGCCGAGATCACGGTGCACAAGCCGGACGCGCCGATCACCGTGCCCTTCGACGACGTGACGGTGACGATCCGTCGGGAGGCGGCCGCGCGATGACCCTGCATCCCGGCGAGCTGAACGCGGACGGCGTCCCCGGCTTCGCGCATCGCGCCGTTCTCTCCCTCGGCGGCAACCTCGGGCGACGGCTGGAAAACATCCAAGCCGCGCTCGACGCGCTCGTGGACACGCCTGGGGTCACGGTCGAGGCCGTCTCGCCGATCTACGAGACCGAGCCGTTCGGCGGCGTCCCCGGCGAGCCCGGGTACAAGGACCTGAGCGGCCAGCCCAAGTACCTCAACGCCGTCGTGGTCGTCAGCACGGCCCTGCCGCCACACGTCCTGCTAGGGCGCGCACAGGCCATCGAGCAGGCGCTGCACCGGCGGCGGGACGAGAACTGGGGCGCGCGCACGATCGACGTCGACATCGTCGCCTACGACGAGCTGGTCAGCCACGACGCGACGCTGACGGTGCCGCACCCGCGCGCGCACGAGCGCGCGTTCGTGCTGGCGCCGTGGCGCGACCTGGAGCCGGAGGCGCGGATCCCCAGGCGCGGCCCGATCGCCGTCCTGCTGGGCGCGCTCGAGCCGGTGAGCGGGATCGAGCGGCGAGACGATCTCGCGCTTCAACTGTGACCGGGCAGTGCCTCCCGGGCGGCGACGCGGTCGCCTGTCGGGAGCCGGAGCTGACAGACTGGGTGCTGTGAAGGCGACCAAACCGTGGGTGCTCGTCGTGACCACCGCCGTGTCAGTCGCGCTCGCGTACACGGTCCTGCGGCTGTGGGACCACTTCGGCGATAGCATCCCGCCGGTGCCGCTGTCCGCGCCGATCACCCTGGCGGTGCTGGCCGTTGCCGTGTTCGGTGTTGCCTTAGGCCTGCGGTCGCGCCTTAACGCTTATCGCAAGGCCCGTGCCCGTATCGCGAGCGGGGAGCCGCGCGATCCCCGGGAGCGCCCGGTCAAGCCGGTCGACCCGTTGCAGGCGGCCCGCGCGCTCGTGCTGGCTAAGGCGTCGGGCCTGGTGGGTGCGGTGTTCGGCGGCATCTATGGCGGCTACGGGCTCTTCCTGCTGGGCAAGCTCGACATCGCCGCGGACAGGGCCCAGGCGCTGCGCTGCCTGCTCGCCTTCATCGCCGGCGTGGCGTTGGTCGCGGCCGCCCTGTTCCTGGAGCGGATCCTCAAAGTGCCGCCGGAGCAGCCGGCCGAGCGCAGCGTCGCCTCGGGAGGAGTCAACCCGCTCCGTGGTACCGGCGCCGGTCACGGCTGACGGAGCTGACTTAACGTGACCTGACGGGCAATCAAGGGAAGTCTTGACTGTTCGTTCATACACCCGTGTTCCATAGCGGTGGTACTTACCAGTAAAGTCCGGCCATGCGTCATCGGCAGACTTCGGGGGTGGGCTCGTCGGGAGCCCGGCCGGGCATAGCAGTGTTCCTGCTCACCGCGCTCGGCGCATTGCTCGCGCTCGCCGTGCAAGGCTCCGCCGGAGCCTGGGCGGGGTACGCGACCGTGACGGTGGCCGCGCTGATCGGCGGCGGAACGCTCTGGATGCAGCGGGGATGGCTCGAGCAGCGCAGCACAGAGATGGCTCGGCGGCGGCGCGCCGACCTGGCCCAGGCAGTCGAGGCGGAGCTGCGGCACCGCGCCGAGGCGGACCGGCTGCGCGCCGAACTCGAGCACGAGCAGCAGTACTCGGGCTTGGTGCAGGACCAGCTATCGCGGGCCCGGCGCCAGTTGGAGCAGGAGCGCGCGGCGCGCCGGGCCGCCGAGCGCGAGCTCGACGAGCTGGCTGCGGTGTGGGATGAGCGGACCCTCGATGCCGCGGAGCCCGCGCCGAAGGACGAGGAGCCCGCGCAGCCGGACATTCATCATCATCAGCCGTTCCGGCCCTTCGCGGGGAGCGCCGGCGCGGTGTCCGAGGCGGCGCTGGCCATGGCGCCCGTCATCGAGCCGACCCCGGCCGCGGACGCCGTCCTGGATCTGACCGCGTACGACGAGACGCTGGAGTTCTCGGTCCGGGACGTGCGCGGCGGCGTCGCCTGAGTGCTTTCGGCTGGCAAAACGCCGGCTTAGACGCCCCGCTTTAAGCGTCGACCGCCCGCGCAGGCGGCGTCACTTGTCGACGTCTCCGACCACGAAGAACATCGATCCGAGGATCGCCACCATGTCCGCGACAAGGTGCCCGGGCAGCAGTTCGCCGAGCACCTGGATGTTGTTGAACGACGCCGAGCGCAGCTTGAGCCGCCATGGCGTCTTCTCCCCGCGCGACACCAGGTAGTAGCCGTTGATGCCGAGCGGGTTCTCCGTCCAGGCGTAGATCTCGCCCTCGGGCACCTTCAGCACCTTGGGCAGCTTCAGGTTGATCGGTCCGGGCGGCAGCGAGGAGAGCTTGTCCGCGCAGGCCTCCGCGATGTCGAGGGAGACGTGCACCTGCTCCAGCAGGCAGTCGAACCGGTCGAAGCAGTCTCCGGTCTTGCGGGTCACCACCCGCAGCACGTCACCGAGTTCGCCGTAGGCCAGGTACGGATCGTCGCGGCGCAGGTCGAAGTCCACGCCGCTGGCGCGGGCGATCGGCCCGGACAGGCCATATGCGGCGACCTGCTCCGGGGTCAGCACGCCGACGCCCTTGGTGCGCGCCCGGAAGATCTCGTTGCCGTGGATGAGATCGGCGATGTCGTCCATCCTCCGGCGCACCATCCGGATCGTGGTGCGCGCCCGGTCCAGCCAGCCGGCCGGCAGGTCCTCCTTCAGGCCGCCGACCCGGTTGAACATGAAGTGCATCCGGCCGCCGGCGATCTCCTCCATCACCCTCTGGAGGTCCTCGCGCTCCCGGAACGCGTAGAAGATCGGGGTGATCGCGCCGAGCTCCAGCGGATACGAGCCGAGGAACATCAGGTGATTGAGCACCCGGTTCAGCTCGGCCAGCATGGTGCGCGCCCAGACCGCGCGCTCCGGCAGTTCCATGCCGAGCATCCGCTCGGCCGCGAGCACCACGCCGAGCTCGTTGCAGAACGCGGAGAGCCAGTCGTGCCGGTTGGCCAGCACGATGATCTGACGGTAGTCGCGGACCTCGAACAGCTTCTCGGCGCCGCGGTGCATGTAGCCGATGATCGGCTCGGCGCTGACGATCCGCTCGCCGTCGAGGACCAGGCGCAGCCGCAGCACTCCGTGGGTGGACGGGTGCTGCGGGCCGATGTTGAGGACCATGTCCTCGGTGGCCAGACCGGTGCCGACCCCCGCCGTCCGCTCGACTAGCTGTCCCATGAGGGAAGTCTCTCATCTCCGCCGTCCGCGCGGGACGGCCGTCCAGTGGGGCGCGAGCGGTCAATCCGGCGAGGTCGCGAGCACGGGCGCGAGTCCGCGACCCTGGAGCAGCCAGGCGAATCCGCCGAGCCCGGCCGGATCGGTCAGCTCCGCTGCCGCGGATGCCTGAGACAGCGCGCGCAGATAGCCGCGCGGATCGCTGCTCGCCCTCGTGATCGGCGGGCGTGCGCCTGAGATGCCCAGTGCCCGCAACGCATCCCGCTGCGTGTGGCTCGTCGACCAGTCCACAAGCGGAGCGGCGGCCGCGGCGCACGAGTCCAGCGCGACGTGGCAGGTGATATCGCAGGAACTGTCAGGGATCGGGTTCACCTGCCGCCCCTGCCTGTAGCCGGTCATCGTGCCGAAGGACGGGCGGCTGTGTTTGCCGTGGGCGTAGTCGATCGCGACCGCAACCCCGCGCTCTACCGAGGCGACCGCGGACTTCCACGCCGCGTCCCTGGTCAGGCCCACTTCGGCGCGCGTCCCCGGCTCCCCGTGCGGCCACCAATCCGCCAACCAGGCCCGCTGGGCATCGTCCGGCTCCGCGCCGAGCCGCTCCGTGCCGTCGTGCGCCACCTCGACCAGCCGCCAGCCCTCGGCCGTGGCCTCGACGACGTCGCAGGGCACGTTGTCCAGCCACTCGTTCGCCATGAGCAGGCCGACCACCCCGCCGGGGCGTTCGCCACGCCACTGGACGACCTCCGGGAGCCCTTCCGGCCGCGCGGCCACCTCGACGCCGATCAGGGTCACCCGTTCAGCCAGCGTGCCCTCAGCCCGCGCCAGCTCCTCCAGAACTCCGACGAGCAGTTCACCGCGCCCCGCTCCGACATCGATCAGCGCGATGTCGCCGGGGTGCTCCAGGAGCTCGTCCACTTGCGCCAGCAGCCGAGCGACTGCTTGGGCGAATAGCGGCGAAGCATGCACCGACGTGCGGAAATGCGCGGCCGGCCCGCCCGCGCCCCGGTAAAAACCGCCCGGCCCGTAGAGAGCCCGGTCCATCGCCTCCGACCAGGGCAGATATTCGCGTCCATCCACGGGATGAGACCGTACCGCCCGCGGCTGATCGGCGACCTCCGCCTCGGGGCTCATGGTGGGCGGCGCGCGGATTTCGTACGCTCGACTGGTGACGCGATTGTACGAATGGCTCCAGCGGCATCCCACCCTCGTGGACGGGGTGATGGCGGCCGGGCTGGTGTTCTTCGGCCTGGTCGGCTCGATCCGCCGGACCTCCGACGTCGCCTTCGTGCTGTGCCTGTGCATCGGCGTGCCGATCCTCTTCCGCCGCAGCTACCCGCTCCACGCTTTCATCGCGGTCTGCACGGTCGGCGCGGCGCAGGTCCTGCTCACCACCAACCCGACGTTGTCGGACCTGGCTGTCCCGGGGGCGCTCTACGCCCTGGCGGCCTATCGCGGGCGTCGCTTCTCGGTCCCCGGGCTCATCCTGTGCCTTTTCGGCGCCGTGATCGCGCTGGTGCGCTGGGTCCAACCGATCACTATCCGGCCGTGGACCGACTGGGTCGTCGTCTACTGCGTCCTGGCCGCTCCCGTCGTCATCGGCTGGGTGCTGGGTGACTCGATGCGCTATCGCCGCGCGTACTACCTGGACCTGGAGGACAAGGCGCGGCGGCTCGAACGCGAACGCGACCAGCAGGCGCAGATCGGCGCCGCCGCCGAGCGGGCGCGAATAGCACGCGAGCTGCACGATGTGGTCGCGCACCACGTGTCGGTCATGGTGGTCCAGGCCGAAGGGGCGTCCTACGCGCTGGAGCGGTCCCCTGAGACCACGCGGCGCGCCCTAGGCGCAATCGCGGATACCGGACGCACCGCGCTTGCCGAGATGCGCCGGCTTCTCGGCGTCCTGCGGTCCGAGGGCGGATCCGTCGACCGGGCGCCGCAGCCCGGCGTGGATCAGCTCGAAGACCTTCTGGAGCAGGTCCGTGCCACCGGTCTGACCGTTGACTTCACCGTCGAGGGAGTCCCGGTGCTGCTGCCGCAGGGTATGGAGCTGGCGGCCTACCGGATCGTGCAGGAGTCGCTCACCAACACGCGCAAACACGGGGGCCCGCGGGTGAGCGCCACGGTCGCCCTGCACTACGGTGAGGACGAGCTGCGGATGCTCGTGAGCGATGACGGACGCGGCGCGGGGGCGCTGACCGACGGGCAGGGGAACGGACTGGTGGGCATGCGCGAGCGGGTCGCGATGTACGGGGGCTCGGTGGAGGCCGGGCCGAGGCCCGAGGGCGGGTTCAGGGTCGAAGCGGTGCTGCCGTACCGGGCCGTCTCGCTGGCCCGGGTTGCCGAGGCGGCCTGATGAACAGCGGCCTGATAAACAACGGTCAGACGACCGGACCGGCGGCCCCGATCCGGGTAGTGCTCGTGGACGACCAGGAGTTGCTGCGTACTGGGTTCCGGATGATCCTCGACGCCCAGCAGGACATGGCGGTCGTCGGCGAGGCGGGCGACGGACTATCCGCACTGGAGCTCCTGGAGGGCATAGCGGCCGACGTCGTCCTGATGGACGTGCGGATGCCCGCGCTCGACGGGGTCGAGGCGACCCGACGGCTGCTTCAGGGGCGGTCGGTGGGCGATGCCGAGACTCCCAAGATCCTCATCCTGACGACCTTCGACCTCGATGAGTATGCCTTCGCCGCGATCAAGGCCGGGGCGAGCGGCTTCCTGCTCAAGGATGTGCCGCCGACCGAGCTGCTCTCGGCGATTCGCGCGGTCCACAGCGGCGACGCGGTGGTGGCGCCGTCCACCACCAGGCGCCTGCTCGACCGCTTCGCCCCGATGCTGCCGGCGAACGGCGCCCCGGCGCCGCCGACGCTCTCCGTACTGACCGAGCGCGAGCGCGAGGTCCTGGGCCTCGTCGCCCAGGGGCTGTCCAACTCGGAGATCGCCGGGCGCCTCGTGCTGTCCGAGGCGACGGTGAAGACCCACGTCGGCAGGATCCTGATGAAGCTGGACCTGCGCGACCGGGTCCAGGCGGTCGTGCTGGCCTACGAGACCGGATTGGTGCGCCCCGGCCCGCGCTGAG
>NZ_DASZGI010000392.1:0-3311 GCF_035938995.1 Actinocrinis sp.
TCGTCGAGGTCGATGCGCCTGGTTTCGCGGCGGAAGCGGAGGGTGGAGGCGGGCCAGAGGGTGGGGTTGCGGCCAGCGGCGTTGAGGTACCAGCTCACGCAGCCTCCGGTGGCCCAGACGGTGGAGGCCATCCGGCGCTCGACTTCGGCACACCAGCGGTCTTGGGCTTCGGCGCGGACGTCGAGGGCTGCGACGCCTCGCCGCTTGAGTGTGCGCAGGTAGTCGATCACGTAGTTGAGCTGCGACTCGATGATGTGGACCATCGAGCTGTGGCCGAGCACGGTGTTGGGGCCGATGATCAGGAAGAGGTTGGGGAATCCTCCGACGGTCGTGCCGCGTAGTGCGTGGGGGTTGCCTGCCCAATGCTCGGCGAGATTCATGCCGCCGACGCCGTGGATGCGCTTGGCGATCGGCATGTCCACGGCGTGGAAACCGGTCGCGAACACGAGCACGTCGGCCTCGTGCGCGCTGCCGTCCTGGGCGATCAGGGTGCTGCCGTCGATCTTGGCGAGGCCGGAGGCGATGACGGTGGTGTTGGGCCGGTTGAGGGCTGGGTAGAAATCGTTCGAGAGCAGGACTCGCTTGCAGCCCATCACATACGTGGGGGTCAACTTGGCCCGCAGGGTTTCGTCGTGGATTGTCTTCTTCAAGGTGCGCAGGGCTAGGCGCTGTGCGACCTTTAACTGCCACGGGTGCTTGACGAACGCGCCGACGCTGGACTCGTGAGCGAGGTAGATCCCGAGGCGGGTGAGGCGCTGTACGGGCGGGACGTGTTGGTAGATCCGGCGCTCGACGGCGGTGAGGTGTCGGTCGGGGCGGGGAAGGACCCAGGCGGGGGTGCGCTGGAAGAGGAAGAGGCTCCCCACCGCGGGTAGGAGTTCGGGGACGATCTGAACGGCGGAGGCGCCGGTGCCGATGACGGCTACGCGCTTGCCGGTCAGGTCGTGATCGTGGTTCCAGCGGGCGGAGTGGAAGACCTCGCCGGGGAACGCGGCCAGGCCGGGGATGTCTGGGAGCAAGGGTTCTGACAAGGGGCTGGCGGCGGAGACGACGGCGTCGGCGGTGAAGTCGCCACGAGACGTGGATAGCCGCCAGTGTTTCGCCGCGTCGTCCCAGCGCGCCTCGGTGACTTCGGTGTTGAAGCGGATGTGGCGGCGCAGCGCGTACCGGTCGGTGACGTCTTCGAGGTATGCCTTGATCTCGGGCTGCCTGGAAAAGCTGTGCGACCAGCGCGGATTCGCGGCGAACGAGAACGAGTAGAGGTGGGACGGCACGTCGCAGGCGCAGCCGGGATAGGTGTTGTCGCGCCAGGTCCCTCCGATGGCGTCTGCGCGTTCGAAGATCGCGAAGTCCTTGATGCCGGCCTGACGTAGCCGGATGGCGGTGCCCAGTCCGCCGAAGCCGGCGCCGATGATGGCGATGTGGAGGTGGGGGTGGGGGTAGGGGTGGGAGGGGGATGGCATCGACGGGGTGGAGGGAGTGTCAGGGGCGGGGGTGGTGGCGGCGGGGAAGGGGGGCGTCGAGAGTCCGATGACGCGATAACGGTTCCAGGGGTCCGGTTCGGAGATGTCGCAGGGGGCGGAGCCGTGGGGAGTGGTCAGGACCGCAGAGGTGCGACCGGATCCGAGGGCTGAGATAAGGGCGGGGTCGGGATCGAGGCGGCCGTACCAGTGGTAGCGGCCGTCTATGGGTTCGAAGTAGCCGCGCAGGGAGACGTGGACGTGGAAGTCGTGGTCGGCGACGGTGAGAGTCGCAGAGCCCTGGTAGCTGTCATCGGTGTGATCGTCATTGGGGTTACGGTCGTGGGGGTGGCAGTCCTCGTCATCGAGTCCAGGCACGGTGCGCTCCCCTCTGGGTCGGTTATTCGGCGGCGCGGAGCTTGGGCTTGGGGACCGGGAGCGGCTGGTCCGGGTCGATGGTGACGCCCTCGTCGCGCAGCACTCCGGCGAACGCCCCCCAGACCAGGCGGGTGGTGTATTCGACCACGTGCACACGGCTCATCGACCGGCGTTGCAGCCACCACTCCCCCGTGCTCTGCACCAAGCCGGTGACCCCGTACGCCCACGGCTCGGCGGCGCCGGAGTCGAGGCCGAACTCACGCAGGTAGTCGCCGATCACCGCGGTCAGCGCGGACGCGACCAACTCCTTGTCCTGCTGCACCGGGTCCTGGCCGTCCGCCCACTCGACCGCCGGGCGCCGGGCCAGGAGCCAGTAAAGGTTCGGATTCTCGTCGATCACCGAGAAGTACGCGCCGATCGCCTCGCGGGTGCGGGCGAGTGCGGGGCCGCTCGAGTTGATCGCCGGCAGCAAGCGGCTGATGAGCAGTTCGGTGCCCCGCTCGGCGAGCGCGTTGATGAGTGCTGCTTTGTCGCTGAAATAGCGGTAGAGGACGGGCTTGGTGACCCCGGCTTCGGCGGCTACGGCCTCCATGGGCAGGTCAGTGCCCGATGTCAGCAGGACGTGCAGGGCGGCGTCGACGAACTCGCGGCGGCGTGCGTCGCGGTGCGCGGTCCACCGGTCGCGGCGTGCGTCATGCGACGCTCCGGCTCCGGCGCCGGAACCCGCCGCACCCTTGACAGCCGAGTTCATGCTGCGCATGCTACCAGAAGTAACTGTTACTTCAAGTTATAGCAAATTTCTGGAGGGAGATTCGCGATGACGGCAGAGACGACCGAAGAGCGGGACCGCACCGCCGAGCGGCTGCTGCGCTCCAGCGCCGCTCGCTCATACGACCCGGAGCTCGAGATCAACTGGTCGGCGCCGCTCGTCGACGGGCTCGGGTACATGCTGGAGGAGCGCTGCTCGATCTACGGGACTCTGCTGTGGCGCTCGCTGAGCCCAGAGCAGCGGCTTGAACTGGGAAAACACGAGGCGGCGAGCGTCGCGACGGTCGGGCTGTGGCTCGAGTTCCTGCTCATGCGGACACTGTCGAAGCTGGTCTACGAAAGCGATCCGACTACCCGCCGGATCCAGTACGCCCTCACCGAGATCGCCGACGAGTGCCGGCATTCGACGATGTTCGCGCGCATGGTGGAGCGGATCGGGGTGCCGAACTACGGACCCAAGCGGCATGTACACCGGTTGGGTCGCCTGTTGCCGTATCTGGCGTACGGGCCGGCGATGTGGGGCGCGGTGCTGATCGGCGAGGAGGTCATCGACCGCTTCCAGCGCGAGATGGTCGACGACGAGCGGATCCAGCCGCTGATGCGGATGGTCAACCGCATTCACATCGTCGAGGAGGCGCGGCACATCGGGTTCGCGCGGGCCGAGCTGACGCGGGCGGTCTCGGAGATGCCGCGCCGCGAGCTGCC
>NZ_DASZGI010000393.1:0-4753 GCF_035938995.1 Actinocrinis sp.
GTTCGACCTGTTCGGCGTGTCGTTCTCCACCGAACTCGGTTACACCAATCTCCTCACCGCCCTCGACCTGGCCGGCATCCCGCTGGATGCGAAGGACCGGGACGAGTCGCACCCGGTGGTCATCGCGGGCGGCCACGCGGCATTCAACCCCGAGCCGATCGCCGATTTCATCGACGCCGCGGTGCTCGGCGACGGCGAGCAGATCGTGCTGACCATCAGCCGGATCGTGCGCGAGTGGAAGAACGAGGGACGCCCCGGCGGCCGCGACGAGCTCCTCCTGCGCCTTTGCAGGACGGGCGGCGTCTACGTCCCGCGCTTCTACGACGTCGAGTACCTGCCGGACGGGCGTATCAAGCGTGTCGTCCCGAACCGCTCGGGCGTTCCGTGGCGCGTCGCTAAGCACACCGTCATGGATCTCGACGAGTGGCCCTACCCTAAGCAGCCGCTGGTCCCGCTGGCCGAGACGGTGCACGAGCGGATGTCTGTGGAGATCTTCCGCGGCTGCACCCGGGGCTGCCGGTTCTGCCAGGCCGGGATGATCACCCGGCCGGTGCGCGAGCGGTCGATCACCGGCATCGGCGAGATGGTCGAGCGGGGCCTGGCCGCCACCGGCTACGAGGAGGTGGGCCTGCTCTCGCTGTCGTCCGCCGACCACAGCGAGATCGCCGACATCGCCAAGGGCCTGGCCGACCGCTACGAGGGCAGCCAGACTTCCCTCTCACTCCCTTCAACACGGGTAGACGCCTTCAACATCGACCTGGCCAATGAGCTCTCCCGCAACGGGCGCCGCAGCGGCCTGACCTTCGCGCCGGAGGGCGGCTCGGAGCGGATCCGCAAGGTCATCAACAAGATGGTCAGCGAAGAGGACCTGATCCGCACCGTCACGGCTGCGTATTCGGCCGGGTGGCGCCAGGTCAAGCTGTACTTCATGTGCGGCCTGCCGACCGAGACCGACGAGGACGTGCTGCGGATCGCCGAGATGGCCCGCAATGTCATCAGGGCGGGCCGCCAGGCCACCGGCTCCCGCGACATCCGCTGTACGGTCTCCATCGGCGGCTTCGTGCCCAAGCCACACACGCCGTTCCAGTGGGTCGGCCAGCTCGGCGCCGAGGAGACCGACGCGCGGCTGATCAAGCTGCGCGACGCGATCCGCGCCGACCGCGACTATGGCCGGGCGATCGGGTTCCGCTACCACGACGGCAAGCCGGGCATCGTCGAGGGCCTGCTCTCGCGGGGCGACCGGCGCGTGGGCAAGGTCATCCGCGCCGTGTACGAGGACGGCGGGCGCTTCGACGGCTGGAGCGAGTTCTTCTCCTACGAGCGCTGGATGCAAGCGGCCGAGCACGCGCTGGAGGACGAACCGGTCGACGTGCCCTGGTACACCACGCGCGAGCGCGACCAGGTCGAGGTGCTGCCCTGGGACCACCTGGACTCTGGCCTGGACCGCGAGTGGCTGTGGGAGGACTGGCAGGACGCGCTGCGCGAGGTCGAGGTCGACGACTGCCGCTGGACCCCGTGCTTCGACTGCGGCGTGTGCCCGCAGATGCAGACGGAGATCCAGGTCGGCCCGACCGGGAAGAAGCTCCTGCCGCTCACCGTGGTCTGATAGCTGCCCTCTGACAGACGCGGTCTATAGACTCCCGCGGCAACACGCGCCCCTCGATGAGCCGTGATAACAGTCCGGCGACGCAGCTCGCTGCCGGTAACCCGCCGCAACCCGTCGGCAACTCCGCACTCGTGCTCGGCGGCTGCTAGCACCGCGGTACCCGCTGCCGACAAGCCGCTACCATCCCCCGGGCAACCCCCGGTTCACCTCACATGTCACGGTTTATCCGTGTGATTACCAGATAGTAACTTGGTCTGGCTAGTGCGCCTGGACGGCCGTAGTCTTTGCGCTATGACTACGAGCGATGTGACTCCGCAGGCGTCCTCGTCGACGGCCTCTGCGCTCGGGCGGCCGGCGCGGCTGGAGTCGATCCGTCCGCATCTGCCGCGGGAGTTCGTCGCCCGGCTCGTCGAGGACGTCGTGGTCGGCAGCGCCGCCGCCACCACCCCCATCAGCGCCCCGCTGACCGGCGAGGTCATCGTCGAGCTGCCGCAGTCCGGCCCCGGCGACGTGCGCCTGGCCTTCCAGAAGGCCCGCGCCGCCCAGCCGACCTGGGCCGCCCGCCCGGTCGGAGAGCGTGCTGCCGTGCTGCGCCGGTTCCACGACCTGCTGCTCGACAACGAGCCGCATCTGCTCAACCTGATCCAGATCGAGACCGGAAAGGCGCGGCTGCACGCCTACGAGGAGCTGGCCGGGTCCGTCACCACCTGCCGCCACTACGCCGCGGCGGCCGCCGGCTATCTTAGGCCCCGCCGACGCCTCGGCATCATCCCGATGCTGACGAAGGTCTCCGAGGTGCGGCACCCCAAGGGCGTCGTCGGTCTGATCACCCCGTGGAACTACCCTCTCACCCTCGTCGTGATGGACATCGTCCCGGCGCTGGTCGCGGGCAACGCCGTGGTGCACAAGCCGGACAACGCGACCACCCTCACCGCCCTCTACACCCGCCAGTTGGCGGTTCAGGCGGGGCTGCCCGCCGACACGTGGCAGATCGTGACCGGAGAAGGGCCGATCACCGGCCCCGCGGTCGTGGACCACGCGGACTACGTGGCCTTCACCGGCTCGACCCGGACGGGACGACAGGTCGCGCAGCAGGCGGCCGGGCGGCTGGTCGGCTGCTCGCTCGAGCTCGGCGGCAAGAACGCGATGATCGTGTTCGACGACGCCGACCTGGACAAGGCGGTGCAGGGCGCAGTACGCGGCTGCTTCTCCTCCGCGGGCCAGCTGTGCGTCTCGTTCGAACGGCTGTATCTGCACTACTCGATCCACGACGCGTTCCTCGAGCGCTTCGTCACCGAGACCAAGGCCCTGCGCCTGGGCGGCACCCTCGACTACGCGTGCGACATCGGCTCGCTGACCTCCACCAAGCAGCTGGAGACGGTCACCATCCACGTCGAGGACGCGCGGGCGAAGGGGGCGAAGGTGCTGGCCGGCGGTCGGCGGCGGCCCGACATCGGCTCGCTGTTCTACGAGCCGACGATCCTGTCCGGCGTGACCCCGGCGATGACCGCGTACACCGACGAGACCTTCGGACCGGTCGTATCGGTATATGGATTTAAGAATGAGGCCGAGGTCGTCGAGGCGGCCAACCGTACCAAGTACGGCCTCAACGCCTCCGTATGGACGCGGGACACGAAGCGCGCGATGGAAACCGCGCTGCGCCTGCGTACCGGCATGGTGAACGTGAACGAGGCATATGCGGCTGCGTTCGGCTCGGTGGCGGCAGAGATCGGCGGCATGGGCGACTCGGGCCTCGGGCGGCGTAACGGCGCCGAGGGCATCCACCGGTACACCGAGGTCCAGGCCGTCGCGCGGCAGACGTTCGTGCCGCTCGCGCCGTGGTTCGGCTTTTCCGCGGAGAAGTACACCAAGCAGATGACTTTCGCGCTGCGCCTGCTGAAGCGGATCGGGGTGCGGTGACGAAGGAGCCAAACCGCTGATACATATGTGCGGAGGCGGTTAAGGTCGCGCCGCAGCTCGAACAGAGTTCACGCGGCTCCGAGATTCGGTAAAGAATCGGTAATGTCTCCTACCCGGCTATCACCCCCCGGGCACGGGCCAGTAGCGTATTGGGCGCAGATGGCACCAAGCCGTCCCCGCTACGAGGGCCTCGGGGCTTGGGGGAGCGTGGCAAGGGTGGATCTGACAATTCAAGAGTTGTCCCAGAAAACTTCCTACGACGGGGACGGTGAGCAATGGGCGGGTACGGGACAGATATTGCGGTCATGCAGAAGGCTGCCTCGCAGATCAGGCAGACCAGCGATGAGATCAACGGGGAGCTGCGCTCGCTGCTCTCCCTGATCGAGCCGCTGGCCTCGCAGTGGCGAGGGGAAGCCTCGACCGCGTTCCACCAGCTGATCGACCGGTGGAACCAGGACGCCAACAAGCTGACGCAGGCGCTCGTCGGGATCGCCGACGCGATGGACTCCTCGCACACGAACTACTCGACTTCGGAAGAGCAGAACCGGTCGCAGATCGCGAACATCATGAGCGGGCTCGGCTGACGCCTCCGGTTTCTTTCGCCATCCCGCGGTGCGGGGCAGACTTTTGAGGGGAGTAGCAGGACATGGGCGTGGGTAGCAACGGTGGCATTCTCGTTCAGTTCGCGGCGATCGCCGAGGCTTCGCAGAACGTGAACCGGACATACACCAACCTGGACCAGAAGCTGAACGACCTGCGCCAGATGCTGGCGCCGATCGCGGCGGAGTGGACCGGCAAGGCCGCGGAGAACTACCAGGAGAAGCAGCGCGCGTGGGACCAGGCGCAGCAGGACCTCGGAATGGTGCTGCAGCAGATCGCCAAGGTCCTCGAGGCCGCGCACGACTCGTACAACCAGACCGAGCAGGCCAACGCCAACTCGTGGACGTGACGGTCGGCCACGTCTGGTAAGGTGCTGGCCATGGCGCAGTCGCGGCGATTTAGCTATGGCTTCCCGGGTGATCCGGCAAGCCAGGCGGTCGCGCGCTGAGCAAAGCAGGCAGCGCCACAAGACCTCACCCCGGCGCCCCGGACCCCCAAGGTCCGGGGCGCCGTCGTGCGTCCGCCGAGGACCATGCGGGCCCAGCCGCCAGACCGAACACCAGAGCCGGAACGGAAGGCAGCCACTCATGACCGCGAACCAGGCAACAGCGACGCAAAACCCTGCGA
>NZ_DASZGI010000394.1:0-19021 GCF_035938995.1 Actinocrinis sp.
GCATCGGGAATAACGAAAATCCCGGCCAGCTTGCGCTGGCCGGGATTTCTGTCATCTGCGTAGTAGCGGGGACAGGATTTGAACCTGCGACCTCTGGGTTATGAGCCCAGCGAGCTACCGAGCTGCTCCACCCCGCGTCGGTATGTCTCTACTGTACGTCGAAGGTCGCACCTGAGGCAAATCGCTTCATTGGGCCGCGTGTTCGTGCCCTGGCCCCGCTCCGGCGTCAGCTGAGGAAGCGCTCGATCATGGGAAGTACCAGGTCGACACGCTGCAGTACGCCAACGTGGGTCGTCCCAGGCAGCACGGCGAGTTGAGCGTCGGGGATGAGGTCTCGCATCTCGGCGGCGTGCTCGACCCGCACGAAGTCGGTGTCGCCGATGACGACCAGGGTGGGGGCGGCGATTCCGCGCAGCGCCTCGTCGGACCAGCCCGGGAATGCCGCGACCATGCCCCCCAGCTTGGCCTGGAACGCGTCGAACTGCTCCGGATGCGGGGCGACACGGACGTATCCGCGCCGCATTTCCTCGAAGTCAGCCTGCGTGGGCAGCCGCTTGGAGGTCGCCCACGCAGACTGATCGAAGATCTCGTCGTAGTAGCCGTCCGGCCGGAAGTGCGCAGACGCCGCGATCAGCCGGCCGACGCGATCGGGGCTTGCGATCGCGGTCTGCAGCCCGGTCAGGCCGCCGACGCTGAAGCCGAACAGGTCCGCGCGCTCGACGCCGAGGTGGTCGAGCAGGCCCACGACGTCGGTGGAGAAGTTCGCCAGCGACAGCTCGCGGTCGATGTCGGCGGTATGGCCGTGGCCCTGGAACTCGAGCGCGATCACCTCGCGGTCTTTGGCCAGCGCCGGGATCAGCGGCCCGAAGCTGTCGATGGTGAGCAGGCCGCCGTGCATCAGCACCAGGGGGCGGGCCGCGCTGCCTCGGAAGCCGTGGACCTCGTAGTACATCTGGAGGCCGTTCACGGAGGTGTAGGCGCCGGGCGCGTCGTTCGAGGTCATCGTCGGTCCATCCGTCCGCTCGCGAGCAATGTCACCGGTGAAGACGATCAGGCAGCCGAGGACCCATCGGTCCAGCGTCGAGTGTGACACAGCTCACGCCACGGCGGCGGGCGCGGAAACGACTCAGGCCCCCTCCGGAGAGGGGACCTGAAGTGGTGGTAGCGGGGACAGGATTTGAACCTGCGACCTCTGGGTTATGAGCCCAGCGAGCTACCGAGCTGCTCCACCCCGCGTCGTGAGTCGTAGTCTACGCCCAAGATCACGTTTGGCGCAAATCCGCCGCCCCGGAGGGAGGTGTGGGCGGTGAAACGCCTGGGGGACAATGGCGGGATGGACACCGCGTTGACGCAGTCGCTGATCGAACTGGAACAGCATGTCGCCAAGGACGGCTGGGACCAGGGGCCCCGCCTGTTCGCACTGGTCGACACGGCCGAGCTGATCAAGGCCGAGCCCCGGCTGGCCGCGGCGCTCGCCCCGGAGACGGTGGAGTTCGACGGGGCGATCGGTCCGCTGCGGTCGTACACCTCGATCGAGCAGGAAGGCTTCCCCGGCGACAAGCCGCTCGACGAGGCCCTCGCGGCGATCGCCTGGCCGAGCACGGTGGACGGAGTGGCGCTGGTCATCGAGCGGGTGATGCTGCCGCCGACCGCCGAGGCGCAGATCCCTGACGCCGACGCCGCGGATGTGGACCTCGACGCGTGGGCCGCCGCTCATCCGGAGCGCCAAGAGGTGCGGATCGCCGTCGGGGTGCTGCGCGACGGGGCGCGTGACTGCGCACTCCGGCTGCGTTCCCAAGACGCCGACGACGACGTGCTGTCCGGCCCGGATCTGGTGCCCAACCTCGCCGAAGCGTTGGTGCACACGCTCCAGGACTGACACGCCGGCACGGCTTGGGGCGGCCTGCGAAGTCGAGCCCTGCTCTTCCCGCTGTCGGGCCCACCGGATACATTCGTGCCTCCATGCCGTACGGGTGGCGTGTTGAGTCAGACGTTGCTCGACGTATCCGCACTGGGGGAAGCTCATGTCCACGCCTTCGGACCCGAACGGTCCACTGCAGCCGCCGCCGCACGATCCGGCCTGGGGGCAGCCCGCGCCGCAGCCGGTGGATCCGACGCAGCCGCTTCAGAGCCCGTACGAGCAGACTCAGTACCTGCAGGGACAACCTGGCGTGCCGGGGCAGGCGGCACCGCAGTGGGGGCAGACGTTCGCGTATGGACAGCAGCCGCAGGACCAGAATCCTTACGCTCAAAACCCTTATGGGCAGAACCCGTACGCACAGGGGTATGCGCAGGGGCCAGGAACGCAGAATCCATACACGCAAAATCCCTACGGACAGCAGCCGTACCAGGGCTACCCGGGATACGCACCGCCGCGGCCGCCGAAGCGGACCGTGGGCAAGCGCACCATCTCGATCATCAGCTTCGCCGTGATCATCATCGTCGGCATCGCGGTCCGGGTCGGGGTCAAAGACCTGTTCGACCACAGCGCTTCCACCTCGCCGAACGTGAACATCAGCCTGCCGGCGATTCCCACGGAGCTGGCCGGCGGTGGCTCCTCGCCGAGCACGGGGGGCGGCGGAGTGGCCGGGGCGGACTACGCCGTCGGTGATTGCATGGACCTTCAGGGCACGACGCTGGCCACCGACACGAAGGTCGACTGCTCCGATTCGAGCGCGAACTACAAGGTGCTCCAAGTGATCCCCGACGTATCAGGGACCATCTCGACCGACGCGAAACAGTGCTTCTCCTTCCCCGGGAACGACGACGAGCTCGACAAGCCGGGCACCGCCGGCACGGTCTACCTGTACTGCCTCGGCTCTACGACGAACAAGCACAGCCCGCGCCGCGCGCAGCAGGGCGACTGCCTCGACGCGCCGAGTTCGACGACGGATTTCTACCTGGTCGCGTGCTCCGACCCTTCGGCGAACTACGTCGTGCTGGCGCGGTTCGACGGCACGAACGACGCCTCGAAGTGCGACTCGGTCGACGGGACGACCGAGAGCTTCACGCTGTCGAACGAGCCGCAGGTGCTGCTCTGCGGGAAGACGAAGTGAGGTAGGGCGAAGCTAGGCGATAGGGCGCCCCCACGGCGCTGCGAGGCGCGGCTCAGCAGCCGGGCGGGATCTTACCGTCGCGCAGGTCGGCCAGAGCGTTCAGCGCGTCCTGAAGCGTGGAGACCTTGACCAGCTCAAGGCCGGCCGGCACGTTCGCCTTCGCGTCGGCGCAGTTGTCCGCCGGGGCGAGGAAGACGGTCGCGCCGTCTCGGCGCGCGGCGATGGTCTTCATCTGGATGCCGCCGATCGCGCCCACGTTGCCCGAGGCGTCGATCGTGCCGGTGCCCGCGACCACCCGGCCGCCGGTAATGTCGCCGCCGGGCGTCAGCTTGTCGATGATGCCGAGCGCGAACATCATCCCGGCGCTCGGGCCGCCGACCCCGTTGAGCTGGATGTCGACCGTGAACGGGTAGGTGCTCTCGCTCTCCACCGCGATGCCCACCGCCGCCTTGCCCTGCGCGTTCTTCGTCGTGCCGGTGACCACGGTCTCCTTCTTGCCCGCCCGGTCGACCTCGAAGGTGACGTTCTGGCCGGGTGTGACCTGCTCCACCGCCGTGGTCACCTGCTGGAGCCCGGCCTGGCCGGTGGCGGTGATCGGGGTGCCGTTGATCGACTGGATCACGTCGCCGCCGTCCAGCTTCCCGTCGGCCGGGGCGCCCGCGTTGACCGCCGCGACCACGACCTCGGTCCCGTCCGGCTTGACCCCGAGACTGCTCAGCGCGGCGCTGATGGCCGAGTTCTGCGAATCGCTGAACTCGATCGCGTTCTGCTGGTCGCTCTGCTGCTGGGTCGTGTCGGGCGGGTAGATGGTCTCCTTGGGCACGATCGCCTGATCGGTGTTCAGCCAGCCGAGCAGGGCCGTGCCGAGCGGCATCTGGTAGTCCTGGTTCGACACTCCGACCGTGACCATGCGCAGTTGACCGTGCGTCGAGGAGGTCGAGTGCCCGGAGATCGTGATGAGCGGGGTGCCCTGATACGAGCCGAGGGTGTCGAAGGTCGGCCCGGGCGTCATCTCGGCATACGGCACCGGCTGGAAATACACGCCGAGCCCGAAGGCGGCGAGCAGGACACCCGAAAGGGTGAGCGTGACGGTTCGGCGACGCGGCTTGGGCACGGAACGACACTAATGCACGTTCGCGATCGGACGCAGTCGGGAGTGGTCCGCCGCGAAAGCCTGGACTCAGATATCCCTTTGGGCGCGCGCGAGTGCCTGACGGGCTCGCTGGTACCTCTTCGACGTCCCGACGTCCTCACGCGCTCGGCGTACCCGCCTGCCCACTGCCGCGACCAGGGCGGCGAACGTCACCGCGACGGCCGGAATGGCCCACCATACGAGGATACTGAGCACGATTCAGCAGATTAGATCAGATTCCGACCCAGGTGTGGGACCCGTCGCGGAACAGCTCGCGCTTCCAGATCGGCACTTCCTGCTTGAGCGTGTCGATCAGCGCTCGGCAGGCGGCGAAGGCTTCGGCGCGGTGCGGGCAGGCGGCGGCGACGACCACGGCCAGGTCACCCACGGCCAGGTCGCCGACTCGGTGCACGGCGGCGAGCAGCGCGGCGGGATGCTCGGCGGCGACGGCGCGAGCCACCTGCGCGAGCCGCTCGCGGGCGGAGGGGTGCGCCGAGTATTCGAGCTCGCCGACGACCTCTCCGGGCCGCTCCGGGGTGTGGTCGCGCACGACGCCGACGAACAGCGAGATGCCCCCGGCGTGCGGATCGCTGACCGCGCGCAGCACCTCGTCGACCGAGAGCGGAGTCGAGCGGACGTCGACGAGGCGGACGCGGTCGTCCGGATGCACGTGCATCATGTTCACCCGCCCATCCTCTCTCACGCTTCGGGCACGCCATGCACAGCTGGATCAGACGCCCTGTGCATCAAACACCCCGCCGCTTCTTGCGGGCGCGCCGCACCAGCGCCGCCGTGCCGACCAGCGCGACCGTGGCGCCCGCCGCGCCGAGCGTGGTCGCCGTCTCCTTCTTGCCGAGCCGCCGGGCCAGTGCCGCGTGATGGCCTTCTATCTCACGCAGCAGGGCCTGGAACGCCTCGACGTTCGAGTGCGCGGGCGCCCATCCGCTCGCCTTGAGGCGCTCCGCAGTCACAGCCCACGGATGCATGACGTACTGGAGGTCCGTCGCCGGAGAAGGCGTCAGGTGCAGCCTGTGTAGGCGCTCTGCGGCACCTAAGGCGAGCGCTTCGGGAAGCTCCATGCGACGTATGCCGGAGATCTCCTCGACCTCCTGCTGGCTCAACCAACCGTCGCTGGCTACGGCGACCGGCCCGTCCACATCGCCGAGAGCCGCGTGCGCCAGCGCGTCGGCGAGGTCGTCCACATGGCAGAACTGCCAGCACGGCTCGGTGTCCTTGACCACGAGCAGCCGGGGCGCCTCGAAGTGCCTGGTGAAGACGGTGTCCACGCCAGGCCCGGCCAACGCCGCCGGACGCACGATCGTGACGGCAAGTCCGGGGTGTGCCTTAGGCGCGCGCTCGGCTAGCCGTTCGATTTCCAGGTAATCGCCGACGAGCGATCCGTCCGGCACCGCGCGCAGCGGAGCGTCCTCAGGCAGCGGTACCGGGTTGTCGGGGAAAGCACCGTAGACCACCGCGCTGGTGTAGAGGACGACGCGCGTCACGCCGGCGGCAGCCGCGGCGGTCAGCACGGTCTGGGCGCCACGCACGTTCCATGCCGTGCGGGTTACCGGGTCGGTGTCCGGCGAGGTGTCGATGTCGGCGTGCACGATGACGTCCACGTCCCCTAGCCGGTCGGCCAGCGCCGGGTCGCGTGCGTCGGCGTGCCGGAAGATCACCCCGGGCAGATCGGTGCGGCGCACGTCGAGCCCGACCGCCTTTCGCACGTCGGGATGCCCGGCGAGGCGCGCAGCGACCGCGGCGCCGACGCCCTCGGCCGCTCCGGTCACCGCTACGGTGAGACGCGCCGAGCGGCGCCGCCCTCCATCTGCCGGGGAACTCACAGGCACACTCCGTTTGTTACTACGGTGAGAGCTATTGCCAGGTTGAATAGCCTCGCCGGCACCGTAAAGTCTGTTCTATCCGTGGAGCGCGAGTACCCCCGTCAGGCCGTGGCACCCCGCGGGAAAAGGGGGGATCCGGCTCCAGTGTGGACGATTGTCTAGAGGTTCGACGTGAACGACCACCCAGAAAGTTTCCCACCCGCCGGGGACGAGCCCGAGCCGGTGCCCTTCGAGGACATCGTCAAGGGCTTGGAAGGGCTTGGCGAGGACGTCGAGCGCGAGGAGCGCCAAAGCCGGGAGGCCGGCTCCAGCTCCGGGTCCGGCCCCCAGGACTCCGCGCCGAAGCCCGAGTCCGGTAGCGCCTCGGATCCGCTGTCCGGGCTGCTCGGCGCGCTCGGTCTCGGCGGTCTGGCCGGCCAGGGCGGCGCGGGCCAGGGCCTGGGCGAGCAGTTGGCCGGGCTCGCCGCGGGTCTGGGCCAGCAGATGCCCGGGTTCGACCCGCAGACGTTCATGATGATGATGGGACGCATCCAGTCGCTGATCAACAGCGGCGAGGGCCCGGTGAACTGGCCGCTGGCCCGGGACGTGGCCCGCACAGTCACCGCGACGCAGCCTGACCCGTCCCCGACCGCTGGGGACATCGCGCCGCTGGAAGACGCGGTGCGGCTCGCCGAGCACTGGCTGGACGGGGTCACCGGCCTTCCGGCCGGGACGACCGGCGCGTTGGCGTGGAGCCGGGCGGAGTGGATCGAGAAGACGCTTCCGGTGTGGAAGCAGCTGGTCGAACCGGTCGCCGAGCAGATGACCGGGGCGATGGTCGGGCTGCTGCCGGGTCCGGACGAGCTGGGCGCCCCGGGCATGGGCGCGGCCGCGGCACCGCTGGCGGGCATCGTGCGGCAGATGGGCGGCTCGCTGTTCGGCCACCAGATCGGCACGGCGCTGGCGCAGCTGGCGACGGAGGTGCTGGGTTCCTCGGACATCGGGCTGCCGCTCGGACCGGACGGTAAGGCGGTGCTACTGCCGACCAACGTGAACGCCTTTGGCGCGGGTCTGGAGCTGCCCGCTACGGATGTGCGGCTGTACCTGGCGCTGCGCGAGGCGGCATACCACCGGCTGTTCGCACACGTGCCGTGGCTTAAGGCGCACGTGCTCGGCGCCGTGGAGGCGTATGCACGCGGGATCACGGTGGACGAGAGCCGGATCGAGGAGCTGATGCGCAACGCGCAGACGCCCGAGGGCCTCGCGGACCTGCAGAGCGTGTTCGAGGAGGGGATCGTCTTCACCGCCCCGGACACCCCTCAGCAGCGTGCCGCGCTCGCCCGACTAGAGACGATCCTGGCGCTGACCGAGGGCTGGGTGGACGCGGTGGTCAACGCGGCCGCCGCGCCGAACCTGCCGTCCGCGGCGGCGCTGCGCGAGACCGTGCGGCGCAGGCGCGCGTCCGGCGGGCCGGCGGAGCAGACCTTCTCGGCGCTCGTCGGCTTGGAGCTGCGGCCGCGGCGGCTGCGCGACGCGGCACGGCTGTGGGCCTCGCTTGCCGACGCGCGCGGCATCGAGGGCCGCGACGCGCTGTGGGCGCACCCGGACCTGCTGCCGACCGCCGAGGACCTGGACGACCCGGACGGCTTTGTGCACCGGGACGAGTTCGACCTCGGGGCGCTAGGCGACGTGTTCGGCCCCGAGAAGAAGGACACGGAGGGCAAGGACACTCGCGAAGGCGGCGAAGGAGGCGCCGACGACTAGGGTCAGGCCCCGAAACGGCCGTCCGTCGTGCGGCCGGATGAAGGGGACGGCGGCACCTGAGGGTCAACCGCCGCTGGCGACTGGCCGCGCCGGGTCGGTGATCCACTCGGACCACGAGCCGGCGTAGAGTCCCGCCTCGATCCCGGCCAGTTCCAGGGCCAGTACCTCGTGCGCTGCGGTGACTCCTGAGCCGCAGTAGACGCCGACCGCGCGCCCGTTCGTGCCGCTGACGCCCAGCGCCGCAAACCGGGTGCGCAGGATCTCCGGCGCCAGGAAGCGGTCGTCCGGGCCGACGTTGTCGCCGGTCGGCGCGCTGACCGCACCCGGGATGTGCCCGGCGACCGGGTCGATCGGCTCGACCTCGCCGCGGTAGCGGGCCGCTGCCCGCGCGTCCAGCAGCACGCCGCCGGTGGCGAGCTTGGCCGCGTTGTCGGCGTCGAGCAGGGGCATGGCGCCCGGGACCGCGATGAAGTCGCCGGCCCCGTCCGCGGCGCCGGCGTACAGAGCGTCGCCGCCGGGTCCCCAGGGCTCGTCGCCCGTGGCCATGGGTAGGCCGGCCGCGATCCAGGCCGCGTAGCCGCCGTCGAGCACGTACACGTCGCGGTGGCTGAAGTAGCGCAGCAGCCACCACGCGCGGGCCGCCGAGGTCGAGTCCGCGGCGTCATACAGCACGACAGTCCGGTCGTCCGACACGCCAAGCGCGCGCATGGCCGCCTGGAAGTCGTCCGCGGCCGGCATCGGGTGGCGCCCGGTCCCGGGTCCGTGCGGCGCCGCGAGCTGGTGATCCAGATCCACGAAGCGGGCGCCCGGTATGTGCCCGGCCATGTACGACTCGCGCCCCGGCGGACCGACCAGCGACCAGCGCACGTCGAGCAGTGTGACCGGCTTCGGCGCGCGTCGCGGCCGACGCCCGCCCTGCTCCTGCGGCCGCCCTTCAAGCAGCTGCTTCAGCCGCGCGACGTCGATCAGCGGACCGTGCTCCACCGGATTCACCCTCGCACCTCCAAGAACGGGACCAGTTCCTCGGCCGATGTCATCGATCCGTGCATGCCGATCAGCCGGGTCTCGACCACCTCGCGCTCCGAGGCGATGACGGCCCAGTCCGCGTACATGGCGACGACCACGTCGCCGATCCGTGCTGCCATCCGCGGGTCCACGGCCGGGCCGAACCAGCCCTCCTCGATCGCCGCGTCCCGGGAGCGCACCTCCGCGACCCCGTCCAGCCGTTCCGTCCAGATCGCCAGCACGTCGCGGGCCGCGCCGGGGTGCGCGTAGACGTGCCGGGCACGCGCCTCGCCGCCGAGAAGGGCTACCCCGGCGCGAAGCTCCCAATCGGTGTCGGCGTCGATCCGGCGCTCGGGTGGAACGTCGACCATCCCGTGATCGGCCACGACGTAAAGCGTGCAGTCCCGGGGCAGCCGGGCGGCGAGCCACTGCACCAGCGAGTCCACATAGGCCAGTTGGTCGCGCCACTGCTGCGAGGCGGACCCGGCGGCGTGCCCGACGAAATCCAGGTCCGAGTAGTAGAGGTAGACCAGCCCGCGCCGCCCGGACTCGAGCGCCTCCAATGCTCGGACCGCGCGCAGATCCGGCGCCTCGACCCCGCAGAACCGGGCGCCGCGGAACACCGAGCGGGTCAACCCGGACTCGGCGAAGCGGGGCGAGGAGACGTGGGTGACCGCGAGGCCGGCCGCGTCGAAGCGCTCGAACATGGTGCGCCGGGGCTGCCATGCGTAGGGGTCGACGTCCTGGTCCCACTTCAGGAAGTTCATCAGCCGCCCGGTGCCCGGCACCTCGAGCTTGTAGCCGAGCATTCCGTGCGCCCCCGGCGGGATGCCGACGGCGATGGAAGAGAGCGAAGTCGAGGTGGTCGACGGGAAGCCCGCGGTCAGCGTGCGGCCGATTCCGGCGGGACCGTAGCCGTCGCCTTCCCCTCGCAGCAGAGCCGAAAGGTAAGGCGCGGCGTCGGCGTTCTTCGCGATCAGTTCGCTGCCCATTCCATCGATGAGGAAGAGGCACGCGCGGGAGGTCGGAATCAGACCCCAGGGGTCGGCCAGAGGAGATTCGGCGGCGGGCGGTTCAGCGCGGGACGAATCAGCCGGGTCCGAATCCGGTGGGGGGTGTTCGCGGGCATCTTCCGCCAGGCCAAGGGCGACGCCCACGGCTGGAAGCACGTCGCTGAGCGCTCCCCCGCCGTACGCAGGCAGGTCGAACCCGGCCTGCCCGTCGACCGCCCCCGCCCCCGCGTCCACGGCTGCCGCTACCCCCGCCCCGCAGTACCGAGGTCGACCGTCGCCGCCGCGAGCGCCTCGGCGAACTCGAGCGTCAGCCGCACCGCCTCGGGTCCGTCGGCGCCGGTCGACACCCTCAGCGAGAGATCGTCCCCGGTGATCGTCCCGGTGTAGCCGTGGTCGGCCTCGCAGTGCGGGTCGCCGCAGTTGGCCGGCTCGAGGTCCATCCGGCCCACCGCGCCCCAGCCGACGGTGAGGACCACCTCGCGCGGCAGGGTGCCGCGCACGTGTTTGGCCGGGTCGTCGACGACCCGGGTGACCACGACGGTGGAGACCCGGTCGAGCCGCACCGTCTCGGTCGAGGTCGAGGCGTAGGAGCCGACGTCCGAGTCCACCCCGTCCAGTTCCGGCTCGGTCCCGTGCTCGTCGGTGTGGCCGACCACCAGCCGCCGGGCGGTGAGCGCGAGGACGGTCACGTGCCGGCGCACCTCCTCCGCGTCGAAGGTGGTCTCCTGGTGGACCAGATGGCTGATCACCGGCTCGCCGGCGATCGCGGTCTCCACCGCTTCGGTGACGAGGGCCGGGTAGTAGCCGCTGCGCTCGATGGAGGCGCGCAGCCCGGGGTCGAGCGAGCCGGCGTCGGTTCTCTGGGGCATACGCCAATCCTCGCACTCGTCGGGCCCGGACGCGCGCATCGGGTGCCGCCGGTACCCGGCCGTTTTTGTCGCTGTCGACGGTAACAATAGGAGTCTCGGGGAGGCTTCGCAGTCGGCCGGGACGAAGAGTCAATATGATCCGTGCGGCGTTGCTCGCACGGGAACTCGGGACCGAGCCGACGCGCAGAGGGCTTCACGCCACAGACGGACGATCGCAACAGGAGTAGCGCAGTATGCCCCGCCGCAGCGCCGCACAGGAGACCGACGAGCCCTTCGAGGAGCGCATCGTCGAGATCGACGTGACCGAGGAGATGTCAAACTCCTATCTGGAGTATTCATACTCGGTCATCTACTCGCGCGCGCTGCCTGACGCGCGGGACGGGCTCAAGCCGGTACACCGGCGCGTGCTTTATCAGATGAACGAGATGGGGCTGCGGCCGGACCGCGGCTTCGTGAAGTCGGCGCGCGTGGTCGGCGAGGTGATGGGGCGCCTGCATCCGCACGGCGACGGGCCGATCTACGACACGCTGGTGCGGATGGCGCAGCCGTTCTCGATGCGGCTGCCGCTAGTCGACGGGCACGGCAACTTCGGCTCGCTCGGCAACGACGACCCGCCGGCCGCGATGCGGTACACCGAGGCCCGGCTCACCGCCGCGGCGCTGCAGATGACCGCGGACATCGCCGAGGACACCGTCGACTTCAACCCGAACTACGACGGGCAGGAGACCGAGCCGGAGGTGCTGCCGGCGGCCTATCCGAACCTGCTGGTCAACGGGACCACCGGGATCGCGGTCGGGATGGCCACGAACATGCCGCCGCACAACCTGGGCGAGGTCGTCGCCGCGGCCCGGCACCTGATCAGGAAGCCGGAGGCGTCGCTCGAGGAGCTGATGGGCTTCGTGCCGGGGCCGGACCTGCCCACCGGTGGCCGGATCGTCGGCCTCGACGGCGTGCGCGACGCCTACGAGACCGGGCGCGGGGTGTTCCGGATCCGGGCCACCGCGCACGTCGCGTCGGTGGGGAACCGGCGGCGCGGCATCGTGGTGACCGAGCTGCCGTTCAACGTCGGGCCGGAGCGGGTCATCGCGAAGGTCAAGGAACTGGTCCAGAGCAAGAAGATCCAGGGCATCGCCGACATCAAGGACCTGACCGACCGGGCCAACGGCCTTCAGCTCGTGATCGAGGTGAAGAACGGCTTCAACCCCGAGGCGTTGCTCGAGCAGCTCTACAAGCTGACTCCGCTTGAGGAGTCCTTCGGCATCAACAACGTCGCGCTGGTCGACGGGCAGCCGCTGACGCTGGGCCTGAAGGAGCTGCTCGAGGTCTACCTGGACCACCGGTTCGACGTGGTGCGGCGGCGCAGCGAATTCCGCCGCCGCAAGCGCACCGACCGGATGCACCTGGTGGACGGCCTCCTGGTGGCGCTGCTCAACATCGACGAGGTCATCCAGACGATCCGCACCTCGGACAACGCGGCGAACGCGCGCGAGCGGCTGATGGAGCGGTTCGAGCTCTCCGAGGTGCAGGCCAATTACATCCTCGACACCCCGCTGCGCCGGCTGACCCGGTTCGACCGGATCGAGCTGGAGGCGGAGAAGGAGAAGCTGGCCCGGGAGATCGCCGAGCTGACCGCGATCCTGGAGTCGGACGCGCTGCTGCGCAGAACGGTGTCGGACGAGTTGGCGAACGTGGTGAAGGAGTTCGCCACGCCGCGGCGCACGACGCTGATCGAAGCGGGCGAGGAGCAGGTCGCCGCGCCGGTGCCGCTCGAGGTGGCCGACGCGCCGTGCCGGGTGCTGCTCTCCTCGACCGGCCTGCTGGCCCGGATCGACGCGGACGAAGAGGCGTTCTCGGCCGCGGTGCGCGCGGCGCAGGAGGCCGGCGGGGCCAAGCCCAAGCGCGCGAAGCACGACGCGGTCGTCTCCGTCGTCGCCTCGACGGTGCGCGGCGACATCGGCGTGGTGACGTCGGCCGGGCGGCTCGTGCGGCTGCCGGTGGTCGACCTGCCCTCGCTTCCGCACGCCCCGGAGCTGCCGAATCTGGCCGGGGGCGCCCCGGTGTCGGAGTTCGTGGAACTGGCGGCGGACGAGGCGGTGCTGTGTCTGTCGACGCTGGACGCCGCGTCGCCCGGAGTCGCGCTGGGCACTGTCCAGGGCGTGGTCAAGCGGGTGGTGCCGGAGTATCCGGCGAACAAGGACGAGTTCGAGATGATCGCGCTGAAGGAGGGTGACCGGGTCGTCGGCGCGGCCGAGCTGCGCACCGGCCAGGAAGACCTGGTCTTCATCACCTCGGACGCGCAGCTGCTGAAGTTCTCGGCGGAGCAGGTGCGGCCGCAGGGCCGGCCGGCCGGGGGCATGGCGGGCATCAAGCTCGCCGAGGGCGCGTCGGTCATCTCGTTCACGGCGATCGATCCCGAGCGCGACGCCGTGGTGCTCTCGGTCGCCGGTTCGAGCTCGGCGATCCCGGGAACGATGCCGGGCACCGCGAAGGTGACGCCATATCAGCTGTACCCGTACAAGGGACGCGCCACGGGTGGTGTGCGGTGCCAGCGGTTCCTGCGGGGTGAGGACCGCCTGGTGTTCGCCTGGGCCGGGGAGACGCCGGCCCGCGCGGCGGACGACGCGGGCAACCCGGCGGACATGCCGCCGCTGGACTCACGCCGCGACGGCTCGGGAACCGCGCTGCGCAAGCCCGTCGGCGCGGTCGGCCCGGCGCTGGTTTGACGATGTCGATCTAAAACAATGCCGATCTAAGAGTGCAGGTCTGAAGATCTGACGAACGAGTGCCCGGCCGGTCCGCTCAGGCGGCGGACCGGCGGGCGCGGGTGCCCACCTCGAACCAGACGATCTTGCCGTGCGCGGTGGAGCGGATGCCCCAGCGCGTGGAGAGCTGATCGACCAGGTGGAGGCCGCGTCCGCCCTCGTCGCCGTGGTCGACGGTGCGCAGCCGGGGAGCGGCCTCGAGCTCGTCGGCGACCTCGCAGACCAGCGACTCCTCGCCGAGCAGCAGACGCAGGCCGATCGGGCCGCGGCCGTACCGCAGGGCGTTCGTGACCAGCTCGCTGACCAGCAGTTCGACCACGTCCGCGGCATCGCCGAGGTTTTCCGCGCCGGCGAACCGCTGGTCGCTGTCCGCCCACTGCCCGAGCTGACGGCGCACCATCTCGCGGGCCTGCGCGGCGACCGTCGGCCGGCTGGTCAGGACCCAGGAGGCGACGCGCTCCTGCGGGAACCGGTCCAGCGCCGCGACCAGGAGCGTGGCGTCGTCGGCGCGCTGCGGGTCGAGCATGGTGTCGAACGCGGCGTCACACACCCCCTCCAGGCGGGCCGGATCGCCCGCCGGATCGGCTTTGGAGATGACGCCGATCAGGTCGTCGATCCCGTCGCTGGCGTCCCGGTCGCGGTCCTCGACCAGTCCGTCCGTGTAGAGCACCAGGACCGCGCCCGGCTCTACCGGGAACTCGCGCTCCTCGAACTTCGCCCGCCCGACGCCGAGCGGGGTGCCCGGCGCCAGTTCCACCACGTCCACCGCGCCGCCCGGGTCGGCGATGATCGGTGGCAGGTGCCCGGCGGTCGCGGCGACACACCGCCCGGCGACGGCGTCGTAGACCACGTAGACGCAGGTCGCGATGTGCGTCTCGCCGAGCGACCGGGCCAGCTCGTCGAGCTCGCGCAGCACGACGGCGGGCGAGAGGTCGAGCCGGGCGAGCGTGCGCGCGGCGGTCCGGAACTGGCCCATGATCCCCGCGACGCGCAGACCGCTGCCCATCACGTCGCCGACGACGAGAGCCACCCGCCGCCCCGGCAACGGGATGACGTCGAACCAGTCGCCGCCGACGTCGGCGCCTGGCGAGCCCGGGCGATACCTGTGGGCGAGCCGGACGTCCTCCACGTCCGGTAGTTCCTCAGGCAGCAACCAACGCTGAAGCATCAATGCGGTGGAACGCTCGCGCGCGTGGAGGTACGCGTTGTTGAAGCTGGCTGCGGCGCGGGCAGCGAAGTCGTCGGCAGTGTCCGGCTCGTCGAGGGAGGTGCCGCTGCGGCTCTTCGCGGTGCCCAGCAGGGCTGGGCGGCGGCGCGCCAGCCGACCGCGCTCAAGGGCCAGCTGACGCTCGGTCACGTCGACCACGACTCCGGTCAGCCCTAGGACCTCGCCGTTGGGGCTCTGCAACCGTGCGTAGGACATCGACCAGAACGGGCCCCGGCCCTTCGCCGTGCCGCCTGCCACGCGCTCTGCCCGCTTCGGATCGTGCTCGACGAGCAGGTCGACGACCGGCTCCCCGGTGTCGAGGACCTGCTGCTGCAAGATCGGGATCGCGGGGTCGAGGCCCTCGACGATCTCCTCGGCCCGCAGGCCCGGATGCCGCTCGACGGGCACGCCGTCGTACTTCGCGAAGGCGGGGTTGACCCGGACGTAGCGGCGTTCCGCGTCGTAGATGGCTATCCCGGCCGGGACCTGGCCGAACAGCGTCTCGAACCGGACCCGCTCCCCCTCGACCCGGCGCAGGTCGGCGGCGTCGGTGGCGACTACCTGCACCAGGTCGCACCCGTTCGGGAACCGCTGGGTCACCGCGCGGAATCCGACGTCGAAGACTCGGCCGTCGGCGCGCAGCACCGGCAGGAAGCCGACCCAGTCGGCGCCGCCGGAGACCCGCCGGAACTGCTCGGCTGCCCGGTCCCGGATGGCGACCGGGAACAGCTCCTCGATGCGGGCGCCGAGCATCCGCTCGGCCGGATGCCCGGTCAGTTCGGCCGCACTGGGCGCCCAGACCACGACGCGGCCGTCGAGGTCGAGCACGACAGTGGCGATGCGGATCTGGTCCAAAATCGCCGCGGCGTCGGAATCGGCTACGGGGCGCGGGTCCTGGCCGTCTCGGCCACCCGCGGAGCGATCAGGTATGTCACCGGCGTCCTCGGTGCCGCCGGATTCGGCCGGCGGCGGGCAGGCCAGATCGGCTTGCACGGGACTCGTATGCTGCGCGCCCGACGACACCGTATCGGGCGACCCGCTCGGAGCGGGGTCGTACGATGCGCGCATCAGCGCTCCTGGTGAATCGGCGGACGTTCCTAAAGAACCTCTTCCCGAAAACCAGCCGATTTATATGACGATCTAGGTGAGTTAGGCCACTCGGTGGATAGGCACTCCGCCGCTGTCAAGCCCCGGCGGGCATCGAGGGGAAATGAACACCTTCGAGTGCGCCGGACTGTGGCAATTCACAGCTGCGGCGATCTACAGGCGCCCTAAGCCTCGGCGAGCGCCGACGGGTCCGACGCAACGCCGTCAAGTGCGTCAAGGATCAGTAGGTCTCCGTCCAGCCAGGGCAACGCGCGCGCTTCGGGACTGCCCGGCCGCACCCAGACGAGGGCGTCGTGGTCCTCCAGCGTCTCCGGTTCGCCGCCGTCCACGATCGCAGCGCGGTACGTGCGCACCGTCATCGTCCCTCCGGCGATCGGATACTCCGGTCCGATCCGCTCCCCGATCGCGACGCGCACGCCGATCTCCTCGCGGCACTCGCGCACCAGCGCGTCCGCGTCGCTCTCGCCCAGCTCGACCTTGCCGCCGGGGAACTCCCACCGGCCGGCCAGCTCGGCGGGCTCGGTGCGCCGCGCCGCCAGCATCAGGCCGTCCCGCTCGATCACGGCCGCCACGACGACCCGCGGCGCGCTCTCATCTCGCTTAAGCATGTGCGCCATCGTCCCACGGCGGTCATTCTGTGATGTTCGCCCGTGTGACGCATGCCACATTTCCCACGTCGCGCCGCCGAGCCGCTGCCCTCCGTGACACCGCCACCGCGAGGTCTTCGGATCATTGTCAGCGACGCAACAAACAGAGCACAATTCGGCGATCAAGCAGCGATATGTTGCAAAAAGAGCGCTCGAAGACTGACTGATCATTGCTCAAGGCCCGCTCGACGGCTTAGAACTGCCGCCGCATACTCAGGACCATGCAAGAGCTGCGCGCGCCCCAGAGAATGCACACCTACGACGCCCGGCTGGCCGAGTTGGTCTTCGACTACATGCGAGACCGGCTGCAGCTGGACCCGGTCCCGCTCGACCACCCCGGCGACCGCGAAAAGCTCGACGCTGTTCTGAACGGCCTGCTGACGGCCGAGGGCCATGACCCGAGCAGCGTTCTGTCGGTCTACGCCGACCATCTGGCGCCCGCGGTGATCTCCTGCGACAGCCCGCGCTTCCTCTCCTTCATCCCGGCCGCCCCCACCAAGGCGGCGCTGCTGTTCGACATGGTGGTCTCCTGCGCGTCCCTGCAGGGCATCTCGTGGCTCGAGGCGGCCGGCGCGATCGCCGCGGAGAACCAGGTGCTGCGGCTGCTCGCGGACCTGGCCGGGATGCCCGCGCAGGCCGGCGGCTGTTTCGTCACCGGCGGCTCGGCCGGGAACCTGTCCGCTCTGGTGGTGGCCCGGGACACGGCCCGCCGCCGGCTCGGCCTCGGCCCGTACGACCGCGTCCGGATCGCGGTGAGCGGCCAGGCGCACTCCTCGGTCCACAACACGCTGAACATCATCGGCGTCGAGGCTTTCGTCGTGCCGACCGCTGACCACCGGTTCACCGGCGGTGACCTGCGCTCGGCACTGGCCCGGGACACTGACACCGCGCCCGTCATCGGCGTGGTCGCCACCGCGGGCACCACCAACGCGGGGATCGTCGACGACCTGGCCGGGATCGCCGACGCCGCACGGGACCTGGGCCTCTGGTTCCACGTCGACGGTGCGTACGGCGGCGCGGGCCTGTTCGCGCCGAGCGTGCGGCGGCGATACGACGGCATCGAGCACGCCGACTCGTTCGTGGTCGATCCGCACAAGTGGTTGTTCGCCCCCTTCGACTGCGCCGCCGTGCTGTACCGGGAGCCGCATCTGGCAAAGGCCGTGCACACCCAGGACGCCTCGTATCTCGACGTGATCCACACCGACGCGCCCGAAGAGTGGAACCCGACCGACTACGCGTACCACCTGACCCGCCGGGCTCGCGGCCTCCCGCTCTGGTTCTCGCTGGCGGTGCACGGCACGGACGCGTATCGGGACGCGATCGAGGCCGCGCTCGCGAGTGCTCGCGAGGCGGCCGAGCAGATCCGCCGCCATCCGCGCCTCGAGCTGATCCGCGAACCCGAGCTCTCCGCGGTGCTGTTCCGCCGCAGGGGCTGGGGGCCGGCCGACTACGACGCCTGGTCCAAGCGGCTTCTGGCCGGGCAGGTCGCCTTCGTCACGCCGACCAGCTGGGAGGGCGAGACGGTGGCCAGATTCGCGTTCCTGCACCCGGGAACCACGCCGGCGATCGTCACCGAGATCCTCAACACGCTGTGACGCAAGGCCGTTTCGGCCGTGCTCATGGTTCTTGGAGGGCGGCCGGGGCTTCGGGGTGGCTGTAGATCGCGTGGCGGGGAGAAAGACGTTCTCCGCCACGCGATCTTTCGCCGCCGCCCCGGCCACCTTCCAAGAGCGTTTATACGGACGCTTCGGTGTCAAAGATCCCTGGACGTCGAAATTAATCAGCGACCCCTGATACAGGGTGAAATACGCCGCGCGGGTGTCTGTTGCGTACGGATCGGACCGCACGATTCAATACCCCCCGACCGACGAAGGAGTGGGGGTAGCGCCTTGGACGCTCTGTCGGCGGGCGATCCCGCCCGGATAGGCCCCTTCCGGCTGGTGGCGCGGCTCGGGAGGGGCGGCATGGGCCGGGTCTACCTCGGCCGGGCCGAGACGACCGGGCGGGCGGTGGCGGTCAAGACGATCCACGGCGAACTCCTCGTCGACCCCGAGTTCCGCACGCGCTTCCGGTACGAGGTGGCCGCAGCCCGGCGGGTGCGCGACGAGTACATCGCCGAGGTCGTCGCCGCCGATCCGGACGGACCGACGCCGTGGCTGGCTACCGCCTACGCGCCGGGCATCTCCCTTGAGGACGCGGTGCGCCGGTTCGGCGCGCTGCCCCCGGAATCTGTGCGGGTGCTGGGTTTCTGCGTGGCGCGCGCGGTGGCCGCGATCCACGCGGTCGGCCTGGTACACCGGGATCTCAAGCCGGCGAACGTGCTGCTGACCGCCTCAGGTCCCAAGGTGATCGACTTCGGCATCGCACGCGGCGTGGCGGACGACAAGCTCACACGTACCGGCATGGTCAGCGGCTCGCCGCCGTACATGGCGCCGGAGCAGCTCACCGACGGCGAATTCGGCCCGGGCTCCGACATCTTCTCGATCGCGGCGGTCCTGCACTACGCGGCGGCAGCGGCGGGACCGTACGGCCGGGGCGGCCCGCAGGAGCAGTACGCCCGCGCGCTCGGCGCCGGGCCGGTGGTGGATCCCACGCTCCCACCGCACCTGGCCGCGATCATCGGCCAGTGCTTCAACCGT
>NZ_DASZGI010000395.1:0-21525 GCF_035938995.1 Actinocrinis sp.
CCGTACGACCTCACGGTCCGGGAGGTTTAAGCTCCCTGCGTCTGCCATTCCGCCATCCGGGCGCGCGGGAGTGAGCCGCACGGGCACAGCGTATCTGGTCTGGCGGACAGACCGTGCCGGTCGCGGGGGCGCAGGGGAGCATGCGGGGCGGACGGCGCGGAGCGCATCGCCTCTGGAACGTCGGCTTCTTGGGGTCTGGGGACGACTTGGCTTGGACTGGGCTTGCCTGGACGCGGGCCATGTCGGATCGGCTTGGCGGCGTTCGCGCTGCTGTGCCGCCGCCTAGTGCTGGCGCTGTCTGTTTGGCAGTCCGATTGTCTGCTCGGCTGCTTGTTCTCGCGACTGCCGTTGGTTCGTTCGGTTGCCCGCGCGTGCCGCTTGCTCTCGCTACGCGACGGCGCGTTGCTCTGGCTACGCGAAGGCGCGGCCTGCGCGGCGCACGTCGTGCTCGTGGATGATCGCAGTGGCGAAACCGTGCGACAGGTTGTACTCGGCCCGCAACCAGTTAACGCGCTCCTCGAAGCGCAGCAGGGCCGGCCCGGCGTCGACCTCGTGGAACCAGTCAGTGAGGGCGCGGCCCGTGGCGTCGGGCAGGCGGGCGAGCAGGTTCCGATGGGTCTGTTCCGAGTGATGCAGCGACATTGGGCGTCTCCCGGTGGTGCGGCTGAGGGTGGAATGGGGTGGACGGCTGCCAGGTGCTGTCGGGCGGATTGTTGTGCTCCGGGCCCTTTCCGGGGGCCTCGTGCGAAGGAGGAGCCGGCGATGCGCGTAACCGCTCCGTGACATCGACTTTGCCTGACCGCGAAGGCTGAGGCAACCCCTCGAGGGCTAGTTCTTTTCTTGCTTTTGTCGTCTGATGTTGGACGAGATGTTGCCGTCCGTCGGGGTGGTCCCGGCGAGCCCCGGCTGATGGGGTCTCGTGCCTTTCTCTTTCCCTGGTGTGCGGCACGGCAGTCCGAGGGCATAGCCTGGGCAGGTGATCGATACCGACCACCGCACCGAACTGCTGGCCGAAGCCGTCAGCCGCCTGGCGTCCCTGTTCCGCTCGCTGCCTCAGTCCAAACTCCTCCGCTCGCTACCGGACGGGCGGTCGCGCGCCGCGGCTGGTCACGAGGCTGCTGTGCTCCTCGCGCGCGCCGGGCAGGGGGTGGAGGAGCGTGCTTCTGGGGTGCCCTTGTGGAGGGACGTTCCGTTCGACGGCGTGTTTGTGGTGGGGGATCAGATCGCGGTCACCGGGCACGACTTGGTCGTCGGGCTGCGCGGCGTCGACGCGGATGAGCCGGTGTGGGGGCCCGACGGGCGGAGGGTGCCCGCCGGGGCCGTCGCCGACATGGTGCTGCGCGAGGTGGGGGAGTTAAGGGCGGCGATGTGATCCGTGCGGACCGACGCGAGTCCCGTCCGTCGGTCTGGGCGTTCGGGTCGGTGGGTCCGTCGGCTAGGACAGGCGCTCGAGGATCATGGCCATGCCCTGACCTCCGCCGACGCACATCGTCTCCAGGCCGATCTGCTTGTCGTGCCACTGGAGCGAGTTCAGCAGCGTCGTGGTGATGCGGGCGCCGGTCATGCCGAACGGGTGACCCACCGCGATCGCGCCGCCGTTGACGTTCAAGCGGTCGATGTCGATGCCGAGGTCCCGGTAGGACGGGATGACCTGCGCCGCGAACGCCTCGTTGATCTCGACGAGGTCGATGTCGCCGATTGACATCCCCGCACGGGCAAGCGCCTGCTGGCTGGACTCGACCGGGCCGAGGCCCATGATCTCGGGCGAGAGCGCGGTGACGCCGGTCGAGACGATGCGGGCCAGCGGGGTGATGCCGAGCTCGCGGGCCTTGGTGTCGGACATGACCACGACCGCCGCGGCGCCGTCGTTCAGCGGGCAGCAGTTGCCCGCGGTCACCGTTCCGTCGGGGCGGAACACCGGATTGAGCGCTTCGACGCCCTCCATCGTGACGCCCGGACGCGGGCCGTCGTCCGCCGCGACTGTTCTGCCGTCGGGCAGCGTGACGGGCGTGATCTCCCTTGCCCAGAACCCGTCGGCGATGGCCTTCTCGGCGAGGTTCTGCGATCGCACGCCGAACTCGTCCTGCTCGCGCCGGGTGATTCCCTTGATCTGCGCGAGGTTCTCGGCGGTCTGGCCCATCGCGATGTAGACGTCGGGGACAGCGCCCTCGGTCCGCGGATCGGTCCAGATCGGTGCACCGGCCTCGGCGCGCGCCACGGTGCGGGCCTTGGCATCGGTGAACAGCGGGTTCTCGGTGTCCGGCAGCGTGTCGGAGTTGCCGAGGTTGTAGCTGGAGACCGATTCGACGCCCGCGGAGATGAACACGTCGCCCTCGCCCGCCTTGATCGCGTGCATCGCCATCCGCGTGGTCTGAAGCGAGGACGAGCAGTAGCGGGTGATTGTCGTACCGGGCAGGTGGTCGTAGCCGAGCAGGACCGCCACCACGCGGCCCATGTTGAAGCCCGAGGCGCCGCCGGGCAGGCCACAGCCGAGCATGAGGTCGTCGATCTCGCGCGGGTCGAGTTGGGGGACCTTGTCGAGGGCCGCGCGCACGGCGGTGACGGCCAGGTCGTCGGGACGCAATTCCTTCAGCGAACCCTTGAACGCGCGGCCGATCGGCGTGCGCGCAGTGGCGACGATCACTGCGTCAGGCATGGGGAAGCTCCTTAGTGCACAGCGTGCTGACTACGGTGTCTCTCCTGACGCTACCGGATAAGTTACTGGCCGGTAAGCGTGGGCACCGCCGCGACCGTCTGCGCAGGGCTTTGCACCGGACGATCGAGATTCCACACGGCGGCTGCGAGCGCGGGCAGCACGGCTGCCGCGGCGGTCGCATAGCCCTCGGCTGACGGGTGGAAGCGGTCAGGGCCGAACAGTTCAGAACGTGCGTCGAACTCCGGGCCGAGCAGGGCGCCTATGGGTACGGAGCGGCCGCCCGCCCCGTACACGGCGCGGGCCTGCGCCATCGCGAGACGTCGGCTCCAGCGGCGCACCAGCCAGCGCAGCGGCGGCTGGATCGGTCGGATCGTGCCCAGGTCAGGACAGGTGCCTACGACGACCTCGCAGCCCGCCTCGCGCAGCCGGGCGACCGCGTCGCTCAGGTGTGCGACGGATTCGGTGATCGGCATGCGGTGTGTGATGTCGTTCGCGCCGATCATGATCGTGGCGACCTGCGGCGCCGCGTCGGGGCCGTCCGCGAGGAGGGTGTCGATCTGCTCGGAGAGCCGGTCCGAGCGGGCACCGACTCGGGCGACGTTGGCGAGCAGCACTTGGCGTCCCGAGTGCGCTGCGAGGGCGGCCGCGAGCAGGGCGCCAGGGGTCTGCTCCGCCGTCTCTACCCCGTATCCGGCCGCCGTGGAGTCCCCGAGCATGGCGAAGCGCAGCGGGCGGTGCTCCAGCTCGGGGGCCGGCCGGGGCGCGCGCGGGTTGCGCCCGAACAGTCCGTCGGCCCGCGGCGGCACCTCGACCGCGTGCCCGATCGCCCGCCTGGCCAGCTTCGCCTCAGCCATCACCAGGCCGATCGACGCCCCGGTCAGCACGGTTAAGCCGCCCCCGCCCATTGCCGCCGCGGCGACCACCCGTTTCGCGTTCAGCAGCGCCATCCGGTCATCCCTCCTCCTCAAGGCTCCGCCCCGACGACCGCCCCGCCCCCGGGTTGATCCAAGTAAGCCCCAGAGTAGGAAGATACCCGGTACCGGTTGACGAATGGCGGACAAACGCCCTCCACCACATAACCTGGTGGCATCGCCTATAAGTCCTCTCGCCGCCCACGAAGCGGCCGCCCGAAAGGCCCAGGATGCGTTACGTCGAGTCCGTCGTCGACCTGGTCGGCAATACTCCGCTGGTCAAGCTGAACTCGGTCACCCAGGGTCTCGCCGCCACCGTGCTGGCCAAGGTGGAGTACCTCAATCCCGGAGGCTCGGTCAAGGACCGGATCGCCTTGAGGATGATCGAAGCAGCCGAAGCTTCAGGTGAGCTAAAACGCGGCGGCACGATCGTTGAACCGACCAGCGGGAACACCGGCGTCGGGCTGGCCATGGTCGCGCAGCGCAGGGGCTACAAGTGCGTCTTCGTCTGCCCTGACAAGGTCTCCCAGGACAAGATCAACGTGCTGCGGGCGTACGGCGCGGAGGTGGTCGTATGCCCGACGGCGGTCGCCCCGGAGCACCCTGACTCGTACTACAACGTGTCGAATCGGCTGGTGAGCGAGATCCCGGGGGCGTGGAAGCCGGACCAGTACTCCAATCCGAACAATCCACTGTCGCACTATCACTCGACCGGCCCCGAGATCTGGGAGCAGACGGACGGGCGGGTCACGGCGTTCGTGACCGGCGTCGGCACCGGCGGGACGATCAGCGGGACGGGCAGATACCTCAAGGAGGTGTCCGGCGGACGAGTGAAGATCATCGGCGCGGACCCCGAGGGTTCGGTCTATTCCGGCGGCACGGGGCGGCCGTACCTGGTGGAGGGCGTAGGAGAGGACTTCTGGCCCGACTGCTACGACCCGAGTGTGACCGACGAGGTCATCGCGGTGTCGGACAAGGACTCGTTCACCATGACCCGGCGGCTGGCCCGCGAGGAGGGGCTGCTGGTCGGCGGGTCCTGCGGGATGGCCGTCGTCGCCGCCCTGCGCTACGCCGAACGGCTTACGGCCGATGATGTGGTGGTCGTCCTGCTGCCGGACTCCGGGAGGGGCTACCTGTCGAAGATCTTCAATGACGACTGGATGGCGGACTACGGCTTCCTGACCCCGTCCAGCGCCGAGGCCTCGGTCGCGGACGTGCTGGCGGGCAAGGGCGAGACGCTGCCGGACCTGGTCCACATGCACCCGCACGAAACGGTCGGCCAGGCGATCGCGACCCTGCGCGAGTACGGGGTCAGCCAGATGCCGCTGGTCAAGGAGGAGCCGCCGGTGATGGCGGCGGAGATCGTCGGCTCGATCGTGGAGCGCGATCTGCTCGACGCGCTGTTCGTCGGCCGCGCGCGACTGGAGGACCCGCTCGAGGACCACAAGTCCGCACCGCTGCCGCAGGTGGGCTCTGGCGAGCCGATCAGCGCCCTAATGGCGGTGCTGGAGAAGGCGGACGCGGCGGTGGTGCTGATCGAGGGCAAGCCGCGGACGGTGGTCTCGCGTCAGGACCTGCTGGCCTTTCTCGCCAGCGGGAAAGGCGGACGCGCTTAGGGCTTAAGGCTCAGGGCTCGGGTTTAAGTCCGCACCCCAGCGCGACGGAGCGCGCCTCAGCGTGCGGGAACGCTTGTCGAGTAACCGGAGTCCGGAATCGCGCCCCGGCCGGTCCGCAGCACGAGCAGCGGCCGGCCGGAAGCGACCCGCCAGGACTCTGTGACGTTGAGCGCGATGAGGATCGCGGTCAGGGCACTGAGCGTCGCGAGCAGCGGCACGTATGGGCCGATGACTGCGACTAGCGCCGCGAGCAGTCCGGCGACAAGGCGCAATACGCCGATTCCGCCGAACATGCGCATACGCGTGTAGCAGAACGTGAGTACGTAGAGCGCCGTGCCGATGCCGAGGAAGTATGCGTGGACGCCTGAGGGTGTGGCGGTCGGGGTCCGCACGGCCTGTGCGAGCCCGGCGGCGATCAGGATCAGGCCGGTCACCATTGCCAGGTGGCCGTGGCTGAACACTGACCGCACCAGCGTCGACTGGATGCGAGCGCCACGCAGCGCGTGCTCGAGCGCCGGGGCCCCGAAGTGGAAGTAGGTCCACCAGAGCGCGCAGGTCAGGATGAACGCCAGGACCAGGGCGGTCAGCGCGACGCCGCCGAGCCCTTGGCGCGACTCCTGCACTCCGACGCCGACCAACACCTCGCCGAGAGCGATGATGACGAACAAGCCGAATCGCTCCGGCAGGTGCGCTGCGTCGAAGCGCAGTCCGTCGAGGCGGCGGCCGAGCAGCGTGGGATTGACCAGTTCGATCATCGCGACGGCGAGCCAGATCCAGCCGCGGGTGGGCAACGGCGTCAGCGCGCCGATCAAGAGCAGCGGTGCGCTGACGGTAGTCGAGAGGACGTACGGGTTGAGCCAGCCGGGAAAGAAGCCCCGACGGGTGATCGCCCACACGAGCAGCGCCCTGATGGCGAAGTAGGCCACTGCGAAGTCCACGCCGCGTGAGCCGTACGCGTCGGGGACGGAGATCGACATCACGAAGGCGAAAAGGCCGATCGCGAACACCTTCAGGTGGCGCCTGGCACCGACCAGCTCGACCCCGTTGTACAGGATCGAGACGCCCACCCACGCCCACCAGAAGGGCACGAACAGCACCAGCGCGCGCCCGACCTCCGTCGCCGACCGTGCCGTCTGCGCCGCCGCGGCGACCTGGGTGACCGCGAAGACGAACACGAGGTCGAAGTAGAGCTCGGCCCAGCTGACGCGCTGGCCGTGCGAGGCGGCGGAAAGGCCGTCGCCTGATTCGGGGCGCGCGTCGCTCATCGGTGCGTCGGTGTGCAGCCCGGCGTCGCTCACGCTCGCACAGTAGCCCACCAGGTCACTGGGGTGCGCGGTGAGGATTCGCGTTCGGTGTCCTTGACGACCGTGGCGGTCTCGCGGGCGACCGATTTGTAAACGGGACCCAGCTTATGAAGCCGCTGAGTCACGTCCTCGAAGCCGCTGTTTTTCTAGACTGGCCGCCGTTAGTCTGCGCGTAACAAGCGACCTGCAATCTGCTGGCCGCGTATCGACGAACAAGCGAATAGAGGGGGGCAATGGTGCGACACGCGCGAATGCTGGCGCTGGCGGGGACGCTTGCCGCCGTCATGGCGGTCACCGGACCGGCCGCGGCGGAATCGGCCGCCGGACACGACCGCGACACCCATCTGCCGCGGTTCGACTACTACCTCGCGCTCGGCGACTCGCTCGCCGCCGGCGTGCAGCCCAACGCGAGCGGCCAGAGCGTCATCACGTCGCAGGGCTATGCGTCTGACATCGCCGCCGATCTCCAGCGCCGGGACGACGACCTGAAGTTCGTGAACCTGGCCTGCCCCGGCGAGTCCACCGACACGATGCTGCACGGCGGCTGCCCGGCTCCGCACGCGTACGCAGACCAGACCGATGCGGCCGTCGCGTTCCTTAAGGCGCACGAACACGCGCGGATCCTGGTGACCGTCGACATCGGCGCGAACGATGTGGACGGCTGCCTGAGCCAAGGCATCGACCAGACGTGCGTCGCCCAGGGCCTCAACGACGTCGCCGCCAACCTGCCGCAGATCCTTGCGAAGCTCAAGGGCGCGGCCGGCCCGCGCACGACCTTCGCCGCGATGAACTACTACGACCCCTTCCTCGCCGAATGGCTTACCGGCCCCGCAGGACAGCCGGTCGCCACCGCGTCCGTGAAGCTCGGTGAGACGCTGAACGACACGATCGGCGACGTGTACAAAGCGTTCCGCGTCCCGGTCGCCGACGTCTCAGGCCGCTTCGACACGGAGGACTTCACTCCGCTGGTGCCCCTGACGCCCACGGTCGAGGTCCCGCTGAACGTCGCCCGGATCTGCCAGTGGACCTGGATGTGCGCTCCGGCGCCGGTCGGACCCAACATTCACGCGAACGCGACGGGCTACGAGGAGATCGCCGACACATTCGACGCCGTGTTGGGTCGCTGATCCGTACCGGGCCGCGAGTCGATAGCGTCTCTGCGCTACCGGGGATCGTGGCCCGGCAACTCTTCGGATGGACACGTCGCCTCGAGGTCCCCTACGGCGTGCCAAGAGGAGCAGAGTCCTCCGCCTCAACATCGCTGGGATGCCTGCATGATCGCGCGGTGGCCGCCCGCGTGCCCGACCATCTCATCGCACACTGCGACCGCACACGTCAGATCACGAACTGAGGCTGCCGTATCAGCTGCCCCTTCCCGAACGCGGGTTCCAGTCCGGTTCTTGATCGTAGTCGCGCCGGCCCTGGCAGAGACAGGTCTACGGCGACGTCAGCAGCCGCTGGCCGGGGCTCTCGGCAGACATGTCCTGGCTGACGGAACCCCCTGATATGGTCCGCTCGCAGTGTTCTGCAGGAACAGGAGGGGGATTATGTCGGACGGGAACCGCAACACCTACCTCGACCAGGTCATGGCCCAGCAGGAGCAGCTCGAGTCCGATCTGCGCTCCAAGCGCGCCACGGCCCCGGCGCCCCAGATGGCCGGCGCGGTGCCCATGCCTGCGCCGCTGCCTGGGGCCGCGCCCATGCCGAAGGCGGTAGGCCCGGCGCGCAGCGCGGCCGCGGCCGGGGCCAGGCGTTCGCGGTCGCTCCAGGAGCACTTCGGTGCGGAACAGGATGCCGCCCATAACGGCGTCGAGGTGCGCATCACCGGCGTGGGCCGCTGGAAGACGGTCCTGGTGCCGCCCAACGCGTTCGTGGTCCACACCCGCCGCGGCAAGGCCGAGCCGCTGCACGTCGGTCTCGGGGTGTCGTTCCGCTACAACCCGCAGACCGACGCCTTCCTGGCCGTTCCCGGCGCGATGCAGACGATCCTGCTCAACGCCTTCTGCATTTGCCGCGAGTTGCAGGGCGTGCTGGTCCAGGCCTACGTGCAGTGGATCATCCACGATTTCTCGACCGCCTACCGCAAGCTCGACTTCAGCGACCCCGCCGAGCCGATGCGCCTGGTCAACCTGCAGCTCAAGGAGCAGGCCGAGGCCGCGATCAAGGACAAGGTCGCCACCATGAGCGTGCACGAGGTGCTCAGCGACCGCCAGCCGATCATCGAGGAGCTGACCGCCCGGCTGCGCGCGGTCGCGGAGGGCGAGGGCGCCGGCGGCTCCGGTGAGGGACTCGGCCTGCGCATCGTGACTGTGCAGATCAAGGAGGCGGTGGTCAGCTCGGCGCGGCTGTGGGAGAACCTGCAGAAGCCGTTCCGCGCTGAGCAGGGGCGCCTGGCCGCCCTCGCCGAACTCGCCGCCGACGGCGCGGTCACCGAGAGCCGCATGGCCGAGACCCGGCGCCAGGAGACCCGCCGGCTGGCGGACGAGCGCGACCTGGCCGAGCTGCGGTCCCGCAACGAGGCCGCGGCCTTCGACCGGGAGGCCGCCGAGCAAGCCCGGCGTGAGCAGCAGGCGCAGGAGAACCAGCGGGAGGCGGCCGAGGCCCGCAACCAGACCCACCTGCACGCGCTGAACCTCGAGCGGGAGCGCCACGAGCAGGAGGGCGAGATGGCGCGCCTGCGGATCGGGCAGGAGCAGGAGCTCGGCCGGCTGCGGCTGGAGGCCGAACTCGCCGCGGCGCGGGCCCGGGTGCAGGCCGACCATGAGCGCGCGATGCTCGAGCTCGAGCGGGAACAGATCCGCGCCGAGATCGGGAACGCGCGTTCGGCGGCCAGCCTCCAGGCCGAGCTGATCGGCGCCCTGCCGCAGATCGCCGAGAGGCTGCCGGCGCCGGCCGAGTACAAGGCCGTCAACCTCGGCGGGCACGACTCCGCTTCGCTGGCCGGGCTGGTCGCGCAGCTGACGGCGGTCGTGCAGGCGCTCAAGCCCGGACTCTGATCGATTCGGCGTCCGGCGTGTCGCATTTGTCCAAGACGGCACGCCGGACCGCTCCGTGACGCCGGAAACCGTGACGTACCTTCAAAGTCAGTGGGCCGCGCCGCAGCCGGCCCCTGACACAGCGCCTTGCCAGGGGAGCGGGGACCAGACTTTGCGCACCTCGGCGTCGGTGTCGACGACGCGGTGGATGGTCTTCACGCCCGGTCTACTTCGGGTCGTTGGAGGCGACGCGCTGGTAGTCGGTGAAGACGACTGGCCCGTCGACCAACTCCGGCCGGTAGACCTCCTCGAACCGCCGCACCGCGTCCGACGCGCCGTGCGTCTGGTGCGCGGCCTCGTCCTCGAAGATGAACAGGTGGACGAACTTGGTCGGGTCGTCCTGCTGCTGCCAGGCTGAGTACATCCGGGTGCCCGGTTCGTGGTCGGTGACATAGGCGACGAAGGTCTCAATCGCTGCCAAAACCTTGGGCACGGCGGACTCTTTTACCTGGTAGTGGGCGGTCTGGTAGATCGGCATGGTCGGCTCCCTGGTCTGCCGGACGCAGTCATCGTTCAACGAGTTCATTGAATATTGGCGCCCGGCTATAGTCAACAACATGCTTGAAGATCCGGCGCTCGACCGCACCTACGCCGCCCTCGCCGATCCGACGCGCCGCGCGCTGATCGTGGCTTTGCGCGCGGGCGGCGCAAGGATCACCGACCTGGCCGCGCCGTTCCCGATGACCTTCGCCGGGGTCTCCCGGCACGTCGGTGTCCTCGAGGCGGCCGGGCTGGTGCAGCGCGAGAGACGCGGACGCGAGCACTGGGTCGCGCTGCGGCCGGACGCCCTGGAGACGGCCGAGCGGTGGATCCGCGAACAGACCGAGTTCTGGTCTTCGCGCGCCGACGCCCTCGCGGCCCGCCTGGAGCGCAGCCGAAGGGAGCCAGAGGCATGACCGATACCTCTCCCGTCGTGGTTGTGCGCACGACGCTGCCCGCGCCGCCGAACGTTGTCTACGACGAGTGGCTGGACCCTGAAGCGTTGACGGAGTGGATGTGTCCGCGCCCGGCCCGCTGCCTCAGGGTGGCCTTGGATCCGCAGGTCGGCGGGGAGCTGCGCATCGACATCGAGGACGAGGGCGAGCAGTTCTTCGTCAGCGGCACTTTCCTCGCCTTGGACCGACCGCGGCTGCTGCGCTTCACCTGGTCTTGCTCCCTCTGGCCGGATCCGGACCTGGTGACCACGGTCTCGGTGCACCTGGATCCGCAGGGGAACGGGGACACCCTGATGACGATCCGGCATGCGATGCTGCCTCCTGACGTGCGCATCCGCCACGAGCACGGCTGGGCGAAGATCGCCGACCAGCTCGCGGACGGACTCGCAGCGTCCGCGACCGTGAGCAACGAGTCTTCCCGGGAACCGCACGCAGGTGCTCGCAATCGTCGATGAGCGGGCGGGTAATGCCTCGCGCATCGAGGACTGCAAGGTCACCGCCCGCGGTTCGACCCGCCCCGTCAGCATCCGCGCCAGCGGAGCGGACAGCAGCGGGATACCAGCGGCAGATGCGCCACGACGCGCACCAACTACACCGTAGAAGTTCTGTGGTGGCGGTGCCGGCCGACCGCCCGCCAGTGTGCCACGCCCGCGCAGCACCCAGACCGAGGAGAGCCCTACCGATGAGCGCACCGGTCCAGCTGCCCGGGTTCCTGCAGACCCTCGCTCCGGTGCTCGACCGCTGGGGCTACCTGGCCGTCGCGTTCCTGCTGTTCGTCGAGGACTTCGGCGTGCCCGCCCCGGGCGAGACGGTCCTGATCGCCGCGTCCGCCTACGCCGGGGCCGGGCGGCTGAACATCGTAGCCGTGGGCGTCGTCGCCTTCGCCGCGGCAATGCTCGGTGACAACACCGGCTACGCCATCGGCCACTTCGGCGGGCGCGCCCTCGTGCTGCGCTATGGCCGCTACGTCCGGCTGACCGAAGAGCGGCTGAGCAAAGCAGAGAGCTTCTTCACCCGACGCGGCGGCGCCATCGTGGCCTTCGCCCGGTTCATCGAAGGACTGCGCCAAGCCAACGGCATCGTCGCGGGCACCACCGGCATGCACTGGCGCAAGTTCGTGCTCTTCAACGCCCTCGGCGCCGTTCTGTGGGTCGGCACCTGGACCAGCGTCGGCTACCTGGCCGGCGGCCATATCGAAACCATCTACCGGCAAGTCGGCCGCTACTCCCTCTACCTGCTCGCCTCCGCAGCCGTGATCGTCATCGTGCTGATTGTCGTCCGCCACCGACGCCGCCGAAACCAGCGCCCGCCAGGGCCGAGTTAGGGGGCTGTAACATCGCCCCCGCCAGTCTGTCCACTTCAGGCGCGGTGTCTGAAAAAGGGGGGCTGAAGTCCGGGGACCACCTCGCGATCTCAATCCGATGTGATCGCGTCCAGTGCCGCGGTCAGAGTTTGCAGAGCAGTCAGCACCTGCTGAAATCCCTCGGTGCCGAGCTGTCCGGCGAGTTGCTGCGCCATCGCCCGGTGCGCCGGGCCGATCCGGGCCAGCGCGGCCCGGCCGTCTTCAGTGAGCACCAGCAGTTTGGCGCGGGCGTGAGCGGGGTTCGGCTGGTACTCGGCCAAGCGCTTGTCGACCAGGAGGTCGGCGATGCGCTGCACGCTTTGGCGGGTGATGCCCATCGCTCGGGCGATCCCGGCGACCGGCAGCGGCCCGCCCACCACCGCGCCGAGCACCTGCCACCAGGCCGCGGTCAGGCCCGCCGGCCGGGCCAGCTTCTCAGAGACCTCCAGCAGCTGTCCGTTGAGCCGGAAGACCGTGAGTGCGGTACCCGATAGCAGTTGCGCTGGATCGGTCGGTGGGCTGCTCACTGTGCGCCCGCCGCCATCAGAACCGGGAACGCGCTCGCGTCGGAGTGCGCGAACAAGCGGTACCAGGCGTCGAGTACCTCGGGGCTGTACACATCGAGCAGCGCCAGTACTTCGCGGGCGAACTCGATCGGGTTGGTGGGGCCGGCGGTGATGAGGTTGCGGTCGGTGACGGCGGCGGCCTCACGATAGTGCGCGCCACCGGCGTAGCCCGAGGCGGCCAAGTAGGCGGCCGCGCCACTGGTGTGGTCCCGATCGTCCAATAGTCCTTCGCGGGCAAGGCCGAGGGTAGCGCCGCAGATCGCCGCGATCGGCACCCCGGATTCCAAGAACTGCCGGGCGGCCCTGGCAAATCGCGCGTTACCGCTGGGCTCGTTCCAGTTGCTGGCTCCGGGCAGGATCAGCATGGCCGAATCGGCCGGGTCAAGCTCGTCAAGCACCACGTCGGGCAGGATCCGCATACCGCCGACGGTGGTGACCGGCTCGCTGCTCTGCGCGACGGTCACCACGTCATAGCGGCCGGGGGAGTGCTGGTAGGCGGCGGATCGAATATGGGCGATTGTGTGCCCGACCTCCCAGTCGGCAAGCGTGTCGTACACGGCCACGTGAACAATCTTCAGCTCGATCATGGACAGCATTCTGTCAATTGGACAGGCTACTGTTAATTTTGGTTAAGGTGCGCTAGGCGATTCCGGCCGCGGCGAGGGCTTGCAGCAGGGAGGCGGGTGCGGCGTCGGTGAAGGCGTTCGGCCACTTCAGCCGATGGCAGCCGTCGAGTTCTAGCGCGACGGTGAGTATGTCCGGACCGACGAGTTCCGCGAACCGAGTGGCGGGAGTCGCGCAGATGGGGACAGCCGTGTCGGACGCCTGGTTGAGCGCTGCGTCTATTGCAGCCTGCTGTGACGCTGTCAGCTTGACGCCGTGGGTGAACGCGCCGACCGCGCCCTGTACGCCGGAGGACGTCTCGGCCGCTCCGTGGGTCGAGGGCTCGGCGTAGACACACACCGTCGTCGGAGAGACGTTTTCGGAGGGGTGCTCTTTGCTCCACGGGAGCGGAGCCGGGCCCACAAGCGGCAGTTCGAACAGGTCCTTGTAAGACGACTCGCAGCCGGTGTCGGACTCTTCCTGGGTCTGGACCTGAACCACCATCTGGTCGGCCTCAGCGCGCCAGGGCAGCGCATTCAGTGCTATCAGGACCTGCTCAAACGGCACCCCGCACCCGTCTTCGGGCAGCTTCGGACGCACGACCACCCCGCCCGCGTCGACCAGGGCGAAGTTCGGCCGCACGAAGCCCACGGCGGTGCAGATGCCTTGGGTGCTCGGCGCGGAGGGGAGTTTCAGTGCCGCGAGCAGCGGCGCGAGGCCTGAATCGGCGACGTCGGCCTCGTCGGCCTGCCACACACCGTTGCCTGGCACCGTGCGCAGCTCCGAACTGCACCGCACGGCTTTGACCGGGTGGAAACCGGCGGGAAGTGGGACGTCGACCCGGTCGGTGCTCAGCTTCTGCACGGCGGGGTCGGTCGATGTGGCAGGACATCGGTCGCCGAGCCCGAACGCCGAGGGCTGATTCGACTGATCCGACTGGCCAGTATTGCCCGGCTGGCCCGTGGTGGCGCGGGAAAAGCCACCCGGGGGCGGGCCGGAGCTCGCCGTCTGGCAGGCGGTCAGGCCAGTCAGCGCCGCCAGTGCCGCCGGGATGAGAAAGCTGATTCGGAGACCTCTGCGCATGTGCCCCGCCCTCCCGTGAAGGCCCCGTGATCGGGAGCCAGTGCACCTTGGACGGGGCGCGGGAGCGGCAGGTTCCCCTCAGGGCTCGACGACCGTGCGCATCAGACGATCGGGCCGGCCTCCTCGAGGGGGATCTCCTTCAGACCGGACCGCTCTCTGATGATCTCCGCGACAGCCGACGGGTCGTCCGGCGTGATGAACGGGCTCACCCGGCTGCCGACGCCGAGAACGATCCCGATCTGCTTGCCCGGCCTGCCGGGGTCGAGACTCGCCCAGTAGCGCAGATTCGCCGTGCCCCAGATGCGGCCCTTGCCGCGCAGCGCACTAAGTCGCACGCGCCGAGCCGAGCGGATCGCCGAGTACGGGATCTCCTTGTGCCCCCAGAGGTAGTACCAGCGGATCTCGATCCCGTCCTCGGTACAGGTGATCCATCGGTCGCGATACAGGTCTGCCATACCCACATCATTCCCCGGGGCTACGGGAGCTCGAACGGAGACACGCCGCTGCGGCTAGACGCGCGATGACGGAGCGTAGCCGCCCGGTGATGGGCGCCTAAAACGATCACGCCGCGCGGGTTGGCCTGCCCTAGGGCTTTGACCTGGGCTAACGGCCGCTCTCTTAAACTACTTCCTCAGAGTATACCCTCAGTGTATTCTCGGATCGTGAGCGTTCCTCTGACCCTGCTCGGGCTGCTTGATCGGCAGCCCAGCCACGGATACGACCTCAAGCGGCTCTACGACGAGTTCTTCGGACGGGACAAGCCGCTGCCCTTCGGGCAGGTGTACGCGACCCTGGGCCGGCTGGCCCGGGACGGGAAGGTGACGGCCGGGGAGGCCGAGCCGGGCGGCGGGCCGGAGCGCCGGCGCTACTCCATCACCGAGACGGGGCGCGACGAGGTCGAGTCCTGGCTGGCCAACCCCGCCGAGCCGGAGCCGCACCTGCAGTCCGTGCTGTTCGCCAAAGTCGTGCTCGCACTGATGCTCGGCCGCGACGCCGCGCACTATCTCGACACCCAGCGCGCAGCGCACATGCGGCGGATGCGCGAGCTGACCGAGGTGCGCCGGACCGGGACGAAGGTCGAGATGCTGCTGGCCGACTACGGCCTTTTCCACCTGGAAGCCGATCTCCGCTGGATCGATGTCACCGAGGCGCGACTGGGCGCTCTGAAAGAGATGGTGCGCCTCTGATGAACGAGAGTCCTGAGACGATGATGCATTCACAGGCCGCCCCCGCCACCACGGTCACTTCGGCTTCGGCTTCGGCTTCGGCTGCCGAGGCCGAGGCCGAGGCCGAGGCCGCGCCGGTTTCCCGCGGCACTCTGCTGGAGACCAGGGGCGTGTACCGGTCCTTCGGTCAGACCCCTGCGCTTCGAGGCGCCGATCTCGCGGTCGGCGCCGGCGAGATCCTTGCCGTGATGGGCCCCAGCGGCTCGGGCAAGTCCACCCTGCTGCACTGTCTGGCGGGGATCTACACGCCGGACGCGGGCGAGGTGATCTTCGACGGCCGCCGTATCGACACCCTCAGCGACGCCGAGCGCACCGTGCTGCGCCGGACCAGCTTCGGGTTCGTCTTCCAGTTCGGTCAGCTCGTTCCCGAACTGACCACCGCGGACAACGTCGCGCTGCCGCTGCTGCTGAGCGGGGTGAAGCGCAAGGAGGCGTATCAGAAGGCCGCTTCGTGGCTGGATCGGCTGGGCTTGGCGGACCTCGGCGCCCGGCGCACCGGCGAGCTGTCCGGCGGCCAGGCGCAGCGGGTGGCCATAGCGCGCGCCCTCGCGCCACGGCCGCGCGTCGTCTTCGCCGACGAGCCCACCGGTTCGCTGGACTCGCTGACCGGCGAGCGGGTGATGGACCTGCTCATCGAGACCGCGCGCCAGGAGAACGCGACGGTGGTGCTCGTGACGCACGACGCGCGGGTCGCCGCCTACGCCGAGCGGATGGTCATGGTCCGCGACGGCAAAGTCATCGCCCCGGCCGAAACCGCGAGCGAGGTCGTGCGCTGATGTACCGCCTCGGATTACGCCTCACGCTGCGCAGCGGGAGGGAAGCGCTCACCCGGCTGCTGGTCACCATGGCCGCAGTTGCCGCGGGCGTCACCGTCCTGCTCTGCGTCCTCGCCGAGTTCCACGGCTTTCAGTACACGAACAGCCAGCCCTCCTGGCAGTCCACGCAGCCCATGGCCGCCGCCGGCGGGTCGAACTCGAACACCGAGCTTTGGAGCTACACCGCGGACGTCTTCGAGGGGCGCAGCATCCAGCGGCTCGACGTCGCCGCACTCGGCCCGGACGCGCCGGTTCCGCCCGGAATCAGCAGACTGCCGGGCCCGGGCGAGTACTACGCCTCGCCCGCTCTCACGGCCCTGATCGACTCCACGCCGCGCGACGAACTCGGCGACCGTTTCCCCGGCAGCGAGATCGGCACGATCGGCGACAAAGCCCTGACCGGCCCCGACGACCTCGTCGTGTTCGTCGGCTATCAGCCGAGCCAGCTCCAAAACCTGCCCTTCACCATTCGCGTGGACCGGATCGCCGCCGGCCCGCAGACGTCCGTGTGGACGAACTACTTCCGCTACGCCTTCGCGGTCGGCGCGGTCGCGTTCGTCTTCCCGATCCTCATCCTGATCGGCTCGGCGACCCGGCTCGCCGCCGCCCGCCGTGAGGAGCGCTACGCCGCGCTGCGGCTGGTCGGCGCCACGAACAGGCAGATCAACGTGATCGCCTCGGTCGACGCGACCGTCAGCGCCCTGTTCGGCGCGGTGCTCGGCATCGGGCTGTTCGAGCTGGTCCGACCGGTGCTGGCGGACCACTCGCCGACCGGCGCGCGCTACTTCGCCTACGCGGTGACGCCGACCGCGGCCGGCTATCTCGCGATGCTGATAGGCGTTCCGCTCGCCTCGGCCATCGCGGCCCTGATCTCGCTGCGCCGGGTGCGCATCTCCCCGCTCGGCGTCAGCCGCCGGCAGACGCCGCCCGCGCCGGGCATCGGCCGGATCTCCGTCCTGGTACTGGGCATCGCGCTGTTCATGCTCGGGATCGTGACGACTTCGCCCGAGAACATCGGCGCCGGCACCTATCCAGGACTGCTGCTGATCCTCATCGGGCTCGTCGTCGCCGGGCCGTGGCTGACCGCGCAGGCGGCGCGCCTGACCGCGGCGCTCGCCAGCGGTCCCGCGCCGCTGCTGGCCGCGCGTCGGCTCGCGGACAATCCGCGGGCCGCGTTCCGGTCCGTCAGCGGTCTGGTTCTCGCCGTGTTCCTCGGCAGCATGCTGGCCGGCCTGATGCCGACGGTCAATCGGACGACCGCGACGCCGAACGCCCAAGCGCTCTCCGACGTGCTGATCGACACGTTCACGCCCTCCGACGTCTGCGGCAACGAAGTCAACTGCGGCGGCGGTGGCGGCGGCCCGAATACCACGGGCGACATCGCCGGCCTGCCGCCCGCGACGAGCACCGCGCTCGTACACGGGTTGCAGGCGATTCAGGGTGCTGCCGTGGTACCGATCTACTCGCCGCCACAGATCGCCGTACAGCCGGGCAAGGGCGGTCCGCCCAGAGCTCCTGGCGGCGGCGGATCCGCGCAGCAGGGCGGCAACGTCAGCTCGGTTCCTCCCCCGACCGAGGACGGACCGGATCAGCAGGCCAACTCGGTCGTCGGCTGTGCGGCCCTCGCCCAGATCCCGGCGCTCGGCACGTGCGCTCCCGGGCGGACAGCGGTCCAGGCCGACACAAGCAACCTGACCACCGACAATCCCCTGTACAGCACCCGGCCCATCGTCACGTCGTCAAGCTCCTCAGCCTCGAACGACTTCAGCGCCCTGGATCTCCAGGCGGTGCTGGTGAAGGTGAACGACCCGGCCACGCTCGAACGCGTGCGCACGTATCTGGTCACGCATACGCCGATGTCCCTGTCCGGCCTCGCACCGAGAACGTTCGGCGAGGAGGTGGTGGTGCGTGAGACCGTCAGCACTGTCATCGACCGCATCATGAACGCCGCGGTCCTGCTGACGCTGCTGGTCGCCGGGGCAAGTCTGGCGGTCGCGGTCGGCGGCGGCCTGGTTGAGCGCAAGCGGCCGTTCACGCTGCTGCGGCTCAGCGGCACGTCGCCGTTGGTGCTGTACCGCGTGGTCGCGCTCGAGGCCGTGCTCCCGCTCGCCGCCGCGACGATCCTGGCCGCGGGCACCGGCTACGGCCTGGCCGTGCTGGCGGCGGTGAAGATCGCGCCGAGCGGTACGCCCGTGCCGACCCCGGGTGGCGCGTACTACGTCACGATGGGCGTCGGGCTGGTGGTCTCGCTCCTGGTCATCGCCTCCACACTGCCGTTCCTCGGTCGCATCACGAGAACGCAGAACGCGCGATTCGAATAGCCGAATTTCGGGTCACGCTGCGTGCCCGTAGCGCGAGTCTTCATGCATGCGGGCCGCGTCGTTGGCAGGGTTGCTCGCGCAGCGGAGATAGGGTGCGCGCATGAAGATCGGAGTGGGCGCACCGGTTTCGGGGGCGTGGGCGGGGCCGCAGGGTCTCGCCCACTTCTCGCGTCTGGCGGAAGAGCTCGGGTACGACTCGCTGTGGACCTTCCAGCGGTTGCTCGTGCCTGCGGACCATCCGGCCGAGCCGGTGTACCGCAGCGTCCTGGACCCGTTGCTCGCGTTGACATACGCCGCCGCGCACACCTCGCGCCTCCGGCTCGGTGTGGCGTTGGTGAACCTGCCGTTCGTCTCCCCGGTGTACCTCGCAAAGCAGGCGTCCACGCTCGACGTGCTCTCGGGCGGCCGGTTCGATCTGGGCCTGGGCGCCGGGTGGTCGCCGGTCGAATTCGCCGCGACGGGGGCCCCGACGCACCGGCGCGGGCCGCGCACCGCGGAGTACATCGCGGTGCTGAGGACGCTGTGGGCCGACGGCGTGAGCAGCTTCGACGGCGAGTTCTACACCGTGCCGCCGAGTCGCATGGACCCCAAGCCCGTCCAGCGGCCCGGGCCGCCGGTGCTGCTCGGCGGGAGCGTCCCCGCGGCGCTGTCGCGGGCCGGGCGCCTGGCGGACGGCTGGATGAGCCGCAGCGGTACGCAACTGTCGCGGATCGGCGAGGACATCGCGCTCGTCCGCGCGGCGGCCGAGGATGCAGGCCGCGACCCCGAGGCGCTTCGCATCGTCTGCCGCGGCGTCGTTCGGCCCGATCCGCTCGGCGAGGGAACGGCCGGTCCGGACGGCGAGCGGTTGCGGCTGTCCGGCTCGTTCGAGCAGATCCGCGACGACGCCGCGTGGCTGGCCGCGCAAGGCGTCACCGAGCTCTTCTACGACCTGAACTGGGATCCGCTGATCGGCCACCCCGACGTGGACCCGGCCGCGGCGACCGCATACGCCGAGGGGATCATCCGCGCGCTCGCGCCGTCCGCCGCTGCGTACTGATCGCGGCGCATCGCTCCGGCACAGCGCGATCTGCAGCGCATGAGGTCCGGCTGGGCGAATAATTGCTGCTCGTCACACCGCGCGGCGGGCTACCGTGGGGATGGTGGAGACGGACCAGAGCCTGGCGGCGGAGGTGATTCCGCAGGCGGTCGTACTCGTCGAGGGGATGAGCGACCGGTCGGCTCTGGAGGTGTTGGCCCGGCGGCGCGGCAGGGATCTCCATGCCGAGGGCGTCCACGTCCTGGCGATGAACGGCGCCACGAACATCGGCCATTACCTCGACCGGTACGGTCCGTCCGGACTCGACGTAAGAATCGCAGGGCTCTATGACAGCGCGGAGGAGCGCCACTTTCGTCGTGGACTCGCGCGCGTCGGCCTCTGCTCGGAGACGTCAGCCGTCGAAGGTGAACTGGAAGCGCACGGGTTCTTCGTCTGCTCGGCGGACCTGGAGGACGAGCTGATCCGAGCCGTCGGGGCCGAACAGGTCCTGGAGATCGTCGAGGCCGCGGGCGAGATCACCTCGTTCCACCGGTTGCAGCGCCAGCCGGCGTTGCGTGATCGCGGCCTGCACCATCAGCTGCGCCGCCTCATGGGAGGCCGGTCGGGTGGAAAGCAGCGGTACGCGCGCCTTATGGCAGAGGCCGTCGAGCTCGATCGGGTGCCACGGCCGCTTGCCGCAGTCCTCGACTACGTGTGAGTCACGCTACGCTCGGACCCATGGAACTCCACGTCGGCTGCGCGATGTGGACACATCCAGCCTGGCAGGCGCGCCATTTTCCCAACCCGCTGCCGCCAGCGGATCGCCTCCGCTCCTACGCGTCCTGGTGCAATGCGGTGGAGGGCAACACGACGTTCTACGCCACGCCGTCGCTGGACACGGTCAAGTCCTGGGCTGAGCAGACCGCGCCCGACTTTCGATTCCTGCTCAAGCTGCCAAGGCCGATCACCCATGAACGCCGCCTCACCGACGTCGACGACCTGCTGCGCGGCTTCCTCGCCGCCGTTGAACCGTTAGGCCCGCGCATTCACGCGCTGTGGATCCAATTGCCACCGTCGTTCATCCCGAACGGTCTTGGCACGCTGGCCGGGTTCCTGCGCCGGCTTCCAGGCGAATACCGGTATGCGGTGGAAGTCCGGCACAGGGCGTTCTTCGAGGACGCGCGGTGGGAGCAGAGCTTGGAGGAGATTCTCGGCAGCGTCGGCGCGGAGTGGGTCACGTTCGACACCGCCGTGCTGTTCGACGGCGAGCCGGTCAGTGACATGGAACGCGAGGCCTGGCGCAAGAAGCCGCGCGTGCCCCGGCGCACGAAAGCGCTCACAAACCATCCCGTCGTCCGCTACATCGGCCGCGACGACCCCGAGCGCACGGCCGAAGGCTGGCAGCCCTGGCTCGACACGGTCGTCGACTGGCTGCGCGAGGGCCGCTCCCCGACCATGTTCATCCACACCCCGGACAACGCCGACGCACTCGTCCTCGCCCGACGATTCCACGACGAGGTGCGCGCTCGCCTGCCACAGCTCGAACCCCTTCCGGAGCCCATTCCCGCAGGCCCGCCGACGCTTTTCTGAGCTTCGCTGCAAATCCGGACGTCGATCGTCCGTAATGGCAGGTAGCGTGCGCGGCATGGCAATCGCACGCTTCCCGAGCATCGTCATCGACTGTCCCGACGCTGGCGCCCTCGCGGCCTTCTACGGCGCAATGCTGGACTGGAAGGTCGAAGTCGCACCCGGCTGGGTCGAGATCCGAGCCGAGTACGGCCAGTGCATCTCCTTCCAAGAGGTGGAGGGCTACACCGCACCGAAATGGCCGGCTCAAGAGGTGCCGCAGCAGATGCACCTCGACGTCGTCGTCGACGATCTCGACGCCGCGGAGGCGGCGGTGCTCGAACTCGGCGCGACCCGGCACGAGCATCAGCCCGGCACGACCTTCCGGGTGTTCCTCGACCCGGCTGGGCACCCCTTCTGCCTCTGCCTGAACTGATCGACCGACCCAGACGAGCCAGCTGACATCACCTGGCTCTTCCTAGGCCTCAACGGCCACGTCCTTCACGAACCCCTGGACGAGGATGCCGC
>NZ_DASZGI010000396.1:0-3277 GCF_035938995.1 Actinocrinis sp.
TCGCGCGTGCGGCGCTGTGTTCTCCCCAGCGCCGGGCCTCGGGCGGCGCGGTGGCCAGGGCGGGCAGCACCAGGACGTCGATGTCGTCGCCGAAGTAGGTCTCCGCGGCGCCGCCGCGCCAGCGGGCCCGTCCTCGCGCCCCGTCCGTGTGGAGCCTCCTCAGAACGCGCCCGACCTGGATCATCTGCCGCACGGCGTGGCCCAGTTCGGCTTGGTCGAGTTCGTCTGTGTCGAGGGAGGCGCAGGAGTACCAGGTGCTCAGGTTCGAAGGGCCGAGCCAAACGGGGTAGCCGCGGGTGTGGCGAGCCACCGTGTGGCCGAGCCCGGTGAGGACGGCGAACAGCGACACGGCGGCCTGGGCACACGGCCGGTCGATCGGGCTGACGGCCTGGATCGGGCGCACCGAGATGCCGATGCGCAGCGGCTCGGGCTCCTCGAGTTCGGCCAGCGCCGGGGCGTCGGCCATGACCGACAGCGCGGTCGCCGCGTCCTGGACCGTAGTGGCCAGCGGGCCGTTCTCGACCAGGCCGAACCACTGCTCGGTGCCGTCGAGGGAGACCGGGACCACGTCGCGGCCCGGCTTGATGCCGACCAGGCCGCAGCAGGAGGCGGGGATGCGGATCGAGCCGAGCCCGTCGTTGCCGTGCGCGAGGGGTACCAGCGCCGCCGCCACGGCCGCCGCGCTGCCGCCGGACGAGCCGCCGGGGGTGCGCTCGCGGTTCCACGGGTTGCGTACGACTGCGAAGGGACTGTCGGACATCGGGAAGAGGCACAGCTCCGGGACGTTTGTGAGGCCCACGACGACTGCGCCGGCCGCCCTCAGTCGCTGCACCACCGGGTGGTCGACGGGGTTCGGGTCTGCCGGGCTCGCGGTGGTGCCGTTGCGTTTCTGCTCTCCGGCGACCTCGACGTTGTCCTTGATCGCGACGGGCACCCCGGCGAGCGGCAGCTCGGCCAGATCGGGGCGGGCGGCGACCTCGTCGGCCTCGGCCAGGGCCTCGTCGTGGCGGACCCGGCGGAACGCGCTGAGGCGGGGATCGAGCCGGGCGATGCGCTCGAGATGTGCCGCGACGACGTCGCGCGGGGTGACTTGGCCGGTGCGCACGGCGTCGGAGATCTGCGCGGCGGTCTTGCCGATCCAGGCCGTCGAGGTCATGGCCGTGATTCAAACGCGTGATGGCCCGCTTGCCAAGCACCGTGTGTCTATCCGCTTTTTGAACATAATCCTTCCAAGGCATAACCAGGTTGCCGGGAACGGCGCGTTCCCCGAGGCTGTCCGCATGGCCGGTTATTCAGGGACCCTGCTGCCCCGCAAGCTCGGCATCAAGGAGGGCGCGACGGTCGTCCTGCTGGACGCGCCCGAGGGCTTCGAGGCGCTGCTCGATCCGCTGCCGGTCGGCGTGACCGTCGAGCGGGCGCCCGCCATGGCGTTCTCCGGATCTGGTTCGCCGAGCGCTGATTCGGCCGGCGCCGACTTCCTCGACGGCCGGCTGATCGACGTCGTCGTCGGCTTCACCAGGCGGCGCGACACGCTCGCCCGCTGGGTCGTCGCGGTCCGGCCTGCGCTGAAGCCGGCCGGCGCGTTGTGGATCGCCTGGCCCAAGCGGGCCTCCGGTCTGGCCACCGAGGTCGACGACAACGTCGTGCGGGAGCTGGCGCTGCCGACCGGGCTGGTGGACAACAAGGTCTGCGCAGTCGACGAGACGTGGACGGGGCTGCGCCTGGTCGTGCGGCGCGAGCTGCGTCGCGGCGCGTGAGCCTCACCCGCCGACGTGTCGGCGCCGTCCAGTAGCGTGATCCCGATGTCCGGCTTCGAGACGATCCCCGGCACCCCGGACGGCGCCGTCGTGCTGCACGTGCCGCACGGCTCGCGCGCCATCCCCGACGAGGTGCGGCGCCGAATCCTGCTCGACGACGTCGCCCTGGCCGCCGAGCTCGACGACATGACCGACTCGCACACCGGCCTCATCGCCGCGCGCGCCGCCGCGGCCGCGGCACACCGGCCGTGGACCTTCGCCAACCGGCTGTCGCGGCTCGTGGTAGATCCCGAGCGCTTCCCCGACGAGCGCGAGGAGATGCGCGCGGTGGGCATGGGAGCCGTCTACACCAAAACCACGTCCGGTCGGCCGCTGCGCGCGGACGACCCCGAGCACGTCGCGGACCTGCTATCCCGCTACTTCCATCCGTACGCGCTAGCGATGGCGGACCTCGTGGACGCTCGGCTTGCCGCGACAGGCCGGGCCGTGATCATCGACGTGCACTCATATCCGAGCAAGCCGCTCCCCTACGAGCTGCACGCGGACGGACCTCGCCCGGAGATCTGTCTCGGCACGGACGCCTTTCACACGCCGCCCTGGCTGCTCGCCGCAGCGCGTGCCGCGTTCCGGGACTGCGGCGAGGTGGGGCTCGACAGTCCTTTCGCGGGGTGTTACGTGCCGCTGCGCCACTACGGAACGCACCGAGCCGTCACCGCGCTCATGATCGAGATCCGCCGTGACGTTTATATGACCGAGCCGGGTGGCGAGCCGACGTACGGGATCGATCGCGTGGCGGCAGCACTCGCCCAGCTGATCGATGCCGCCGTGCACGCACCCGCCGACGACCGCTGAGGAGCCGCCGTGAACGCCGTCCCGCAAAGCCTCGCCGATCTGTCCTTCGCGTCTGCGCTGCGCCCGTTCGACGACGACTTCAGCGCCACCGACGACTTCGACGCCTACCACTTCGCCGACGCCGTCTTCGAGAACGTCTCCGCGAACGGCGCACGCTTCCTCGAGTGCGCGTTCAACGGGGTGCGGTTGGAGGAGGCGAGCCTGCGCCAGTCCCGGTTCAGCGACGTGTGGCTGCACGAGACCCGGCTGGTCGCCGCCGATCTCGCCCAGACCGACTGGCTGGACTCCTGGTTCGTGGCGGCCGGCATAGCAGGCGTCCAGGCTTACGACGCCCAGTGGCGCCGCGTGGTGTTCCAGCGCTGCAAGTTCGACTCGGTCAACTTCCGCGGCGCCCACTTCACCGAGGTGGTGTTCGACTCCTGCCTGCTGCGCGACGTCGACTTCTCCGGCGCCGAACTCGATCGCGTCGGCTTCCCGGACTGCCGCCTGGAGGAGGTCACGTTCGCCAAAGCCGAATGCGCCCAGGTCGATCTGCGCGGCGCACAGCTGGGGATATCCGGCGGCTTCGACGGGCTGCGCGGCGCGGTGATCGACAGCGGGCAGCTGGTGGACCTCGCCCCGGCTCTCGCCGCCGCGCTCGGCATCACCGTCCAGGACCGCTGAGCCGG
>NZ_DASZGI010000397.1:0-3060 GCF_035938995.1 Actinocrinis sp.
CTCAGCCACTCGCCACTGACCTGCCAGGGGCACGCCAGCTATCAGGAATCCGCGTACTACACCGCGCCGTCCGGAGCAGGGGTCTTCGACGCGGGCACGATGCGGTGGGAGTGCGCCCTCGGCTCCCAGTGCTCCTCCCACCTGACCGCGGCGGATCGTGCGTTCGTGCGGACGGCGACGCTGAACCTGCTCACCGCCTTCGTGCAGGGCCTGGCCGGAAAGTCCCACCCGGCCTCCGACAACACCGCCGCCGACGGCGTCCCGAACTCGGCCGGACTCGGACTGGACTGACGGTCACGCGGCCGGGACCGGGTCCACGGAGTGATCCGCCCGCCGCCTGCCACCAGGGCCTTGTTTAGACTGCTTGCGTGGCGACCCAAAACAGCGAGAACACCGCCGACGTGATCGTCGTCGGCGCCGGACCGGCCGGTTCGGCGACGGCGTACCACCTGGCGCAGGCCGGGCTCGACGTGCTCCTGCTGGAAAAGACCGAGTTCCCGCGCGAGAAGGTCTGCGGGGACGGGCTGACCCCGCGGGCCGTGACCCAGCTGGTCCGGATGGGGATAGACACCTCGCCCGGGAACGGGTGGCTGCACAACAAGGGCCTGCGGATCATCGGCGGCGGCCGGACCCTCGAGCTGGACTGGCCGGAACTGGCCTCGCACCCGAACTACGGGCTGGTGCGGCCGCGCTCCGACTTCGACGAACTGCTCGCCCGGCAGGCCCAGAAGGCCGGCGCCCGCCTTCTGGAGAACTGCAACGTCGCCGGGCCGATCCTGGACGAGCGCACCTCCCGCATCGTCGGGGTGAACGCGCGCCTCGGCAGCGGCAAGAGCGAGACGGCGTTCCGCGCGCCGATCGTGGTCGCCGCGGACGGGAACTCCACCCGGCTGTCGATCGCGATGGGGCTGCGCAAGCGGGACGACCGGCCGATGGGCGTGGCATACCGGGCGTACTACCGAACGCCGCGCCACGAGGACAACTACCTCGAGTCGTGGCTGGAGCTACGCGACGCCAACGAGCCTGACCGGCTCCTACCCGGCTATGGCTGGATCTTCGGGATGGGCGACGGCACCTCGAACATCGGCCTGGGCATCCTCAACACCTCTTCGGCGTTCAAGGGGGTCGACTACCGCGACATGATGCGGCGCTGGCTCGCCTCGACCCCACCCGAGTGGGAGATGACCGAGGAGAACCGGACCGTGCCGATCCGCGGCGCCGCGCTGCCCATGGGATTCAACCGCAAGCCCCACTACACCAGGGGCCTGCTCCTCGTCGGCGACGCAGGCGGCATGGTGAACCCGTTCAACGGCGAGGGCATCACCTACGCCATGGAGTCCGGCGAGATCGCGGCAAAGGTCATCGCGCAGGCGAAGTCGCGCCGCACGCCCTACGACCGCGAGCTGGCCCTGTCCGACTATCCCAAGATCCTGAGTCAGACCTACGGCGGCTACTACACCCTCGGACGGCTGTTTGTGCAGCTGATCGGCAATCCGAAGGTGATGCGGGCGGCCACCCAGCGTGGGCTGTCGCATTCGATGCTGATGCGCTTCACGCTCAAGCTGCTGGCGAACCTCACCGACCCGCGCGGCGGCGACGCGATGGACCGGATCATCAACGGTCTGGCGAAGGTTGCTCCCAGTGCGTGACGGCCAGATCTGGCGTGGGGAGATCGCCGCCCTGGGAGCGGCGGGATGAGATGACGAGCGAGTCCGTACGGCTGACAGCAATGCGTCCAGAGCACGCCGCGCAGGTCCTGGAGATCTACCAGCTCGGCATCGACGAGGGACAGGCCACATTCGAGACGGACGCGCCGACTTGGGAGGCGTTCGACAAAGCGAAGCTGCCTGCGCACCGCCACGTCGCCATCGATGAGAGCGGTCGGGTGCTCGGCTGGATCGCGGCGAGCTCTGTCTCGGACCGCTGCGTCTATGCCGGAGTGGTCGAGCACTCCGTATACGTACACCCGGACGCGCGCGGCCAAGGCATCGGATTCGCGCTGCTCGGCGCACTCATCGCGTCGACCGAGGAAGCCGGGATCTGGACCATCCAGTCCGGGATCTTCCCGGAGAACACGGCTAGTCTCGCGCTCCACCGGCGCGCCGGATTCCGCGAGGTCGGCACCCGCGAGCGTATCGGCAAACACCACGGCGTGTGGCGCGATGTCGTCATGCTCGAGCGCCGCAGCACCCGCATTTGACGCGCCGCTCGCACCCGCGACGCGGCGTTCAAAACGGCCGGTCGTCTTGAGCGCACAGCGAGGCAGACAAGAAGCCGACGTGAAAATGACCGGTCGTCTTGCGGGTGATGCGGCGATCGCGCGGTAGAAGTGAAGCCGTGTGTGAAAATGACCGGTCGTCTTGACCGTGCAGTGAGATGGGCATGAAGGCGCGCGAAGACGACCGGTTGTCATGAGGGTCCTTCTGCGCTCGCGCGGCGGAAATGAGTTGCGCGGGGAGCCCTGTCTTCCGCAGGCTTTGCCCATGACCGCGACCACCATCGCCCGCCTGCTGTCCGACGCTGCCGTCTTGGCGCGTGGCCAGCAGCAGACGGGCCGAGTGCGGAGGCCGATTCCCTTCCGCTCGTGATCGCCGCGCTGGCCGCGGGACTGCTCGCGGGGTACGGCGTCGCGGTGCCTGTCGGAGCGATCGGGACATATCTTCTCGGTCTGACGGCTCGCACGTCGCTGAAGATCGGAGCGTGTGCGGCGCTTGGCGTGGCGAGCGCAGACGGTCTCTACGCAGCGGTCGCGACTTTAGGCGGCGCTACGCTCGCCCGGGACATCCGGCCGATCATGCCTTCGTTGCGGTGGGCCTCGGCGTGCGTCCTCTTGATTCTGGCGATCCGGGGCGGCGTCATCGCGGTCGGCAAGTACCGCAAGCGGCAGTCGCTGGCTATCGCTGCGGCGGACACTGTGTTGCCGACGAGTCCCGTTCGGGCGTTTCTCGGACTCCTCGGGATGACGCTGCTGAACCCGACCACGGTGATCTACTTCGGCGCGCTCGTTCTCGGTACGCAAGCTGCGGCACCTCTGGATCGCTTGGCGCAGCTTTCATTCGT